>JALOAS010000016.1 GCA_023228705.1 Ottowia sp. | reverse complement strand
GCTGCGGTGGCAGCGTGCAGCGCCACCAGCGCCGGGCACGCACGCGGAAGCAGCACCAGCAGTTCACCACCGGGCGTTCGCCAGCGCTCGCTGCGCGCCAGGACGATGTCAAACGGCTCAAAGCGCAGCCCGGCCAGCGCCTGCTGCCAAACGGCCAGCCGCGCCGCCGGCCAATCTGCCACAAACTGCAGCGTCAGGTGCAGCCGCTCGACCTGCGGCCGCAGCCGCTGCTGCGGCAGCGCCCAGCCGCGCCGCAACGCCGCCACCGCCTGCTGCTCCTGCCGCGTCGGCAAGATAGCGGTAAAAAGACGCAATTGTCTGGACAAACCCGCAAGAACCCCCAAATGTCACTTCACCGCCCGCGCCGCCGGATAACAACGGATTGCACGACCAACCGGCGCACGCCACTACAATAACGCATGACCGGCCACGGAGAGGTGGATGAGTGGTTGAAATCGCACGCCTGGAAAGCGTGTAAGGGTGAATAACCCTTCGCGGGTTCGAATCCCGCCCTCTCCGCCAGTTTTTTTGCATAATTCACTGAATTTGCTCGATAAAAATCGGATTGCAAAAACTCAGCCCCACGTCTGGACCCACATCCGGGCGACGCTTGGGGCTTTTTTTATGCGTTGGTCCCGCTGCAATCGCATGCATCCTGCTCATTGAGACGCCTGCGCCGCGGCAAAAATTATCAGCCGAGGTGTTTCGGTAACCGATGGCGGCGCGCTGACCAAGACGCAGAGCGCCACCAGGTACGCCTTTGCCTGACCAAGATGGATGGCGCCGGAGCGGTGCCGATCCTTTGGTAAGCGCTCCACACAATCCCTTGCGCGCGATGGTGCAAACAAAAGTGCGCACAGACGTGAGGCCGCGTCTGTGCGCGAGCATAGATCCCAGCGCCGGGCCGATTCGCCGTGACATGATGTGCGTTTACAACCCGTACGTCACCGATCGACCTCCTTGTTCGGTGCAGCGGGCTGCGCACAACAGCCACAACAATCTCGGGCTCAAGCTGGCGCCCACTGCGCGTCCTGATTAAAAGCGATGCTCAGCAAGATCAGGCACATGACGATGAGCTCGCTGACGCGTTGATGACCGCGCCGCTTCGCGGCGGCAATGACTGCGGCTGCGCCGCCATGATTCATCATGAGCCGCCGCAGGCGGCTTTCATACAAGGCCCGCAAGGGCCGAGATCATCTGTCATCCGGTGAGCTGACAATGCTTGCCAACTATCTTCCGCGTTGACCCGGAGATCATGTCGCCAGGAAAACCGCAGCGGATACGGGCGCGCAAGCAGCCTCGATGACAGGCCGCCCCACCATTGGCAACCGTCGCAGTCGCGTCTATCACCTGCCGACAGGCTGCCCAAGCCAAAACCCGGCAACCAGCAGCTGGACTCATGCGACTGGGCTCGATAGACTGCAGACAGCCGCTCGACGACCACCCCCCAACTGCCCTGCTTCCGCGGGTCAGTTCAAAGCCCGGGCGGCCCATTCCATGAATGCGCGCATCCTGAAACTTGTCAACCAACTGCGCGAGGCCTTCTGGCCCGTTCCGGGCGCCATGGTGCTTGCAGGCATCCTGCTGGCGATCGCGTTGCTGGGCGTGGACCGCAATGTCGACTTGCCTGCGTGGATGACCAACAGCAACTGGCTCTACAACGGCGGTGGCGCGGGGGCACGCACACTGCTTGGCGCCATCGCGTCGTCGACGATCGGGGTCGCAGGCACTGTCTTCTCCATCACCATTGCCGCCCTGTCGCTCGCGGCCGGGCAAATGGGCCCGCGCCTGCTCCGGAATTTCACCAGCGATCGCGGGGTGCAGCTCTCATTGGGCGCCTTCCTGGGGACCTTTTCATACGCACTGATGGTGCTCAGCAGTGTCAGAACGCAGGAAGAAGGAGCGTTCACGCCGCACCTGGCCCTGAGTTTCGGCGTCCTGCTGGCCTTTGCGTGCGTCGCGACGCTGGTCTACTTCGTTGGCCACATGGCCAATCGCATCAACGTCGACACGGTCATTGAACTCGTGAGCGAAGACATTCGCCTGGCCATGAAGTCCACAGTCGCCGACAAGGCACAAACCGAGCCGCCGCCCGCAACATTCTGGTTGAACGCCACCACCATCGTCGACAAACGACGCGGCTACCTGCAGCAACTCGACGAAGCAAGTCTGGCCAACTGGGCAGCGAAACACGGAACTGCCATACGGCTTCTTGTACGTCGGGGCGACTATGTATTTCCCGGCGCGCCCATCGCCTTGATGTCTGTCCAGGTGCCAGAAGCCGAGGAGGCGGTCGTCAACGCAACCGCTTTGGCGCGGACGCGCGGCAGCGCCGGCGATCTGGAATACGCGGTACGACAATTGGTCGAGGTGGCGGTTCGGGCCCTGTCACCGGGAATCAACGATCCGCAAACCGCCATGAGCGTGCTCAACCGGCTCGGTGTGGCCCTTTGCGACCTGGCCGGAGCGCACTTGCGCAGCGGCGTGACGACGCGCGACGATGCCGTTGCGCTCGTCGCGCCCAGTCTGACGTATGGCGGCCTGGTCAACGTGATGTTCCACATGATCCGCCAGAACGCATCGGGCAGCCCGGCCGTGATGATCCGGGCACTGGACGTGCTCTCCAGCGTGATCGCGTGCGAGAGCGACGACGCGCGCCGCAAGGTGCTGCTGCACCATGCCGATCTGGTCTGGGCAGACGCGCAGCGCAGCATCGACAACGCGGCGGATCTGGCCGCCGTTGGGCGCCGCTACGCTGCATTGCAGCGCACGGTCGCACATGGTGCGCTCGGAGCAATTGATGCGCGCAGTCTCTAGTCCCGCAACGGCTGCCAGAACCAGACGGAATGCCAACAATCATCGACGCCGTCCGTGCATGGATGGGTATCCATCCGTCCCGACGGTTGCCACATGGGTTTCCGAGCACCGTCGACGGGCACCCGCAGCAGCCAACGGCTCTGGCGGCGCGTACCGCAGGCTCGGCCTTTGCGGCTGAGCGCCCGGATCACGCATACGAAAACGTGGCCCTGTCAGCCCTGTTCGCCCATGAACCCAAGGCCGGCCACGCCAGATGCAAGCATGGCCTTGCTTCGACTTCCCGTCGTCTATCGCGTGTGACTCAGCCGCTTGGCGTTGGATACCGCGCGCTTGCGAACCGGACTCAGCCCGCGATTGAGAAAGAATCCCTCATGCCCGCTTTGACCGCCCAAACCCGCCCACTCCGCGTTGCAAATGCTCGCCATGGCACGGGCCATGCCTGCGCTTTGCGTCTTGATTGGACGGGCTTTGGCGATCCTCTCGGGCGCGATCAATTCATTTTCAAGCTCTGAGTAAAAACGAGGCCGTCGACGCCAGGATTGCCGTGCTGCGGATCCAGGGTCCTGATTCAGACCCGGACGCCGCGCTGCGCGGGTGTCGAACGGTAGGGTCATGCTATGCCCCGCTTGTGCCGTTCCATGTAGGACATGGGTGCTGATGGATGACAGGAAATGTCCCGTTGCACCTGGAAAACCTGCGTAGGGATTCCGCGTGGTCAGCGGGCAGGCAAAGGCCCATGACTGCGGTATCGGGCCAAAGAGGCCGGGACTTGCCACACGGCGGGTGATTTGTCTGCAGGTCAGGAAGTCGAATCCGTGTCTTTTGGGGAATTCTTGTTTTCCGCCGTCCCGATGACGCCGTCGGGCGCAGCGATTAGAGACACGGCAAGAAGCGCGTAGAAAATGCCGACGTCAGAATTTCCGACCCGCATGTGCCAGATACGCTCTTTTTTTCCCCGCGCAGCCCGGGATCGCCTTTGACGCCTTGCTCCTGGACGATCCGTGGCCGGCGGCGATGCTGGCGGCCGTGGCCGTTCCCCCCTGCGGATCCGGTCTTTGCCTCCAGGATGCTATTTACAATCCAGAACAGGTTGGGCGGCCGAGTCTGGCTCCGAGACGGTGTCCAAAGCACAAGATGCGGTCGAAACGACAGATGATCCGGGCCCCCATCAGGTGCCTATGCCAAGACTGGCCAATTGGCCGTACCGTGGCACGTCGCACAGCGCGTCTTCGACCGCCGGATCAGAACATCCAAGCCACCACTGCATGAATGAAGGTGCAATATGGTGTCGTCGACCAAGCCCTGCAGACCGCTCGCGGTCGCTCGACGCCACGCGCCAGCGCATGCGGGGGCAACCCGCGCTACGGCCTTGGCTGCCCCACTCTCGGACAGCTTCATGGACGTGCGTGCATTGTTGGATCAGCGTTCAGGGCCGCACGCGGCAGCCAGGCGCATTTGTTTGATGAACTCACGGTCTCGCATCTGCCGGGAAGCGGCCAGGTTGTGCAGAGGTTCCCTGGTTTTCCTCGCGGGCATTCTCCTTGCGGTGTCCGCATCAGCCGTTGCGACAGAAATGACCGGCCGCGTCGTGTCCGTTGCCGATAGCGACACGCTGACCGTCCTGCACGACCGCAAACCGGTGCGCGTGCGCCTGACCGAAATTGATGCACCCGAGCGCGGCCAGCCTTTTGGCAGGCGTTCCACGCAATCGCTGCGCGGCATGTGTGCAAACACAGTGGCACGCGTTCAGATTGCCGGGACGGATCGCTATCAGCGCACCCTGGGCCGGGTCTGGTGCGGCGGGCTGGACACCAGTGCAGAGCAGGTGCGCCGCGGCATGGCTTGGGTGTACGACCAATACGTCACCGATCAAGACCTCTACGCGGTACAAAAGACCGCACGCCTGACCGGCAGGGGGCTGTGGGCCGAGCCCGCACCGGTGCCTCCGTGGCTTTGGCGCCGGGGCGTCACCGCCGTTTCCGCCGACGGCACGCCAGCATCAAAGCCTGCCAGAAGCAACACCATCATTGGCAACCGCGCAGCCGCATCTATCATCTGCCGGCCGGCTGCCCCAGCTATGACCGGGTGTCGCCCCGGAATCGTGTGCTGTTCCGGTCCGAGAAGGCAGCCCGTGCCGCCGGTTACAGCATTGCGGGCAACTGCCGTTGACCAGATGAGCCTGCCTTCACGCTGCCAGCACGGCATTGCTGGCATGGGCGAGCGCAACGGAGAAAACGCGCTTGTGGCGTGATTGTTTGTACTGGTGACAGCCCTGCGGATGCCGCGTCGACCCCATGCCAAGCCCGCCGGCCATGTGCCGGCGGGGTCCGGTCCGGAAATGGGCGCGATCAGCTTTTTTCTTCAACCAGTGGGCAGCCCCCTTCGCTCATGGGTCGGATGGCCTCGGACGCCGGGATGGTCTGCAGCACCTTGTAGTAGTCGTATGCGTACTTGGATTCTTCAGGCTTCTTCACCTCAACCAGGTACGCGGGCTGGACCTTGCGCCCATCTTCACGAATGCTGCCCTTGCCAAAAAGCGGGTCGTCGGTTGGCATTTCCTTCATTTTGGCGACCACCGCAGCGCCGTCGCTGTCGTCCTGCAGTGCGTCGACGGCCTTGAGATAGTGCAGCAGACCGGCATACACGCCCGCGTGCAGCGTGGTCGGGTAGCGACCCCTGTTGCGTTCGGCAAAACGCTTAGACCACGCATGTGTCTGCTCGTTCAGATCCCAGTAAAACGCCGTGGTCACCATCAGCCCCTGCGCGACGTCCAGGCTCAGGCTGTGGACGTCGGACACGAACATGATGAGCGCAGCAAGATTCTGCCCACCTTGCACCAGGCCGAATTCGGACGCCTGCTTGATCGAGTTGATCGTGTCAGCGCCCGCGTTGGCCAGACCGACGATCTTGGCCTTGGACGCTTGTGCCTGCAGGACAAAAGACGAGAAATCGGTGGTGCCCAGCGGCACGTTCACCGTGCCGAGCACCTCGCCACCGGCCTTTTCAACCGCCTTGCCGGTGTCCTCCGCCAACGCATGGCCAAACGCATAGTCAGCAGCCAGGAAGAACCAGGTGTCGCCGCCGTTCTTCACTACGGCGCTTCCGGTGCCGTGCCCCTGCATCCAGGTGTCCCAGGTCCAGAGCACGGTGTTGGGCGAGCACGCGCTGCCAAACAGGCTGGAGGCGCCAGCGCCACTGATCACAAACGACTTGTTTGCGTCCTTGGTGATCTGGCTGATCGCCAGCGCCACCGACGATGTGGGCACGTCCAGAATCGCATCGACCCCGTCGGAGTCATACCACTTGCGGGCGATGGCGGAACCGACGTCGGGCTTGTTCCGGTGGTCGGCCGAGATGATCTCGATCTTCAGCTCGGAACCGGTGGCCTTGACGTAGTCTTCGGCCGCCATTTGCGCGGCGACGACCGAACCGGGTCCTGCAGGATCAGCATAGGGGCCGGACATGTCGTTCATCACGCCGACTTTGACAACGCCGTCCGATATGGCGGCGGACGCAGTGCCGGCAAGCGCCGTCAGGGTGGCGCCAGCGATGGCGCAAATCAGTTTCTTGCGGAATTCCATTTTGTGTATCTCCTTGGAAGACGCGGTGGTTTTGCGGGTCCGGTGTCCGGACCCTTCGGGGTTGCCGTGTGGCAGGGTTTGAGGTTGTTTTTCTGCAAATGGCATGGCTCCTCCATGACTTGGAAAAAGGGATGCTCACGTTGCGGCGCCGGCGGGGCTGCGGTCGGCCGTGTCACGCTGCCGCGCGAATTCCTGGTACCACGTGATGATTTCGGGGTTGGCCATGGCGCCCGGGCTCGCCACTTCGCCCATGGCCTTGCCAAGCAGCAGCTTCTTGATCGGCAGCTCCATCTTCTTGCCGCTCAGCGTGCGCGGGATGTCGGGCACCGGGATCACATCGTCGGGAACGTAGCGGGGCCCCAGTTGCTCGGCTATGGCATGCCTGATCCTCTGGCTGAGCGCTGCGTCCAGCTGGACGCCGGGGCGCAGGATCACGAACAGCGGCATGTATGAACCTAGAATCCGCAGTTGACCGCTTATTTTCTTTGACAACTATTTGTTATTGCTCGAAGTTTTGCGTTTTTCAATGAACACCCATCAGGTGAAGACGCTATGCGCCTGATCGCACAGCGCTGGACGCGCCATGCTGCGTTGCTCCGCCTTGCAGACAGTAGTCTGCGGCGTTGTCGCGCCTTGCCTGACACGCCCTTCGCTGCACCCTCAGGCACATCCAACTGCGGAATCTAGGATGAATCCCGGCCGAGATACTCCAGATCGACCACCAGGCTGTCCTGAATCTCCGGGAAGTCATCAACCACGCTGTAGATCTCAGCGGTGCCCATGCGCACGCCGTGCCGGTTGATGGTGGTGTCCGAGCGGCCATAGATGACCGCACCGCCGCGCGGCGTGATCCGGATCCAGTCGCCATGGCGCCACACACCGGGGAACGTGCTGAAGTAGCTGTCGTGCAAGCGGCTGCCGTCCTCGTCGTTCCAGAAGTACAGCGGCATGCTGGGCATGGGTTCGGTCACGACCAGCTCGCCGACCTCGTCATCCACCGGCTGGCCGGCGTCGCTGTACGCGTATACGGCAACGCCGAGGTTGCGGCATTGCATTTCGCCAGCGTAGACCGGCAGCGTCGGGCAGCAGCCGACGTAGCCCGCGGCCACGTCGGTGCCGCCGCTGGTGGAACCGACCATCACGTCCGGAAACTGCGCCATGATCCAGCGGTAGCCCTCCTCGGAAAGCGGCGAGCCCGTGGAGCCCACGGTTTTCAGCGTGCGCGAGCGCATCCAGCGACCGGGCGCGACGCCCGCCTTGCGGCAGCCGAGATAGTAGGCCGCGCCGGCGCCAAAGAACGTCAGCTCGGCTTCGTCGGCAAAGCGCCAGAGCACATCCAGATCCGGATGGCCCGGGCTGCCGTCGTAGAGGCAGATCGTTGCGCCAACGAGCAGGCCGAACATCTGCAGGTTCCACATGATCCAACCAGTGGTTGTGAACCACATGAAGCGGTCTTGCGGCCCGAGGTCGAACTGGAACGCCGTGTCCTGCGTGCCCTTGACGAGCGCGCCACCATGGCTGTGGACGATGGGCTTGGGCAGTCCGGTGGTGCCGGATGAATACACCACCCAGAGCGGGTGGTCAAACGGAACCTGCTCGAACGTCATGGTGGTGGGCGTGTGGGCGATGTCGCTCCAGCACACTGCGCCATCGACTGCCGCTGCCCGGTCAAGGTATCGCAGCAGGACGACGTGCTCCAGCGTCGGCAACTCCTCACGCAGCGTGGCAATGACATCGAGCCGGCTGAAATCCTTGCCGCCATAGCGATAGCCGTCGGCAGCAAAAACCACCTTGGGGTCGATTTGCCGGAACCGGTCGAGCACGCTGCGCGCGCCCATGTCCGGCGAGCAGGAGGACCAGATGGCGCCCAAACTGCAGACCGCGAAGAACGCGACCATGGTCTCGGGGATGTTCGGCATGTACGACACCACACGGTCGCCGCGCGTGACGCCCATCTCGCGCAAGTGCCGGGCGACCGACGCAACCTGCGCGCGCAGCTGCCCCCAGGTGAGCGTCTGCAGGTCCCTGACTTCCGAGCGCGCCAGGATGGCCGGATGGTCCGGGTCATCCGGGTGCTGGCGGAACATCTGTTGCGCAAAATTGAGCTGCGCGCCCGCGAACCAGCGCGCCCCCGGCATCTTGCGCGTGCTCAGCACCTGCGCGGGCGGTGCCGAATGCGGGAAGTCAAAGTAGTCCCAGACCGCGCCGTAGAACCCTTCAAGATCGGTGACCGACCACTGCCACAGCGCCGCGTAATCCTGCGCTGACGCGCGGTTGTTTTCCCGCAGCCACTGCATGAAGCGGGTCACGCGCGCTTGCGCGACGCGTTCAGGACCGGGTGTCCAGAGCAAGGCCGGTGATTCGGCGTCCATGAGTCTCCTCTCCGGCGCGGTGCATGGCGTGGGTGCCCACCCCGGCTGCATGCAGCACGAGCAACGCGGCCGAACTTACTTTTGAGTAACTACGCGGCGGCCATCATATCAAAGCACTGCGGCGCGCCGTTTTTGCTTTTGAAGCGTGCGTTGTTCAGGCATGAGGCGGCTGCGGTCCGCCCGCGCTTGCTCGGCGTTCGCCCTGCCAGAGCCCGAGCGCAACGCGCGCCTGCGCATCGCCCGCGTCGACTTGGACTACGCGTGCCCCTGGAGGGCAGCGTCTCCACAAGTCAAGCGTTCGATCCGGGAGCCATGCAAAGGTCAGGCAGGTGGTTCCGCGTCACCTGCGAGTACTCGAACGCGCTTGTCACGCCAGGCCGTGTTGCGACGGCGCCATTGGCATGTCCCAACCTCTTGAAGATCGAGCGGCCAGATTCGCTGACGTTTCATCCGCAGTCCAGCCAGCGGCGCGGTTGCCATCTGGCTGGCTTCGGATCCGCGAGGCGGCGCATGATCGCGATGATGCTGGAGACAGCCGTGCCGGACGACAAGCCGTGTTCGCAGGCGTTCACCTGGAGATGCAACAATGGACAGGCGCCAACAAAAAAACCCCAACCGCAAGCGGTTGGGGTCTGCTGTTTGGTGGAGCTGGGGGGAGTCGAACCCCCGTCCGCAAATCTTCCTTACCCGGTTCTACATGCTTAGCGGTCTGATTTGTGTCTCGCCACCTGCGCCGCGCAGCCGCACGCTGCGCCGGTGACCAGTGCCCTTGTGTCTTACCTGCACCCAAGGCACCCGGGTACAAGCCAGCCGATGTGAATGCCCTCGCAGCCGGGAGGTATTGCTACCCCCTTGCCCAGCCCACCGGCCTGCTGTTGCGAGGCTCACCGCTTAAGCGGCGAGTGCGAAACGTTCGTCGTTTGCAGTTACTTTTTTTCAGCGGTTTTACGAGGTGACTGAACCTCGGCATGCCCCAAAGCAATTCCAACCCACGTCGAAACCAGTACAGCCCCGGAGTCTGTTAGCTATTTTAGGCTAAATCGGCAAAAATCAAGCCCGTCCCGCGCGCATGGACAATGCCTGACCTGCACTGGCCCAGCCACACGAGAGAAAAGAGCACGATGAAAAGAAGAAACACCCGGACCGTGACACGCGGGCTGATCCCGCTGCTGGCGCTGCTTGCCGGCGTGTACGCGTCCAATGCGGCGGCTGCCCGGGTCAGCGCGTTCACGCCGCAGGGCGAGGTGGCGCGCGTGCAACAGGCCGTGGCCAGGTTTGATGCCGACGTGGTGCCCTTTGGCGACCCGGCCGCAGCCGATCCGCTGCACATTTCCTGCGACAGCAAGGATGCTGCAACCGGCCAGGGGCGCTGGACCAGCGCGCGCGAGTGGGTCTACGACTTTGCCGACGAACTGCCCGCCGGCGTGCGCTGCGAAGCTGCGGCAGACACGGACTTTGAGGCAACCGATGGCAGCACCCTGGACGGCACGCTGCGCTTTGCCTTCAACACCGGCGGCCCGCAAATAGACGACGCCCGGCCGTGGATGTGGCAGGACATAGAAGAAGAACAGGCGTTTGTGCTCAAGCTGACGGGGCCCGCCACGCCTGAGAGCATGACCGAACACGTGTGGTGCAAGCTGGAGTCGCCGGGCGAGCGCGTGCCGGTGCGCATTGTGGGCGCGCCGCAGCGCGACGAAATCCTCGAGGCAGCCGGCGCGAGCGAGGATGCCGCCGAGCAGCCCGAGCGCTACTGGGTTGTGCAATGCGCGCGCCGCCTGACGCCAGCCACCGACATGGCGCTGGTATTTGACGCCGGCGTGGCTGCGCCCAACGGCTTGCGCAACGGCGAGCAGAGGCGGCTGGAGTACAGCGTGCGCAAGCCCTTTTCAGCGAGCACGAGCTGCCAGCGCGAAAACGCCCACGCCGACTGCATCCCGCTGCTGCCGCTGGTGGTGGACTTCACGGCCAGCATCGCCAGCGACGATGCCAGGAAGATCACCCTGCGCGCGGGCAATACCGAGTTCAAGGCCGAGCTTGACGACGACGACGACGTGGTCGACCGCCTGCAGTTTGACGGCCCCCTCCCGCCGCAGGCCACGCTGACGCTGGAGCTGCCGGACGGGCTCAGCGACGAAAGCGGGCGGGCACTGGTCAACGCCGACAGCTTCCCCATGCAGATCAAGACCGGCCGCGAGCCGCCGCTGGCCAAGTTTGCCGGCGGCGCCTTCGGCATCGTCGAACGCTTTGCCGAAGGCCCGGACGGCCCCGCGCTGCTGCCGCTGACCTTGCGTCACGTGAAACTGGCGCAGAACAAGGGCCAGCAGGTCAGCCTGCGCGACCTGGGCTTTGACAGCGCGGACAGCGACGCCACCCTCATCGAGTGGTTCACGCGCGTGCAGCGCTGGGACAGCACGTGGCTGGGCCGCGAAGAAGCCGGCAAGGACCTGGGCGGCGATGCGCTGCCCGATCCGGTCAACGACCGGACCGAGTATTCGGTGGAAACGCGCACGGTGTCGCTGCTGCACGGCACGGCAGGCGCCGAACCACTGCAGCTGCCGCCCCCGCCGGAAGACGGGCGCCCGCTGGAAGTCATCGGGGTTCCGCTGGCGCCGGGATTTCACGTGCTGGAAGCCGCGTCGCAAACGCTGGGGCAATCGCTGCTGGACGCAGGCTACGGCAGCAGCCGCCGCATGTACGTGCGCACGTCGGCGCTGGTGACCAACCTGGCGGTGCACTTCAAGCTGGGGCGCGAGGATGCGCTGGCCTGGGTCACGTCGCTGGACGACGGCCAGCCCGTGCCCGATGCAATGGTGCAGGTCTCCACCTGCGATGGCGAGCCGGTCGCCAGCGCCAGCACCAACGCGGCCGGGCTGGCCCGCTTTGCCGATCTCACGCCCGAGCCCAAGTCGTGCTGGGGCGATGATGGCTACGTGGGCAGCTTCCAGAGCGCGTACTTTGTCAGCGCGCGGGCCCAAAGCCGCGGCGTGGACGACATGGCGTTTACCTGGTCGTCGTGGCAGCGTGGGTTTGAGAGCTGGCGCTTCAACGTGCCCACCAGCAACGAGGCGGCGCCCGACGAGCTGGCGCACACCATTTTTGACCGCACGCTGCTGCGCGCCGGCGAGACGGTGTCGATGAAGCACCTGCTGCGCACGCAGACCAAGGCCGGCTTTGCAGGCCCGGAGCAGCGGCCGGAGACGCTGGTCATCACGCACGTGGGCAGCAACGAGGAGTTCACGCAGCCTGTGCAGTGGCGCGACACCGCCAGCGGCGGCCTGAGCGCAGAAAATACCTTTGACATCCCGTCAGCAGCCAAGCTGGGCCGCTACAACGTGGCGCTGCGGTACGACAACGATCGGCCCACCTTGCCGACGGGTGACTTCCGCGTCGAGGAATTCCGGCTGCCGGTGCTGCAAGGCAGCATCACGCCGCAAGACAGCCCGCCGCTGGTCGCCAGCAGCGCGTTGCCCCTGCAACTGCAGGTGAATTACGTGGGCGGCGGCGCGGCCGGCGGGCTGCCGGTCCAGGTATCGGCCAGCACGCGACGCACGACACCGTCCTGGGACGGCTGGGACGACTTCAGCTTTGCGCCGCCAACCGCGGACCGCGAGGCAGATACAGGCACGCAGGTCGTTGCCGACAAGCTCGCGGTGGAGCTTGATGACAACGGCAGCGGCCAGGTCACCGTCTCGCCGTTGCCGGCTGCGCCGTACCCGCAGCGCCTGTCGCTGGAGGCCACCTACCCCGACCCCAACGGCGAGCTGCAAACCCTGGCCAGCAGCCAGACCCTGTGGCCGGCCGCCGTGGTTGCCGGCATCCGGGCCGAAGGCTGGGTGTCAACCGGCAGCGACGCCATGCTGCAGGCGCTGGCGCTCGATCTCGACGGCAAGCCGGCAGCCGGCATACCGCTGGAGATACACGCGGTGCGGCACAAGACCACGTCCACGCGCAAGCGCCTGGTGGGCGGCTTCTACACCTACGACAGCCACACCGAGACCACGGACCTGGGCGCCGTATGCAGCGGCAACAGCGATGCCGATGGCCGCCTGCACTGCGAGGCCAGGCTGGATGAGCCCGGCGAGATCGAGCTGGTGGCGCATGCCAGCGACGATGCCGGCCGCGTCGCCGTGGCCGCAACCTCGGTGTGGGTCACGCGCCAGGGCGAGCTGTGGTTTGGCGGGCGCGACGACGACCGCATGGACGTGCTGGCCGAGAACCGGGAATACGCGCCCGGCGACACGGCGCGGCTGCAGGTGCGCATGCCGTTCCGCCAGGCGACCGCGCTGGTGGCCGTTGAGCGCGAGGGCGTGCTGTACGAGGAAGTGGTGCAGCTCAGCGGCGACGACCCGACGGTGCAACTGAAGATAGACCCGGCCTGGGGCCCCAATGTCTACGTCAGCGTGCTGGCCGTGCGCGGCCGCATACACGACACGCCCTGGACCAGCTTCTTCCGCTGGGGCTACCGCGCGCCCGCACAATGGTGGCAGGCGTTCCGCAGCGACAACGGCGACTACGTTGCGCCCACCGCCCTCGTGGACCTGAGCAAGCCGGCGTTCCGCTTTGGCATGGCCGAGCTGCGCGTGGGCGACGCGGCGCACCGGCTGGACGTGCAGGTCAAGACCGATGAGGACACCTACCGGATCCGCGAGACAGCGGCGGTCACAATCCGCGCGACGCGGCCTGACGGCAGCCCCGCTGCGGGCGCTGAAGTGGCGCTGGCAGCGGTGGACCAGGCGCTGCTCGAGCTCATGCCCAACGACAGCTGGGACCTGCTCTCCAGCATGATGGCGCGCCGCCCCTGGGGCGTGCAGACGGCCACGGCACAGATGGAAATCGTCGGTCGCCGGCACTATGGACGCAAGGCGGTGGCCGCAGGTGGCGGGGGTGGCGCCGGCAAGAGCACCACACGCGAGCTGCTGGATACGCTGCTGCTGTGGCAGCCCGACATCACGCTGGACGAGAACGGCGAAGCCACGGTGCAGGTGCCGCTGAACGACGCGCTCACCACGTTCCAGATCGTGGCCGTGGCCGACCTGGGGATGGACCTCTTTGGCACCGGCAAGATCGCCATCAACACGACGCAGGAGCTGCAGATCATCAGCGGCCTGCCGCCGCTGGTGCGCGAGGGCGATGAATTTCAGGCCATGCTGACGCTGCGCAACGGCACCGACCAGGCCATGCAGGTGCAAATCACGCCGCAGGCCGGGCTGCAGGGCCTGGCGCCACAAACCGTTGACATCGCCGCCAACGCGGCGCAACAGGTGCAGTGGACGGTGAGCGTGCCCGTCTCACCTGCCGGTGCGCAGCAGGAAGCGCTGCAGTGGACGCTGGATGCGCGACAGGTGGATGGCGACGCCCGCGACAGCGTCACCATCAGCCAGCGCGTGGTGCCGGCGGTGCCGCTGACGGTGCGGCAGGCCACGCTGGTGCAACTGGACGGGCCGTTTGCGCTGGACGTGGCAGCGCCAGACTATGCCTTGCCGGCCAGCGGTGCCAAGCGCGGCGGCGTCAAGCTCGACCTGCAGCCGCGCCTGGCCACCGGCCTGCCGGCCGTTGCCGACTGGTTTGCCCGCTACCCCTACACCTGCCTGGAGCAGGTGACAAGCAAGGCCATGGGCATGGACGACCCCGCCCAGTGGGAGGCGATCCGGACCAAGCTGCCCACCTACCTGGACGAGGACGGGCTGGCGTATTACTTCCCGCCCAGCGCGGGCCAGGCGCGTGGTGGCAGCGATACGCTGACCGCCTGGCTGCTGGCCGCTACCGACGCGGCAGGTCCGGACTGGAAGCTGCCACAGGAGGTGCAGAAGCGCATGATCCAGGGCCTGACCGGTTTTGTTTCCGGCCGCCTGGAGCGCAGGTTCTGGTCGCCCCGCGCCGACCTGGACGTGCGCAAGCTGGCCGCCGTGGAAGCGCTGTCGCGCTACGGTGCGGCAACGCCGCAAATGCTCGACAACATCAGCGTGTCGCCCAACCAGTGGCCCACCAGCGCCGTCATCGACTGGGTCAACATCCTGCAGCGCGTGGACGGCATCTCGGGCAGGGACGAGCGCCTGTCCCAGGCGATGCACATCCTGCGGGCACGGCTGTCGGTCCAGGGGACGCGGCTCATCTTCAGCACCGAACGGGCCGACAACTGGTGGTGGCTGATGCAGGGCGGCGACGTCAACGCCGCGCGGCTGCTGCTGACGGTGATGGACGACGCCGACTGGCAGGACGACATCGGTCGCCTGGTGTCCGGCTTCCTGGCCCGGCAAAAAGACGGGGCCTGGAACACGACCACGGCCAACCTCTGGGGCAAGCTGGCGCTGCAGGCGTTCTCGCGCACGCACGAGCGGGGCGCTGTGGCCGGCTTCACCAGCGCCCGGCTGGGCGCACAGGGGCAGCCGGTTGACTGGGCTGACGTGGACACGGAAAGCAACAGCGCCAGCGCCGCATCCGCCAAGCCCGGCGCGCCGGACAGCGTGTTCCTGCCCTGGCCCGACAGCAACCGCGGCACCCTGTCGGTGACGCACCAGGGCAGCGGCAAGCCGTGGCTGACCCTGCAATCGCTGGCCGCCGTGCCGCTGCAGGCACCCTTTGCGGCGGGCTACCGCCTGCGCAAGACCGTGACGCCCGTCTCGCAGGCCGACGACACGCTGCCCAAGGGCCAGTACAGCCGTGGCGACATCCTGCGCGTGACGCTTCAGGTCCGCAGCGACGCCGACATGACGTGGGTGGCCGTCACCGACCCCATTCCCGCGGGCGCAACGATTCTGGGCAGCGGACTGGGCCGCGATTCGGCCATCGCCACCGAGGGCGAGGAGCGCGAGGGCTGGGCCTGGCCGGCGTACGAGGAACGCAGCTTTGAGTCCTTCCGCAGCTACTACCGCTACCTGCCCAGGGGCGACATCAAGCTGCAGTACACGCTGCGGCTCAACAACGCCGGCACCTTTGCGCTGCCACCAACCCGGGTCGAAGCCATTTACGCGCCCGAGATGTTTGGCGAAAGCCCCAACGCGCCGGTGCAGGTGGTTGAACCTAGAATCCGCAGTTGACCGCTTATTTTCTATGGCAGCTATTTGTTATTGCTCGAGTTTTTTCGTTTTTCAATGTCCACCCATCAGATGAAGACGCTATGCGCCTGATCGCACAGCGCTGGACGCGCCATGCTGCGTTGCTCCGCCTTGCAGACAGTAGTCTGCGGCGTTGTCGCGTCTTGCCTGACACGCCCTTCGCTGCACGCTCAGGCGCATCCAACTGCGGACTCCAGGTCGAAAAATGATACGCAACTGGCGCTGGTTGCTGCCACCGGTCCTGCTGATGGCCGTGGGCGGGCTGGCGCTGCTGCTGGCACTGTGGTGGCCGACCGGGCTGGCCGCCCCGCCCGCCTTTGACGCCGTGCGTGCACAATACCGCAGCTCCACCACGGTGGTGCTCGATCGCAGCGGTGCCGAGCTGGAGCGCCTGCGCACCGATTTTGACGTCCGGCGCGGCGCATGGACGGCACTGCCCGACATCTCGCCCGCACTGGTGCAGGCGCTGCTGCTGTCCGAAGACCGGCGTTTTGACCAGCACCACGGCGTGGACTGGCAGGCTGCGGCCGCTGCCGCCTGGGCCAACCTGCGGCACACGAGCCGGCGCGGCGCGTCCACGCTGAGCATGCAACTGGCGGGCCTGCTCAACGCCGACCTGCGGCCGCAAGGCGGGCGGCGCAGCTGGCGCCAGAAATGGCTGCAGGTGCGCGCAGCCCGGCAACTGGAAGCGCACTGGAGCAAGGATGAAATCCTTGAGGCCTACCTCAACCTCGTGCCACTGCGCGGTGAGCTGGTCGGCGTGGACGCGCTGGCACGCACGCTTTTTGTGAAGGCGCCGCATGGCCTCACGACGGCAGAGGCCGCCATTGCCGCAGCGCTCATCCGCGCGCCCAACGCGGCGCCTGGGCAGGTGGCACGTCGCGCGTGCATGCTGCTGCAGTCCATGGAGCAAGCAGCCGGCAACACCCCCTGCCCCGCGGTCGACATGCAAACCCAGGTAGCGCTGGCGCGCTCCGCCTGGCCCGTGGTGGCCGGCATCGCGCCACACTTTGCGCGTCGCCTGCTGGCGCGGCAGCCGCACGGTGCGCCACCCCAGGTCAGCAGCACGCTGGACGCCGCCCTGCAGCGCGTGGCCACGCAGACCCTGCGCCAGCAACTGCGCGAGCTTGCCGGCCAGCACGTGCAGGACGGCGCCGTCGTCGTGCTCGACAACGCCAGCGGCGACGTGCTGGCCTGGGTGGGCTCCAGCGGCACGCTCAGCAGCGCGGCGCAGGTCGACGGCGTCACGGCGCTGCGCCAGCCGGGCAGCACGCTCAAGCCCTTTTTGTATGCCCAGGCCATTGCCGAGCGGCGCCTGACCGCGGCCTCGCTGCTGCACGACTCGCCGGCACAGCTGCAGACCGCCGGCGGCCTGTACATCCCGCAGAACTACGACCACGACTTCAAGGGCTGGATCTCGGTGCGAACGGCGCTGGCGTCGTCGCTCAACGTGCCGGCGGTGCGCACCATCGTCATGGTGTCGCCACAGGCCTTCCAGCGCCAGCTGGCGCGCTTTGGCATGGACCTGCCCGAAAGCGGCGACTACTACGGCTACAGCCTGGCGCTGGGCAGCGGCGAGGTGACGCTGCTGGCGCTCACCAACGCGTACCGGGCGCTGGCCAACGGTGGCGTCTACGGCGCCGTGGGCAAGCCGCCCGGCCAGCGCGTGCTCGATGCCGGCACCGCGTACATCATTGCCGACATTCTCAGCGACGCCAACGCACGCACCAAGACCTACGGCACCGACTCCATCCTCACCACGCCGTTCTGGACCGCGGTCAAGACCGGTACCAGCAAGGACATGCGCGACAACTGGGTGGTCGGTTGGTCTGAGCGCTACACGGTGGGCGTCTGGGTGGGCAACGCCAGCGGTGCGCCCATGTGGGACGTGAGCGGCATCAGCGGCGCAGCGCCGATATGGGCCGCGCTGATGCAGCATCTGCACCGCGGCCTGCCCTCGCAGGCGCCGCTGCCGCCGGCCGGCCTCGTGCAAGCCAGCGTCGCGTTTGGCGGCCAACTTGAAGCACCACGCAACGAATGGTTCCTGCCCGGCACCGAGCAGGCGCTGTTTGCGCTGGACACCGGTTCCACGCAACCCGGCCAGCCACTGGCTCGCATCGAGACGCCGGAAGACGGCACCATCATCGCGCTGGACCCGGACATCCCGCCGGACAACCAGCGGCTGGTGCTGGCCACCCGCAACGGCCCGGCCGGCGCCAGCGGCCTGCAATGGTGGCTGGACGGGAACCTGCTGGGCGCGGGCGCACGCCTGGCCTGGTTGCCGATGCCGGGGCGGCACACGCTGGAGCTGCGCAGCGCAGGCGGCCGCGTACTGGATACACGGCGCATACAGGTGCGCAGCGGCCGCGCGGCGCAGAACGTGGCACGGAATTGAGCCGCCAGCCGCCATGGCATGGCGGCTGCTCGCAGCGGCGGATGGCAGGCACTTGGGGTACGCTGGAACGCCCTGAACCCACCGAGACATCCACGGCAACATGAGACGGCTGCCCGCTGGCCCGCTGACCGCCATTCGCACGCTTGCGCTCGCCTGGAGCTGGCTGGCGCTGCTGTGGCTCGCCGCCAGCCGTCTTGCACAGTGGCCGCCGTGGCTCTGGATCGCGACCGTTCTGGTATTGGCTGCGCTGCCCGCCTGGGGCCTGTGGCTGGCCGCCATGATTCGCAAGCGCGTGCGCCACTTGCAGTTTGCCGCACAGGGCTGGCTGCGGCGCTGGTTCTCGGGCGGTCTGTGGCCGGCGATCAAGGCAGCAGGCATGGCCCTGCCGCTTGTTGCTGCTGCGCTCTGGCAGGCTTATTTCCTGGCGCCGGCTGAATGGTTCCTGCTGGCGCTGGCTCCCGGCTTGTACCTGGCGTTGCTGCATGGCATGAACCGCCTGCTGGCGCCGCAATTTGCCCAGCCTGCCTTTGCCTGGGCTGCGGCGCAGCGGGCCAGCCGCTGGCTGTTCACCATCCTGCTGGGCCTGTCATGGCTGGCCCTGATGCTGCATGGTGCGCTGGACGCCCGGCTGGCGCACCCGGCCATGACGCCCGACATGCTCGACCAGGCCATTGCCAAGATCGCTGCAGCGCCATCGGGGCTGGTGCGCTGGGGCCTGGACGGATTGCTGGCGCTGCAGGTCACCGGCGGCGCCATCCGCGACCTGCCGCAAGCACCCACGCTGCGCATCGTTTTGCTGGCGCTGAGCGGCCCGGGCGTCATGCTGCTGGCGCTGGGCCTGATGCTCCAGGGCGCGTCCGGATTGCGCCTGCCGCTGCGCCGGGCCGCACGGCTGAAACCCACGGAACGCCAGTCGGCCAGCGCCGCGCTGATCGCGTTTCTGGCGGTATTGGGGCTGGCCATCCTGCTGTCGGCCACCACCGCACTGGAGCTGCTGGCGCAGCAGCACCGCTCGCCGCTGGCACTGCAACGGTTGCCGCAGTGCGAGCGCATCGCTGGCGAGTACTACACGGTGGGCACGACGCAGGCGTTGCGCCAGATCGCGCTGCAGGCGCTGGGCCAGGCACAGGCCCCGGCGCACTTTTGCGCGCGAATGGGCGACATGACACAGGCGCTGGACGCGGCGCTTGAGCGCTATCTTGACTGGTACTTCAGCGTCGGCGCCGAATGGGGTCGCATCTTCCACCTGCTGTCCGGCAGCAGCGAGGCGTTCTTGCAGCAACACCTGCAGCAGACGCTGCAGGCCACGCCCGGCCTGTCGCCCTGGCTGCAAGCCGTGCAGGAACAGGAAACCGGCATCGCCACGCGACTGGCCGCAAGCCAGCAGCGCGTCGCGCAGACCCTGCAGGCGCATCATCTGATGCTGGACGCGGGACATTGCCTGGTACAAGCGGAAGCGGCCGATTTGCCCGAGCTGCACATGCTGGGCAGCGCACGCCAGCGCCTGGCAACCAGCACGCTCGCCGGCCTGGGCGCCGGCGCCTTTGCCGGCGCGGTGGCCGCCAAGGCCATGGGCAAGGCCGGCATGAAGGCGGCTGCCAAGGTATTGGCCAAGGCCGCAGCCAAGCAGGGCCTGGCCAAGTCGGCCGCGATGGCAGCCGGCGCAACCCTGGGCTCGGTGTTGCCCGGTGCCGGAACCGCCGCCGGCGCGCTGGCTGGAGCCGCCGTGGGCGCGCTGGTCAGCGTGGGCATGGACTGGACGGCGCTGCGGGTTGAAGAGCACCTCACGCGCGACGGCATGAAGGCCGACCTGCAGGCCGCGCTGCACGAGCAGATGGACGACGTTGCGACGGCTCTGGGTTGCGGCCGCCGTGACCCGGGTGGCAAATGACGGGACAAATCCCCGCCAGCACGCGACCACGACCCGCTGCTGCGCAGTGGCTGCAGCAGCATCAACAGGGTCAACGCTCCTGGTCCACCGCCTGCTGTACCGCCTTGTAGAACGCCTCGCGCCTGGCCTTGTATTCGGCACCGCTGGCCGTGGGCCAGTCGCCGGTGGAGACGACAACCAGCGCGCGCTGCGGGTCGATGAGGATGCCCTGGCCAAAGATGCCGCGCGCGGCAAAGCTGCCGTCGTCGTAGGTCCACCACTGGTAGCCGTAGCCCTGCCCGGGCACGCCGATGTCGGCCTGCTTGTGCGTGGCCTGCTCCAGCCAGCCTTCGGGGACAATGCTTTGCCCGTCCACCTGCGCGCCGTCCAGGATGAACTGGCCAAAGCGCGCGTAGTCGCGCGGCGACGCCTGCAGGCAGCAGCCGCTGATTTCATGGCCGGTCTTGTTGAGCAGCCAGGTGGCCTGCTGCTCCATCCCCACCGGCTGCCAGATCTTCTCCTGCAGGTACTGCGCCAACGGCTTGCCGGTGGCCGCGATCACGAGGATGCCGATGAGGTTGGTCTCCCCCGTGCTGTAGTGCCAGCGCGTGCCTGCCGGGGCGGCGCGCGGCAGCTTGCGCATGTAATCCACCAGCGCGTCCATGCCCGGTTCCGGCTTGTAGTTGTTGAATCGGGCAACGTCGGAATCCGGATCGTCGTAGTCCTCGTTCCAGGCCACGCCGGACGTCATGGTCAGCAACTGGCGCACGCTGACATCGTCATAGGCCGAGCCTTTCATGTCGACGATGTAGTCGCTGATCTTGTCATCCATGCTCCTGATGGCGCCATCCCTGAGCGCCGCGCCCACCAGCGTGGACGTAAACGACTTGGCCACGGAAAAGCTGGTCCAGCGACCACTGCCGTCAAAGCCCAGCCCATAGCGCTCCAGCCGCAGCTTGCCGTCCTGCACGATGAGCAAGGCACTGCGGCGCTGCGTCTGCATGTAGGCATCCACGTCCATGTCGAGCTGAAGCGGCGCGCCGACGGCAAGCGGCGTGGGCGTGGTTGCCGGCTCGGCCGTGTGCCATTTGGCCAGCAGTGGAATGCGGTCCATGGCGCGGAATGCGGCGTCGCGTTGCGACTCACTCCAGAACAGCAGGTCGCGGTTGGTCGGGAAGGTCTTGAGCAGGCCCCGCGTTTCCTTGTCCAGGCTGAACCAGCCGCCAACGCCCAGCGCAAGCAGAGCGGCCAGCAGGATCAGTACGATTTTTTTCCAGCGTCTCAAGAAACTTCTCCCCTGGATGGTACTTGTGCAGCAGTCTGGGTTGCTGCGCGAGGGGGTGCCCCTAAATGGGCGCGCCCTGGCGTCAGCCGCCGTTCATTATCTCCGCTTCATCGTCCACGGCCCGGCGCACGGCATCGTAAAACGCTTCGCGCGCGGCCATGGCGGTCGGGTCCAGCGCGCCGCCCGCCCAGTTGGCGTTGGTCACGATGACCAGCTCGCGCGCGGGGTCGATGAACAGGCCCTGGCCAAAGGCGCCGCGCACGGTGAAGCTGCCGTCGTCCTGCGTGGACCACTGGTAGCCGTAGCCCTTGCCCGGCTCGCCGATGTCGGCCTGCTTGTGCGTGGCCTGCTCCAGCCAGCCGTCGGGGACGATGCTCTGGCCGCCCGCCCGCGCGCCTTCCAGGATGAACTGGCCAAAGCGCGCGATGTCGCGCGGCGCGGCCTGCACGCAGCAGCCGCTGATCTCGTGGCCGGACTTGTCGAGGATCCAGGTGGCCTCGTGTGCCATTCCCGCCGGCTGCCAGATCTTTTCCTGCAGGTACTGCGCCAGCGATTTGCCGGTGGCCCGGATGACCACGATCCCGACCAGGTTGGTCTCGCCCGTGTTGTAGTGCCAGCGCGTTCCCGGCGGCGCCGCGCGCGGCAGCCCGCGCATGTAATCGACCAGCGCGTCCACCCCCGGCTCGGGCTTGTGTTTGTCAAAGCGCGCCACGTCCGAGCCCGGGTCGTCGTAGTCCTCGTTCCAGGCCACGCCGGACGTCATGGTCAGCAGCTGGCGCACGGTCACATCTTCGTAAGCCGACCCCTTCATTTCCGGAATGTACTTGCCGACCGGGTCGTCCATGCTCTGGATGTAGCCGTCGCGCAGCGCCGCCCCCACCAGCGTCGAGGTCAGCCCCTTGGCGACCGAAAAGCTGGTCCAGCGCCCGTCGGCGTCAAAACCCAGGCCGTAGCGCTCCAGCCGCAGCCGCCCGCCCTGCAGCACAAGCAGCGCCGCGCTGCGCTGGCCGGCCATGAAGGCGTCCACGTCCAGCGCCAGCGGCAGCGGCGACCCGGGCGGCAGCGGGCGCGCGTGCGTGCTGGGCTGCACCACGTGCGCGCGGGCCAGCAGCGGGATGCGGTCCAGCGCACGAAACGCCGCGTCGCGCTGCGGCACGCTCCAGAACAGCAGGTCGCGGTTGGTCGGGAAGGTCTTGAGCAGGCCGCGCGTTTCCTTGTCCAGGCTGAACCAGCCGCCGACGCCGGCCGCGACCAGCGCCGCCAGCACGGCCAGAACCACCTTTTTCCATGTCCGCACCAGCTTTCTCCGTCTTGTTGACCCGGATGCCCAGGCGCCGACCACCGCGGTTCCGAAGCCGCGGTGGCCGCCAGCGCGCCGGACGCAAAGACTAGCACGAGCGGCGCGCCGCTGCCGCAAGCAGGCGCACAGGAATGGCGCAATCCCGTGGCGTTTGCGCCACGCGCGGGCGGGCCTTCGGGCGGCAGCGTCACGAGCCACCGTGCAGTCACGCGGGATGCGCGGCCCTGCCTTGCGGCGCGGCCCAAATATCTCCTGCAGCGCCTAGGAGCCTGTCGGACTTTGGTCCAATCTACTGCGCCGGTGGGAGAAGCGGTCCATTTTTGCCCGCTTTTTCGTTGCATAGCTGGGCTATGCGCCTCAAAATCAAACAAAACTGTCCTCGCTTTCCCACTCGGCTCGCTACGATCGCCAAAGCCCGACAGACTCCTAGCGGTGGTCGTGATGCGCCAGCGGCACGTGCAGCGGCCCGGTGCGCTCCAGGCCGCCGCGGGCTATCCAGTTTCCGGTCTGGCGCGCGGTGCGCGCAATCAGCGCCTTGGTCTGCGAAAAGTCCAGCGCGGAAATGGCCAGCGGGCACAGCGGCGGCACGATGGTGATCCGCGCCTGCGCGCCGTAGATGCGCACATCGCGATCCAGCTGGCGCATGCTGAGCAGGCTGAGCACGTGCAGCGCCAGCGCCGCCATGTTGCGCGGCGGCGCCTCAAGCGCGCAGCTCATTCCCGTGGGCAGGACAACAATGCGGGTGGCGCCCAGCGCCACCGCGCTGGCGATGGGCGTGTTGCTGGAGACGCCGCCGTCCACAAGCAGGTGCCCGCCTATGCCACCGCCGGAAAAACAACCGGGATCGCCGTGGTGGCGAGCAGCGCGGCGTCCAGGCGGCCGGACGACAGCAGCACCTCCTGGCCGCCAAGCACGTCGGTGGTGACGATGTGCAGCGGAACCGCCAACTGCGCAAACTCGCACACGCGCAGCGAGCGGCCGATCACGCCCTGCAACGCGGTGGCCTCGACCAGGTGGTCGCGACCAAACAGCAGCGCCCGGAACCCGGCCAGCAGCGTCAGCGGAAACACGTCGCGGCGCTGCAGGCGACACCACAGCCGGGCCAGCGCATCGGCGCCTTCCGCGCTGGGGTCCTGCGCGTAGAACGCCCCATTGAGCGCGCCCACCGACGCGCCGACGATGAAATCCACCGGCAGGCCGGCGTGGCTCAACGCCTGCAGCATCCCCACCTGGACCGCCCCCAGGCTGCCGCCGCCGCTGAGTACCAGCGCTGTTGTCTCGTTTGTGCTCATCCGTGCTCCGGCAACCGATGGTGTCGCGGGCCGGCACGCTGCGCGGGGTGCGCCGCGTCACGCGCGGCCCCACAGCCAGCCCATCCATGGATTGGATGGCCTGGACCCGCGCATCGTTACCGGATGCCGCGCACGGGCGCACGCCAACCGGCTGGCTGCAGCTGCCTCGCAATGTCACTCTGCCGGCCCTCCTGCCTTGCGGTGCAGCGCGGGCGCAGGGTCTTGCGCGCTCCGTACGCAATGCTTATAGTACGACTCATTCTCATTTGTGTCCTCATTGCCCCTACCCGGCGCACCGCGGCGACCTGCCGCTCCTTGACCGCATGACTGTCCTGCCCCTGCCAACCGACCCGCCTGCCTGCAGCGCCCGTGCGCGGGCATGGCGCTGCACGGTCGAGCGGGCCGGACCGGGCGCGGCCGCGCTGGCGCTGGTGGCAGGTTCGCGATGACGCCCCGCGCCCGCGACAAACTGCTGCGCACCGGCAGGAACGGCGCCGTTGTCGGCGCCGTGCTGCTGCTGCACACCGCTGCGCTGTGGGCACTGCAAAACGGGGCCACCCTGGCGGAGCTGCCCGAGCTGGGTGCGCCGGCGCAGATCGTGGCCGAGCTGCTCACGGAGGCGGAAGGACCGCCAGAGGACGAGGCGGAGCCGCAGGAAACGGAACCCGACCCGGAGCCTGAGCCCGAGCCCGTCGTCGAGCCTGAGCCAGAACCGGAACCGGTGGTGGAGCCCGACCCGGAGCCTGAGCCGGTAGTGGAGCCCGAGCCCGAGCCGGAACCGAAACCGGAACCGAAACCGGAACCAGAGCCAGAACCCGAACCCGAACCCGAACCAGAGCCTGTGCCTGAACCGGAACCCACCCCCGAACCAAAGCCGGAGTCCAAACCCGAGCCGCGACCCACGCCACCCATCCCGGTTGCGCAGCCCAAGCCCAAACCCACGCCGGCACCAGCATCCAAGCCGCAGCCCCGACCCAAGCCCGCTCCGGCTCCCAAACCGGTGCCTGCCCCGGAGCCCGCGCCCAAGCCGACACCGGCACAGGCGCCCGAAGCCGCGCCCCAGCCAGTGCAGTTGCCATCATCTACGGCCGCGTACCTGAACAATCCGCCCCCGCCCTACCCGGCCATGAGCCGGCGCATGGGCGAGTCCGGGCGCGTGGTGCTGCGCGTGCTCATAGGCACCGATGGCCGCGCGCAGCAAGCCAGCGTGCGGCAGTCCAGCGGATACGCCCGGCTGGACCAGGTTGCCCTCAAGACCGTGCGAGACCGCTGGCGTTACAAGCCGGGCACGCGCGCCGGCGTTCCCGAGGCCATGTGGTTTGACGTTCCCATCAATTTCCTACTGGAGTAAGGACAGACAATGGAAGAGGCTATACAGGGACTGGAGCCGCTGGGCCCGGCGCTGCGCAGCGATTTCGGGCTGGCGCAGGTCTGGCTGCAGGGGGACACGGTCACGCGCACGGTGTTTGCGATCCTGGCGCTGATGTCGGTACTGAGCTGGGTGGTGATCCTGATGCGGGCGCTGGACGCGCTGCGCACGCGGCGCCAGGCACGCAAGGTCGAGAGCTTCTGGCACGCGCCGGACCTGGCGCAGGGGCTGGCCCGGCTGCGCCCGCGCGCGGCCAACCCGTATCGCGAGCTGGCGCTGCAGGGTCGGGAAGCAGCGGCGCACCACCGCGCCAACCAGACGCAACTGCACAACAAGCTGGACGCCAGCGACTGGATCGCCCGCGCGCTGCAGGGCAGCCTGGACGACACGCGTGCGCGACTGCAAAGCGGGCTGACGCTGCTGGCCTCGGTGGGCTCCACCGCGCCCTTCGTCGGGCTGTTTGGCACGGTCTGGGGCATCTACCACGCGCTCATGGGAATCAGCAGCGCCGGGCAGGCCAGCATAGACCAGGTAGCCGGGCCCATAGGCGAGGCGCTGATCATGACCGCCATGGGGCTGGCAGCGGCCATCCCGGCGGTGCTGGGGTACAACGCGCTGGTGCGCAGCAACAAGAACGCGCTGCTGCGGCTCAACCGCTTTGCCGCCGACCTGCTCACGTTCTACCTGACCGGCTCGCGCGTGAGCACACAGTCGGAGCAGGACAACGTGGTCGCACTCAAGCAGGGCTGATCATGGCCATGCACGCAGTCTCGCCGTTTGCCCAGGAAGCAGAACAAGAGGAGATGAACGAGATCAACATGATTCCGTTCATCGACGTGATGCTGGTGCTGCTGATCGTGTTCATCATCACGGTGCCGGTGATTCATCATTCGGTGAATGTCCAGCTGCCGCAGGCCAGCAACGTGCCCGAGCAGGTGCAGCCGCAGACGCTGCGGCTGAGCGTTCGCGCCGATGGCAGCTACTGGCTGGGCCAGGAGCTGCTGGCCCAGGAGCAGCTGCAGCAGCGCCTGAAGCAGGCGGGCGCGCAGGAAGAGCCGGCGCAGCTGCACATACGCGCTGATCGCCGCGTGCCTTACGAACACGTGGCTTGGGCCATGGCCGCCGCGCAGCGCGCCGGAATCAACAAGATCGGGTTCATCACCAACCCGGACCGCAAGGACAGCACGCAGTGATCGCGATGGAATCGTCCCGTGGCGCGGACGCGTCGACAGCCCGACGCGCGAAAGCAGCCTGCCACACATGGAATGATGCGCAGGCCAAGATGGCGCGGCGCTGCCGCCACGCATCTGCCTGGCGGATGCGCCGGGCCAGCGACGCCGGCAAGGAGCCCGGGTCCGCCCACAGCGCCACCGCGCCCCTGCCGGCCGGCAACGAGAGCGGCCCTGCGCGGCGCGCATTCCCGCCATCCCCCACAATACCAGCGCATGAGCACATTTGACTACGACCTCTTTGTCATAGGGGGCGGCTCCGGCGGCGTGCGTGCGGCGCGCTTTGCCGGTGCGCGCGGCGCGCGGGTGGCGCTGGCCGAGAACAACCTCATGGGCGGCACCTGCGTCAACGTGGGCTGCATCCCGAAGAAGATGTACAGCTACGCGGCCGGGTACAACGCGGGATTTGCCGAGTCTGTGGGCTACGGCTGGCAGCTTCCTGGCACGCCGACGCTGGACTGGGACCTGCTGAAGGTGCGCCGGGCCGAGGCCATCCGCAACCTCAACGACATCTACGAGCGGCTCATGGTGGGCGCGCAGGTCCGGCGGCTGCAGGGCACCGGCCGCATCGTTGACGCGCACACCGTCGAAGTGACGGCCGGCCACGGCGCGCCCCGACGCTACACCGCGGACAACATCCTGGTTTGCACGGGGGGACGCCCGTGGGTTCCGGCTTTTGACGGCAGCGAGCTGGTGGTGACCTCCGACGACGTGTTTGACCTGCCGGTGTTCCCGCGCCGCCTGGTCGTCGTGGGCGGCGGCTACATCGCCAGCGAATTCGCCAGCATCTTCCAGGGCATGGGCGCAGACGTCACGCAGCTGTACCGCGGCGAGCAGATCCTGCGCGGGTTTGACGACGAGGTGCGGGATTTTGTGGCGCAGGAGATGCGCAAGCACGGCGTGGACATCCGCACGCAGGCCGAGGTGACGCGCGTGCAGGCGCGGGGCGACGCGCGCCGCGTGCACCTGTCTGACGGCAACACGCTGGACGCCGACGTGGTCCTGTACGCCACCGGTCGCTGTGCCAACACCACCGGACTGGGGCTGGATGAGCTGGGCGTGCAGCTGTCGCCGCGCGGCACCATCAACGTGGACGAGAACTTCGCCACGCAGGTTCCCAGCGTCTACGCGCTGGGCGACGTGGTGGGCCGCCGCGAGCTGACGCCGGTGGCGCTGACCGAAGCCATGGTGCTGGTAGACCACCTGCTGGGTCCCGAGCCCGGTCGCGCCGCGCGCACCATCTCGTATGAAAACATCGCCACCGCGGTGTTCACCCACCCACCGGTGGCCACGGTGGGCCTCAGCGAGAGCCAGGCGCGCGCGCGCTTCGATGCGATCCGCGTCTTTCGCAGCGACTTCCGGCCGCTGCAGCACACGCTGTCGGGCAGCAGCGAACGCACGCTGGTCAAGCTGGTGGTGGACGCCGCCAGCGATCGGGTCGTGGGGCTGCACATGGTCGGCGCTGACGCGGCCGAGATCGTGCAGGGCTTTGCCGTGGCGATCCAGTGCGGCGCGACCAAGGCGCAGTTTGACCAGACCGTGCCCATACACCCGACCAGCGCCGAGGAATTCGTCACGCTGCGGCAACTGACGCGCAACTGAGCAGCGCGCCACCCCCGTACAATCCGCGGCCATGAAGACGTCACACAAGCTGCTTGCCGCCGTTGTCGTCGCCACGGGCGCGTACGCGGCAACGAGCTGGTGGCTCGGGGGGCAGGTCGAAGCGCAATACACGGCCCGGCTCGAGCGGACCAGCCAACTGCTGGCCGGCAAGCTGACGTGGCAACGCACGTACCGCCGCGGCCTCTTCTCTTCGTCGCAGGACTGGGTCATCTCAATCCCCATGGCCGACCCCAGCGGCGCAGGCGGGCAGGCGCCCGTGCGGGTGCGGCTGCACAGCGACATCCGGCACGGCCCCGTGGCGTCCGGCAAGCTGGTTGCCGCGGTGGACCACACGCGCGTCGAGCACATCGAGGGGCTGCCGCGCGAGCTGGTCCAGAACGTCAAGCTGGGCGGGCCGCTCACGGCAACCACGGTGCAGGAACTGCGTGGCACCTGGCGCAGCGACGTGAACATGCCGGGTGGCACCGCCATGCTGCAGCTGGACGGAGACGATGGCACCCTGGCCGTCACCTGGGAGCCGGCGCAGACCCGTGTCCGCGGCGACAGCAGCTACCGCGAGGTCAACGGGACAACCCGGTGGGCGGGGCTGCACGCCGACGTGGCGCAGGCGGACCGGCAGGCGGCGCTGACGCTGACCGACTGGTCCTCCCGATATCACGTCAACCTGGACGCAGACGCCTGGCTGCTGACCCCGGCACACGTCAGCGCCACGGTGGGCAGCTTCCTGCTGACCGAAACCTCGGCCGGCCCGGCAGACAGCAGCACGCCAGCGTTCAGCCTGAGCAACATCGAATACGACCTGGACCGCAGCGCCAGCGGCGACTTCATTGAACTGCGGCAGAACCTGGGCGCCGAAGGCCAGCTGGGCGCGATCAGCCTGGACAAGCTCGAGGCCGAGCAAACCCTGGAGCGGCTGGACCAGCAGGCGCTGCGCGAATTGCAGCCGCTGCTGCTGGCAGCCCTCTTTTCCGGTAGTCCACAAGAAGCACTGGACGAGCAGGCGCTGGAATCCGTCATGCGCCAGCTGACCGACGCGGGTCCTGCCTACTCCGAACGGATCAGCGCCATCCTGGACGGTGCCTCCGGCCACCTGCAATGGCGCGTGGCGCTGGCGCCCAAGACCAGCGCGCCGGGCGGATCGCGCCTGGCGCTGCCTTTTCAGCTGGAGCTGCTGTCGCGCCTCAGCGGGCAGGCGCAGTTGCAACTGCCCGAGTCCTGGCTGCCTGCCATTGCCCGGCAAGTACAGGAAACCGGTGGCCCTTCAGCGGAGGCATTGCAGGAGCAGCTGGACGCGCTGGTTGCCCAGGGCCTGCTGCGCAAGGACGGCTCAGACTACACGCTGCATGGCGAGTATGGTGACGGGCGCCTGAGCATCAACGGCCAGACCGTCTTTTCACTGCGCTGAACCCAGTCAGCGCAGCCGCGCCAGCGCCGCCCCAGTCGCGCGGCGCGCCACCCTGGCGCTGGTCCAGCGCAGCAGCAGGTGCACGGCCACCGCCGTGAGCGCCAGCCCCACCGTCGCCGCCTGCCAGAACGCGGTGGGCGAATGCTGCGCGGCCCAGCGCCCCAGTCCGCGGTACGCCAGCACGTAGCCGCCCGCCAGGCCGACGCCCCACAGCAGCAGGCAGTAGACCAGCATGGGAACCAGCGTGACGCGGTAGCAGCGCAGGACGAAGATGGCCACGGTCTGCACCGAATCGGCCACGTGAAACAGCGCGATCCACGCCAGCAGGTGTGCCGCCACCAGCGCCACGCCCACGTCGGTGGTGTAGACGCCGACGATGTGGCGGCGCAAGACCAGCAGCAAGCCGGCCAGCAGCAGGCTCAGCCCCAGCGACACGCGGAACGCCTGCAGCGCCACGGCACGCGCCCGCGCCTCGTCGCCGGCGCCACGCCAGTAGCCCACGCGGGCGCTGGCAGCCACCGCCAGCGACAGCGGCGTCATGTACAGCACCGCCGTGACGTTGGCGGCAATCTGGTGCGCTGCCGCCGACGTCGTGCCCAGCCTTGCAATGAACAGCGCCATCAGCGTGAACGAGGTGATCTCGACCAGGATGGTCAGTGCTGCCGGAACGCCCAGGCGGGCAAATTCAGCGAGCACGCGCCGCTCGGGCCGCTCGGGCCAGCGCCACAGCTGCAGCGGCAGGTACAGGCGCTGCGTGCGCAGCAGCACCCATGCCAGCGCCAGCAGGAAGAAATTGACGATGAACGTGGCCCAGGCACAGCCCACCACGCCCAGCTCCGGCAGCCCCATCCAGCCAAAAGTCAGCACGATGGACAAGGGCAGCTTGACGCCCAGCGCGGCCACCTGCAGCCAGGAGACCAGCTGCGGCTTGCCCAGCGCCTGGTTGAGCGTGCTGTAGACCCGAAACAGCAGCGCAGCCGGCAGGCTCCAACCAATCACGGCCAGGTAGCTGGCAACCACGGGTTGCAGCTCGGACGGGATCTCGGTCCAGCGGAATATCGGCGCCGGGCTGAACAGCGCGGCCATGCCCACAACGCTGGCAAGAACGCAGACGTAGAGCGCCTGCCGGACCGACGGCCCGATGTCCTGCGCCCGGCGCGCGCCGTGCATCTCGGCCCAGATCGGCAGCAGCGCGGTCAGCAGCCCCATGAGCGACACGAACACCGTGATGAACACCGCCGATGCAATCGACAGCGCCGCCAGCGACAGCTCCGAATGACGGCCAGCAACAATGGTGTCGGTGACGCCAAATCCCATGATGGCAATCTGGCCGGCGTAGACCGTGACCGCGTGCACGGCCATGGCACGCAAATCGCCCTGCTGTCGCCCGCGGCGCCTCGATCTGGACATCACGGCAAGCATTGTGATCTCAAAACAGCGCGGTCGCCGGACGGCGTCGTTGCTGTCCGCCGCTGTTGCGTTCCTGCTCCCGGCGCACCCGCTTGGCGCGCCGGGTGTCCCGGTTGTCAGCAGGCGAGGCCCCGCGCGCTAAGATGGCGAGCCAGACAAGGGGCTGCCGATGACCAACCTGAGCAAAATCACCTGCATCGAAGACCTGCGCGTGCTCGCCAGGCGGCGCGTGCCACGCATGTTCTACGACTACGCCGACACCGGCAGCTGGACCGAGCAGACCTACCGCGCCAACACCGCCGACCTGCAAAAGATCCTGTTCCGGCAGCGCGTGGCGCGCAACATGGAAGGCCGCAGCACGGCAACGCGGATGACAGGCCAGGACGTGGCCATGCCGGTGGCGCTGGCGCCCACCGGCCTCACGGGCATGCAGCATGCCGACGGCGAGATCCTGGCCGCCCGGGCCGCCCGCCGCTTTGGCGTGCCGTTCGTGCTCTCGACCATGAGCATCTGCTCCATAGAGGACGTGGCCCAGGAAGCGGGCCCGGGGTTCTGGTTCCAGCTCTACGTGATGCGCGACCAGGACTACCTGGAGCGGCTCATAGCCCGCGCCCGCGACGCCGGCTGCACCGCGCTGGTCATCACGCTGGACCTGCAGATCCTGGGCCAGCGCCACCGCGACATCAAGAACGGCCTGTCCGCGCCGCCCAGGCCCACGCTGCTCAACCTGCTCGACCTGGCGACCAAGCTGCGCTGGATCAATGGTATGACGCACACCAAGCGGCGCCAGTTTGGCAACATCGTCGGCCACGTCAAGGGCGTGAAGGACGCCAGCGACCTGGGCGCGTGGACGGAAAAGCAGTTTGATCCCACGCTCAACTGGGACGCCGTGGCCCGGATCAAGGAACGCTGGGGCGGCAAGGTCATCCTCAAGGGCATCATGGAGCCCGAGGACGCGCGGCTGGCGGTTGAATGCGGCGCCGACGCGCTCATCGTCAGCAACCACGGTGGCCGCCAGCTGGACGGTGCGCCGTCGGCGATCACGGCGCTGCCTGCCATCGTCGACGCTGTCGGCAGCGACATCGAGGTGCACTTTGACTCCGGCATCCGCAGCGGCCAGGACGTGCTGCGCGCCTGGGCGCTGGGCGCGCGCGGCACCTACATCGGCCGCGCGTTCCTGTACGGGCTGGGCGCCGCCGGCGAGGCGGGCGTGACCAAGGCACTGCAGATCATCCACAAGGAGCTGGACTTGTCGATGGCGTTTTGCGGCCACACGAAGATAGAGGGCGTGGACCAGGACATTTTGTACCCGGGCACCTTCCCCACGACGCCCTAGCCGCCGTCACGCCTGGGCACGGGCCAGCGCAGCAAGCCGCGGCAGGGCGGCCAGCGCGTTGGCCGTGGTGCGCTGCGCCCAGGGCGCTGGCGCCAGCGCACGCAGGGCTGCAAGCTCGGCGCCTATGCGCGGCACCTCAGCGGGTTCGTTGCGCCCCTGCGCGGCGCCGGCGGCACGCTCGGCCGCGGTCCTGTACAGCCAGTGCGGCGGAATGTCCGGTGCGTCGGTTTCCATCACGATGGCGCTGTCGGGCAGCTCGGCGGCCAGCGTGCGCAGGCGCGTGGCGCGCTCAAAGGTGACGGCGCCGCCAAAGCCCAGCTTGAACCCCATTTCCAGGAAAATGTCCGCCTGCTGGCGGCTGCCGTTGAACGCGTGGGCAATTCCGGCCAGGCCCCGGATCTGGCGCAAGCCCTTGAGCACCTCGTCCACCGAGCGGCGCACGTGCAGCAGCACCGGCAGGCCATGGTCGCGCGCAAGCTTGAGCTGCGCGAGGTACAGCTCATCCTGGCGCGTGCGCAGCGCACCGGTCTTCAGCTCGGGAACAAAATAATCCAGTCCGATCTCGCCCACGGCAACCAGACGCGGGTCATCCGCGTTCTCCTGCAGGAATCCGGCCAGCTGCTGCAGCGCGTCGCGGTCCACCTGCGGCGCCGCCATGGGGTGTATGCCCACGGCGTAGGCATCCTGCCAGCGGTGCGCCAGCGCGCACACGGCGTCAAAATTGTCCGGCGCCACCGCTGGAATCACGCAAAATTCAACGCCGGCATCGCGGGCCCGCGCCCGCATGGCGTCGCGATCCGGCTCGAACGCGGCCGCATCCAGATGACAATGCGTGTCTATCCAGTACGCCATGGCCAGCGGTTCAGAGTCTGCCCACGCGCAGGCTGATCGGCCAGGTCACGGGCCGCAGCCGCTCGGGGTGGCCCCACAGCGCGCTGATCTCCTGGGCAAAGCGGGAAAAGAGCGCGGCCTGCCCCGCCTCGGCCAGGCGGCGCACGGCGGACCAGGTGGAGACGTAGCCAACAAACTCATCGGCACGCCACCAGTGCCGGATCTGCAGCTCGGGTGCGCCCAGCTCGGCAAAGGGAAACGGCAGATCACGGTAGCCGGCCTCGACGAGCCGGCGCGGCGCCGGCCAGTGCGCGTGTATCTGCTCAGCGTAGAAGTGGCGAAAGCACGGCGCCAGGTCCACCGGCAGCTGCAGCACCCCGTAGCTGACCAGCGCGAGCGTCGCGCCGGGCCGCGCGACGCGGCGCGCCTCCGCGTAGAAGCGGGTCAGGTCAAACCAGTGCGCAGCCTGCGCCGCAACCACCAGGTCCACGGTGCCAGCCTGCAGCGGCAGCTGCTCGGCGCGTGCGGCTGCGTAGTGGACGCGCTCGTGCGTGCGCGCATGGGCCAACTGGCTGGCGCTGGGATCCAGGCCCAGCACCGCGTCAAAGCACTGCGCCAGCGCCACGGTCAGCTGTCCATTGCCGCAGCCCACGTCCAGCGCCAGCCGCCGCGTTGGCGCCAGCCCGCACAGGAACGCCGTCAGCTGCGGCGGGTACAGCGGCCGGAACTGCGCGTAATCGGCACCGCCGCGCTCGAACCAGTTGCGTGCAGCCTGTTTGGGCAACCCCGACACGCCGTGCCCGTCAAAAACCCGCGCCCGGCTGCGCAAGGTAGTCCAGTTCCTGCGGCGTGCTGGTACGTCCCAGGATGGCATTGCGATGCGGGAAGCGGCCAAACTGCTCGATCACGGCCAGGTGCTTGTGGGCGTAATCTGCCGCGACCGCCAGCGACTTGGCCACCTCGCCTTCGGCCTGCGTGCGCAGGGCATCAAAAAGCCGCACGCTGCGCTGCTGCAGCGCCAGGTCTTCGCTGTGCTCCAGCGGCAGGTACAGGAACGGACGCGCCAGTGGCGGCAGGTGCCGGTCGTCGCCGCGCTCCAGCCCCTGAAGCGCCAGCGCAAGGGCCTGCATATCGCCGGCAAAGCTCGCGGCCTGGCCGCGAAATGCGTTGCGCGTGAACTGGTCCAGCACGACGATGTGCGCGAGCCGGCCTTCGGCGTCGCCTGCCCAGCGGCCGAGCTTCCCCGCCAGCGCGGCCACCAGCGTGGCGCCAAAGCGCTGGCGGATCTGCCCGTCAAAGTCGTCCGATTTCTGGAACCACTGCTTTTGCACGCCCAGCATGGCCGCCTCGTCCAGCGGTTGTGCGCCAAACCAGAACGCCAGCACCTCCGCGGGGCGTGCGACGCCGGTCAACAACTCAGTCATGCTCTCTCCACATCATCGCTGCTCGATCAACTGCCCGCGCAATTCGCCGTCCGGGTAGCGCTCGGTGGGCAGGTTCACGTACCATTGCCCAAGCAGCAGGTCACGCTGCTGCCGGGGCGTCAACCGGGCGCGGCCCTCGGTGCGTCCTTGCGCCAGCGTCCCCAGCGACAGCACCTGCGGCGCGACCTCTCCAGACATGCCCGGGCTGTGGAAACCGGCCCGCCGCACGCTGCCGCTCAGGCCCTCGACCTGCAGCTTCCAGCGCAGCACCCCGGTCGTGCGGTCCAGCACGGCCACGAGGCGGCCGCGCGCCCTGCTGTCGTTGGGCGGCACCGCTTCGGCGCCGCTCAGGATCGCCTGGAACGCGGCCTTCTCAGGCTCGGCACCCACCCGGGGCGGCGGCGCGGCACCACGGTCCTGCTCCGGCAGCGGCGCAGGGGCAAACGGCCCGGGCAGGCCGGCGCAGCCGGCCAGGACCAGCGCCGCGAGCAACAGCGGCCACCGCGCTGCCAGCCCGGCGCGGCCCGCCCGCCGCGTGGAATGCAGCGCTTGCAGGAGGATCACAAACAGGAATCGGGACATGGTCAGCGCACCGCTTCAAGCTGCCCGCGCAGCTCGCCGTGCGGGTACGTGGCCGTGGAAACGCCCACGTACCACTTGCCGCTGGCCAGTGCCACGTCCTGCTCGGCGGTCAGCGTGGCCCGGCCTTCGTAGCGGGATCCATACGGGCCCGGCCAGATCATGGTCACGGGACCGGTCTCGCCAACGCCGGCAGGCCCGTAAAACTGCACGCTCACGATGGGGCTGGACAAATCGGACCACGACGCCTTCCAGCGCAGCAGGCGCGAGTTGCGGTTGTACAGCGCGTCTATGCGGCCGGTCGCGCCGCTGGGCACCGGCGGCACCACGTTGTACGACGACAGCCGGGCGGTCAGCGTCACCAGGTATTCGTCGGGGTTGGATGGGTCAAACTGGTCCAGCGGCGTGATGCGCTCGCCGGTGACCGGCGAAGGCTGCGCGCCCATGCCGTCCCGATCCAGCGGCTGCCCCGGTTCGCCCGGCGTGGTCGACAGCGGTTCCGGCGCCTTGATCTGGGGCGGACTGTAGCTCGGCCCCAGGCTGACCGACGTGCACGCAGCAAGCAGGGTCGTGGCGGCTGCAAGCAACAGCCCGCGGCACAGGTTTTTTGCTTTTGACATGTATCCTCCCAAACTGGCAGCAGCCAATGGACAAAACAACGCTTTCGCCATCCCGGTTGAGACTGCCACCCATTTTAGGCAAGTCCGGGTCCATCTCCAAAGCTGACGTCGGCAAGCTGCCTGCGGCCGAACCACCCCGCCCAACCAGACATCCCGCCTGGCCGCAGCCAAACCCAGCATGATCGCCACGCCCGCCCTCCCCGCCGACCCCGCCACGCCGTGGCTTGCGCTGCTGCGGCACCCGGCCACGCCCTGCGCCAGCGTGCAGGCGCTGCAGGTGCACCTGCGACGAGACCACGCCCACCGGCTGCAACTGACGTACCAACTGCGCGGTGGCTGCGCCAGCATACTGTTGCCAAAACGCAGCGAACACCCCGGGCCGGAGCCCGAATTGTGGCGCCATACCTGTTTCGAGGCGTTCCTGGGCGCCGGCAACAGCGGGGCGTACCATGAATTCAATTTCAGCCCAAGTGGCGACTGGGCCGTCTTTGCATTCTCGGCGTGGCGCCGGCGCACAGCCGATTGCAGCCAGGCGCTGCAGCCGGTCATTTCCGTCAGCACGGCGGCCACCGGAATCTGCATGCACGTCGATCTGCCGCTGCCCGCCACGGCACGCAGGCAATCCGGCCTGTTGCTGGGCCTGAGCGCGGTCATTGAACACGCCGATGGCAGGCGCTGCTACTGGGCGCTGGCGCACCCGTGCGATGATCCGGACTTCCATGCGCGCGCCGGCTGGCTGTACCCGCTGCCGCCCGCGCCCCCGGACACGCCACGACCATGAAAACAGGATTGGAACGCTTCCTGGACGAACGCCCGCTGCGCGAGGCCCTGGCCGGACGGCGCGTGGCGCTGCTGGCGCACCCGGCATCGCTGACGCGCGGACTGACGCACGCGCTGGACGCCATCAGCGCGCTGCCCGGGATCCGGCTCACGGCCGCGTTCGGACCGCAACACGGCCTGCGCGGCGACAAGCAGGACAACATGGTGGAGTCCGCCGACTACACCGACCCAAAGCTGGGCATCCCGGTCTTCAGCCTGTACGGCGACGTACGCCGCCCCACGCCCGCGATGCTGGACACCTTTGACCTGCTGCTGGTCGACCTGCAGGACCTGGGCTGCCGCATCTACACCTTTGTCACCACGCTGCGCTACATGCTGGAAGCCGCGGCCGCACACGGCAAGGCCGTTTGGGTGCTGGACAGGCCCAACCCGGCAGGCCGGCCGGTCGAAGGCCTGGCGCTGCGCCCCGGATGGGAAAGCTTTGTCGGCGCGGGCGAACTGCCCATGCGCCACGGGATGACGCTGGGCGAACTGGGCCACTGGTTCATCGCGACGCTGGGACTGGCGCTGGAATACCGGGTCATCACCATGCAGGGCTGGAACCCGGATGCCGCGCCCGGATTTGGCTGGCCGCCGGACCGGACCTGGGTCAACCCCAGCCCCAACGCGGCCAACCTGTGGATGGCGCGGGCGTACGCGGGAACAGTCCTGCTGGAAGGAACGACGCTGTCGGAGGGCCGCGGCACCACGCGGCCGCTGGAGCTGTTTGGCGCGCCGGACATAAACGTCCCCCGACTGCTTGCCGACATGCGGCAGATGGCGCCCGACTGGCTGCAGGGCTGCCGCCTGCGCCCCTGCTGGTTCGAGCCCACGTTTCACAAGCACGCCGGGCAACTGTGCGCTGGCGTGCAGGTCCATACCGAGGACCCGCTGCACTACAATCACCACGCGTTCAGGCCATGGCGCCTGCAGGCGCTGGCGCTCAAGGCGCTGCGCCGTCAGGCGCCGCACTACCCGCTGTGGCGCGACTTCTCCTACGAGTACGAACACGACCGGCTGGCCATAGACGTCATCAACGGCGGCCCGCTGCTGCGCGAGTGGGTGGACGACCCCGCGGCCGACCCCTCCGACCTGGACCGGCTGGCCGCCAGCGATGAGGCGGCCTGGCGCGCGACGCGCCAGCCTTTCCTGCTCTACCCATCCACTGATCCCCAGTCATGAGCCAAGTCACCATTTACCACAACCCGGCATGCAGCACGTCGCGCAAGGCGCTGGCGCTGCTGCAGGAGCGCGGCATCGAGCCGCAGGTGGTGCAGTACCTGAAAACGCCGCCCAGCGCCGCCGAGCTGCGGCAGATCGCGGCGGACACTGGCGAACCGCTGCGCGCGCTATTGCGCACCCGGCAGGCCGAATACAGCGAGCAGGGCCTGGACGACCCCGCGCTCAGCGACGCACAGATTGCAGCGGCCATGGCGGCCACGCCCGTGCTCATCAACCGCCCCATCGTCGTCACCGCCAAGGGCGCCCGCCTGGGCCGCCCGCTGGAGAAAATACTTGAGGTGCTGTAGCCGCGTCGCGTGGCACCACCTCTCTTGACGGAGCGAAACCGGATGCACGCATGCGTCGTGGGCACGGGCGTCATTGGCGTCACGACCGCGCGGCAGCTGGCGCAGGATGGCTGGCAGGTCACGCTGGTTGACGCGGCAACCGAGCCGGCGGCCGGCACCAGCCATGCCAACGGCGGCCAGCTGAGCTACCGCTACGTTGCGCCGCTGGCCGAGCCCGACGCGCTGCGGGATTTGCCCCGGTGGTTGTTCAATCCCCGTTCGCCGCTGCGATTTCGCCCGCGCCTGGACGTGCAGCAATGGCGCTGGTGCCTGCAGTTCCTGATGGCATGCAACGCGAAAACCGCGGCACGGACCACGCATGCCCTGCTGGCGCTGGCCGAACTGAGCCGGCAGTCGCTGGCCACGCTGCAGGCGCGGGAGCCCGTTGATTTCAGCCACCGCAGCAACGGCAAGCTCATCGTCTACCGCAGCCGCAAACGGCTGGACAAGGCGCGCAAGCACCTGGACAGCGACGCGGGAGACGTCACGCAGCGGATCGTCGACGCAGGGGCATGCGTCGAGCTCGAGCCGGCGCTGGCACCCGTGCGCAACGCCATTGCCGGCGCCGTCTACACGCCCGGCGAAGAGGTGGGTGACTGCCTGGCGTTCACGCAGGGACTGTTCGAGCGACTGGCGCGCAGCAGCAGCGTCACATTGCGCATGAACACGCGCGTGGCACGCCTGGAGCGGCAGGCCGGTCGAATCCGGCAGATCCTGACCACCGACGGCGAGCCGCTGGCCGCCGACCACTTCGTGATGGCTGCCGGCAACGGCAGCCAGCGGCTGCTGGCCCCGCTGGGCGTGAACGCCGGCCTGTATCCACTGGTGGGCTACAGCCTCAGCGTGCCACCGGGCCAGGACCGCACGCCTGCGATCAGCGTGACCGACTACGAACGGCGCACGGTCTATGCGCGGCTGGGGACCACGCTGCGCGTCGCGGCCATGGTGGGCATAGGCGTGCGTTCCGACCGCGTGGATCCGGGACGCATCGCATTGCTCAAGCGCCAGGTCAACGAACTCCTGCCCCATCTGGAGCTGGCGCATGCGCAAGCCTGGGTCGGCGCGCGCCCGGCAACGGCCAGCGGCCTGCCGCTTGTGGGCCGTACCCAGGCGGCTGGCAACCTGTGGATGAACACCGGCCACGGCGCACTGGGCTTCACGCTGGCCTGCGGCAGCGCCAGCCTGCTGGCCAGCCTCATGCGCGAGCAGGACCCGGCCGTCGACCCGTCTGCATTCCGGCCGTCTTTCTGACCCGGGCCTGACCCTGGCCGCTGCATGCCAGCACCGGATGAGCAAGCATCGTCGGCTGATGAAGGTTTTGCGTCAAGCGTCAAGCGTCAAGCGTCAAGCGTTGGGCATTGGGCATTGGGCGAACGATACGCCAAACGCTGGACGCAATTCGCTCAACCTCTTCATCCGTCATGCGCCTGTGCGTTGCTGGGCGTCGTTTCAAGTCAGCAGCCAGCATGCCAGGCGGTTCCCGTTCCAGCAAGCGCGGGCTCGCGGGCGTCCAGGCCGGGCAGCCGCCAGCCCGGTCCCATGCTTCAGGCCGTTGCGGGAGCCGCAGGCGGCGCCGGCGGCTGGCGTCCGATGCGCCATCGCTGCGCAATGTAGACCAGCGCCAGCAGGGCAAAGCCGATGAGGTCGGTCGTGCCCCCGGGCTTGATGATCATGAGCGAGGCCACCAACAGCACGATGCGCTCGTGCCACAGCAACCGGGCCGTGAAATAGCCTTGCGTTGCCGAGACGAACATCAGCATCCCCACGAGCGCGCTGAACAGGACCCAGGACTGCAGCCACCAGTTCTCCACGCCTATGAGCAGCAGCTGCGGGTTGAAGAAGAACATGTACGGCAGGATGGCCGTGCGCATGTCGTAGATGAAGCCCTGCACGCCGGTGGCAATGGGGTCGGCGCGCGATATGGCCGACGCCGCGTACGCGGCCAGCCCCACCGGCGGCGTGTCGTCGGCCAGGATGCCGAAGTAGAACACGAACATGTGGATGGCAACCAGCGGCACCGCCATGCCGGCGGCGTTGGACAGGTTGACGATGACCGGCACCACCAGCGCCGCCATGACGATGTAGTTGGCCGTGGTCGGCAGCCCCACGCCCAGGATGAGCGAGGTGATCATGGCCATGATGAGCACGATCCAGATGTGCCCGCCTGAGACCGCCTCGATGATCTGCGTGAGCCCGTAGCCCAGGTTGGTCATGGTCACCATGCCGACGATGATGCCCGCCGCGGCCGTGGCCACGGCAATGGTCGTCATGTTGCGCGCCCCCACGTCCAGGCCGCTGAACGTCAGCTTGACACCCTCCCACAGGCCGGCGACGGGGCCGTCGCCCCGGCGCACCGCACGCACCAGCTCCTGGACGAGGATGAGGATCATGAGCACGAAGGTCGCGTTCAGCGCGCTGCGCTCGGGCGTGTGCTTGAGCCACATGAGCTCGTACAGCAGGTACGCGACCGGAATCAGGTAGTGCACGCCGCGCCGGAAAGTCGGCCAGAATGGCGGCAGCTCGGCGCGCGGCAGCCCCTCCAGCCCGAGCTTGACCGCTTCCAGGTGCACCAGGTAGAGCAGCCCGGCGTACGTCAGCACCGCCGGCACCAGCGCATACAGGATGAGTTCGGAATACGGAATGCCGACAAACACCGCCATGATGAACGCTGCCGCGCCCATGACCGGCGGCATGAGCTGGCCGTTGACCGACGCCGCGCACTCGGTGGCACCGGCCTTGACCGCCGGGTAGCCCACGCGCTTCATGAGCGGGATGGTGAACGTGCCCGTGGTCACCACGTTGGCCACCGACGAGCCGGAGACCACGCCGGTGAGCAGGCTGGCGATGACCGACGCTTTGGCCGGGCCGCCGCGGAACGTGCCCAGCCCGCTGAAAGCCAGGTCAACGAAGTACTGCCCGGCGCCGGCCTTGTCCAGCAGCGAGCCAAAGAGAACGAACAAAAAGACAAAGGTGGCCGAGACGCGGATGGGCGTGCCCCAGATGCCCTCCTCGGTGAGGTACAGCTGCTGCATGATCTGCTGCCACTCGTAGCCGTTGTGCAGGAAGAGGATATCCGGCGGCGTCACCGGGATGATCCCGGCCGGCCCCATGGCGCCGTAGGCCATCACCAGAATGGCGATCACCGGCAGCGCGTAGCCGATGATGCGCACGGCAGCGATCATCAGCACCACCAGCAGCGCGGTGCCCATGAGCACGTCGCGCGTGGTGGGCACGCCGCCCTGCACGGCGACGATGTTGTAGTAGCTGACGACGATGTAGAGCGAGGTGGCGATGCCGACCAGCGCCAGCAGCCAGTCGTACCAGGGAATGCGGTCGCGCGGGCCCCTCTTGCGCGGGTACGCCAGGAACGCCAGCGCAAAGCCGAACGCCAGGTGGATGGCCCCGGTTTTCTGCGTGTTGAGCGTGCCGTAGTAGCTGGCCCATATCTGGAACAGGCTCCAGCCCACGGCGATGGCCACCAGCATCCAGCGCTGCCACCGCAGCGCCGGATCGCGCGCGCCGTAGTCGCTGGCCTTGACCAGCTCCTCGGCTTCCCTGACGGCGTCTTCGCTGATCGCTTCGTGTTGGCTCATCGTCTCCTCCCGCTTGTCCTGCTCTTGTCGGCCTGATGCGAAAGAGCCCCGGCCGCAGTGCAGTCGGGGCTCTTGTCATGGAGCGCGGAGCCGATCAGCTCGGGACCAGGCTGTCGTCCACCGCTACGCCCTTCTCCTTGAAGAACTTGATGGCGCCGGGGTGTACCGGAATCGGCATGCCGTCCAGCGCCGTTTCCACCTTGAAGTATTTCTTCAGGTTGGGGTTTTGCACGTCGTTGTAGAACTTGTCCAGGTTCTTGCCGAAGATGGTGTCCATGAAGGTGTACACGTCGTCGTCCGACAGCTCGGCAGCAACGACCATCATGGCCTGCGTCGTGATGGTGGGGACGTCCTCGTCTATTCCCGGGTACGTGCCGCCCGGAACGGTGATGGGCGTGTAGAAGGGATATTTGTCGTGCAACTCGTCCGCCTTGTCCGCCGCGATAGAGACCAGGTCGATGGGCGCGGTCTGCGCCGCCTCGGTAATCGCCGATGCGCCTATGCCCACGGTGTAGAACATGGCGTCTATCTTGCCGTCGCGCAGCAGGTCCACGGCGCTGCCCGAGCTGCCGCGAACGGCGGTTCTCAGGTCATCCAGGCTCAGGCCATACGAGTCAAAGATATTGAGCACGTCCTGCTCGGTGCCCGAGCCTATGTCGCCCACGTAAATGCGCTTGCCCTTCATGTCGGCAACCGTCTTGATGCCCGCATCCTTGCGCGCCAGGATCTGGATGACCTCCGGGTAGAGCATGGTCAAGCCGCGCAGGTTCTTCACCGGCTTGTCCTTGAACGCCTCCACCCCCACGCCGTTGTACGCGTAGTAGGCGATGTTGTTCTGGCTCACGCCCATCTGCAGCTCGCCCTTGCCGATGGCGGCGCAGTTGTAGACCGACGCGCCCGTGGCACGCGCATTGGCGCGCACGTCGACGTCGGCGTCGTTGAGGATCTTGGCCATGCCGACCGCGGTGGGATAGTACAGGCCGGCGGTGGAGCCCGAGCCTATCGTTATGAACGTCTTGGCGCTGGCTGCGCGGCCCAGGCCGAACAGGGCGGTTCCGGCACCGGCCAGGATGGCCGTATTGATGGTTCTGCGTCTCACGATAACTTCTCCAGCGTGTTATGAGATGAAACCAGGCACGCACGCGATGGCGCTTGCCCGGAATGGTTGTGAATCAGCCAAAAGCCCTGCGCCGCGGCGCAGGCCTGCCGATGCTTGGAGGTTTTACCACAGGCGGGCAGCAAGGCCAAGCCCGCGCCGCGCGCAAGGCCGGCCGCCGCATGGTCAACTCCTCTGCCGCCGCGCCTCGTAGAGGCAGATACCGCTGGCCACCGACACGTTCAGGCTCTGCACCGCGCCCAGCATGGGGATGCGCACCAGCGTGTCGCAGGTCTCGCGCGTGAGCCGGCGCAGCCCGGCGCCCTCGGCGCCCAGCACCAGCGCCGTGGGCAGGCGCAGGTCGGCGTCGTACAGCGTTTGCGGTGCGTCGTCGCTGGCGCCAACGATCCAGATGCCGGCCTGCTTCAATTGCCGCAGCGTGCGCGCCAGGTTGGTGACCATGTGGTAGGGCAGTGATTCAGACGCGCCGCTGGCCACCTTGGCGACCGTGGCATTGAGCCCGACGGCCCGGTCGCGGGGCGCGATCACCGCATGCGCACCGGCGCCGTCGGCCACGCGCAGGCAGGCGCCCAGGTTGTGCGGATCGGTCACGCCGTCAAGCACCAGCAGCAGCGCCGGCTCGTCGAGCGCCTCGACCAGCTGCAGCAGCCCGAGCTGCTCTGGCAACGGCTGCACACGCGCCACGACACCCTGGTGGCCGCCGCTGCCCGCCAGCCCGTCCAGTCGCTGCCTGTCGGCCTCGATCAGGCGCAGGCCCGCCTCGCGCGCCCGCGCCGCAAACCGCTGCATGCGCGCGTCGCGCCGACCCCGGTCCACGTAGATCTCCACGATGGACGCGGGCGCGATCTTCAGCCGCACGCCAACGGCGTGAAAACCATACAGGAGGGACGTCATGGCGGCCATTATGCGCAGAATCCAGCGCGCTGCCGCCGCCCTGCGGCGCAGCGCGAGACGATAATCGGGCACACAGCCCCATCAGAAACCCGTACCGCTGCCCGCCACGCCGGGCAGCGAAACCCGCCCCGCGCCACCGTGAGCATCCACCGCATCGCCGCTGCCGACGTCTTGCACACCCTCGACGCCTACGACGTCATCATCGACGCACGCAGCGAGGCTGAATATGCACAAGACCGGCTGCCTGGTGCCGCCAACTGGCCCAGCCTGCACGACGACGAGCGCGCGTGCGTTGGCAGCCGGTACAGGCAGGTCAGCCCCTTCGAGGCACGCAAGCTTGGCGCGGCGCTGGTCGCGCGCAACATTGCCGCGCACCTTGAGGCGCATGCGGACC
>JALOAS010000118.1 GCA_023228705.1 Ottowia sp. | reverse complement strand
CACGGCATAGGCACGGCGCGTGCCTTTGAGCACAGCGCGCAGGCCGGTGCCTTTGCCGGACTGGCCATGGGCCTCAACGGCGCGCTCACCGCCGCGCTGATTCCACTGGTGGTCTGGCTGCTGTTTTGACCGTGTTGGCGACCAGGTGTTGCCTGTGGCAAGCAGGCGTTTCTCCGGGCGCCCGTCCATCTACAATGTGCACGTTGTGCGGGCGGCCCGCCGCGGGCGCCACCCGGACAGACCTTGACACCAACTGGAGACCGTTTCATGAAGTTCAAACAAATCGCGCTGGCAGCCGTATTTGCCCTGGTGGCCTCGGCGCCGGCGCTGGCCGACGTGAACATAGGCGTCAGCGTCTCGGCCACCGGGCCGGCAGCGGCGCTGGGTATCGCGGAGAAGAACACCATCAGCCTGCTGCCCACGGAAATCGGCGGCGAGAAGGTCATCTACCACGTGCTGGACGATGCCAGCGACACGACCACGGCGGTCACCAACACGCGCAAGTTCATCACCGAGCGCAATGTCGACGCCATCGTCGGATCCTCGACCACGCCGAATTCGCTGGCCATGATAGACGTGGCTGCCGAAGCCAAGACGCCGATCATCTCCATGGCGGGGTCGGCCATCGTGGTCGAGCCGCAAGACGGCAAGAACAACAAGCGCTGGGCGTTCAAGACGCCGCAGAACGACGCGCTCATGGCCGGCGCCGTTGCCGCGCACATGAAGAAGCAGGGCGTCAAGACGGTGGGCTTCATCGGCTTTTCCGACGCGTACGGCGAGGGCTGGTACGACGAGGCCAAGAAGGCCATAGAGGCAGCGGGCATGGAAATGGTCGCCAGCGAGCGCTATGGTCGCACCGACACTTCGGTCACCGGGCAGGTGCTCAAGCTCATGGCGCTGAACCCCGACGCCGTGCTGGTGGGCGCATCGGGTACGCCAGCGGCGCTGCCCGAGACCACGCTCAAGGAGCGCGGCTACAAGGGCCAGATGTACCAGACGCACGGCGTCGCCATCCGCGACTTCCTGCGCGTGGGCGGCAAGGACGTCGAGGGCACGTTCCTGCCGGCCGGGCCGGTGCTGGTGGCAGACCAGCTGCCAGACAGCAACCCGGTGAAGGCGTCGGCGCTGGAGTACATCAACGCGTACGAGGCCAAGTACGGCGAGGGCACGGTGTCGACCTTTGGTGGCCATGCCTGGGATGCCGGCCGGCTGCTGAGCGCGGCCATCCCGGTGGCGCTGGAAAAAGCGGAGCCGGGCAGCGAGGAATTCCGCGTCGCGCTGCGCGACGCACTGGAGAACGTGCACGACGTGGCCGGTGCGCAGGGCGTGTTTGACATGTCGCCTACAGACCACACGGGGCTGGACGAGCGCGCGGTGGTCATGGTCAAGATAGAGAACGGAGACTGGGTCTATCAGCCGGATTGACGCGCCCTTTGCACGCACGACGCGGGCCGGGCCCCGATGCGCAGATGGTTTGGGCTCGCGCATGACGGATGACCTCGCCGCTGCGCGGCATCAATGACTGCGGCTGCGCCGCCATGACGGGGAGGTTGAGCGTGGTGGGCACACGCTGGACGCTGAACGCTTGACGCCAAACCTTCATGGGCCGCCACCGCGGCCATCATCAACGGCCCGCAGCGCCGAAGTCATCCGTCATGCGTCTGGGTGTTGCTGAGTATCGTTTTCAACCAGGTCAGCTCTTGCGTCCGCCTTCATCATGAATACTCAGATCGCGCTCATGCTGGCGCAGGACGGCGTCGTCACCGGCGCGGTCTACGCGCTCATGGCGCTGGCGCTGGTGCTGGTGTTTTCGGTGACGCGGGTCATCCTCATCGCGCAGGGCGAATTCGTGACCTACGCCGCGCTGTCCATGGCCGCGATCCAGGCGGGCGCGCTGCCCGCCATCATCTGGCTGCTGATGGCGCTGGCGCTGCTGGTGCTGCTGGTTGAGCTGTGGCGCCAGGCGCGCGGCCTGCCGGTCGATTGGCGTTCGACGCTGCTGTGGACGGTGCTGCTGCCGGCGCTGGCCGCGTTGCTGGCCTGGGGGGTCAAGCCACAGAACGTCTGGGGCCAGATGCTCACCGCCATCGTGCTGGTCACGCCCATGGGGCCGTTGCTGTACCGGCTGGTGTTCCGGCCGCTGGCGCACGCGTCGGTGCTTTTCCTGCTCATCGTCTCGGTGGCGCTGCACTGGGTCATGGTCGGGCTGGGGCTGTATTTCTTTGGCGCCGAGGGGTCGCGCACCACCGCCATCTGGGACGCGCGCTGGAACCTGGGCGGCGTACCGATCACGGGCCAGTCGGTGGTTGTCGTTGCCGCCGCTGCGGTGCTGCTTGTGGCCATGGCGCTGTTCTTTGGCCGCACGCTGCTGGGCAAGGCGCTGCGCGCAACGGCCATCAACCGCGTGGGCGCACGGCTCATGGGCATTCCCACCGGCGTCGCGGGCGACATCTGTTTTGCGCTGGCGGCTTTCATCGGGTCGGTCTCCGGCCTGCTCATCGCGCCCATCACCACCATTTACTACGACACCGGCTTTCTCATCGGACTGAAGGGATTCGTTGCCGGCATCGTCGGGGCGCTGGCCAGCTACCCCATGGCCGTGGTCGGCGCGCTGGTGGTGGGGCAGCTGGAGGCGTTTTCGTCGTTCTGGGCCAGCCCGTTCAAGGAAGTGATCGTGTTCAGCCTCATTATTCCGGTGCTGTGGTGGCGCTCGTTCAACACGCACCACGTCGAGGAAGAGGAAGAATGAGCGCAGTGCCCGGCTTGCCAGGTCGGCGCAGGCCCTGGGGGGCATGGCCGTGACTTCGCGCCATCTCACCGTTGTCGCGGTGCTGGCGCTGGCGCTGGCCTGGCCGCTGCTGCCGCCGTTCACGGTCACGCTGTTCAACTACATCGGCCTGTACGCGCTGGTTGCGCTGGGGCTGGTGCTGCTGACCGGCATCGGCGGCATGACCTCTTTTGGCCAGGCTGCGTTTGTGGGCCTGGGCGCATACGCCACCGCGTGGATCACGACTTCGCCGCTGGCCGCGCAGGCGCTGGCCGGCGTGCCGGCGGCGCTGCTGCCCTGGCTGGGCCTGCTGGCCGGCGTGGTGGTGACGCTGCTCGTGGCCTGGATCCTGGGCGCGGTCACGCTGCCGCTGTCGGGCCACTTTCTGGCGCTGGCCACGCTGGCCTGGGGCATCAGCCTGTATTTTGTCTTTGGCAACCTGCCCGGTCTGGGCGGGTTTACCGGCATTTCCAACATCCCGGCGCTGTCGTTTGGCAACTGGCAGCTCAAGTCGTCACGGCTGTTCGGCATCCTGATCTGGGTGCTGCTGCTGCTGCTCATGTGGGCGCTGCACAACCTGCTGGACTCACGCCAGGGACGTGCCATCCGCGCGCTGCGCGGCAACCGCATCATGGCCGAGTCGGTGGGCGTCGACACCGGGCAGGCACGCATGCGGCTGTTCCTGACCGCCGCATTGCTTGCGGCGCTGTCGGGCTGGCTGTACGCGCATTTCCAGCGCTTTGTCAACCCCACGCCGTTCAACCTCAACATCAGCATCGAATACCTGTTCATGGCCGTGGTTGGCGGCTCGGGGCACCTGTGGGGCGGCGTGCTGGGCGCCGCGCTGATCACGCTGCTCAAGCAGCAGCTGCAGGACGTGCTGCCGTTCCTGCTGGGCGACAGCGGCAACTTCGAGCTCGTGGTCTTTGGCCTGCTCATGCTGCTGGTCATGCAGCGGGCACCCACGGGGCTGTGGCCGCTGCTTGCCGGCGCCTGCCGCCGCTTCCTGCGGCCGGCGCGGCCGTCGTGGCAGGATGCGTCACCGGTGCAACTGGGCGCGCGCATCCCGCCGCAGGCTGGCCAGCTGGTCCTGCAGGCGCAGGCCATCACCAAGACCTTTGGCGGCCTCGTGGCCAACGACGCAATCGACCTTACGCTCAACGCGGGCGAGATCCACGCGCTGATCGGCCCCAACGGCGCCGGCAAATCCACGTTCTTCAACGTGATTTCAGGCATAGACCATGCCGACAGCGGCGGCGTCAGCGTGGCCGGCCAGCGCATGGGCAGGAAGCCGCCACGCGCGTTTGCCCAGCTTGGCATGGCGCGCACGTTCCAGCATGTGCGCATCCTGCGCCAGCGCACGGTGCTCGAGAACGTGTGCCTGGGCGCCTACCTGCGCGGCAGCAGGGGCTGGCTGGCGGCCATGTTGCGCGCCGAGCGCCACGAGGAGCATGCGCTGGTGCTCGAGGCGCAGCGCCAGCTTGAGCGCTGCGGCCTGGCCGATGATGCCGAACGCGCCGCCGGCGCGCTGCCGCTGGGCCGCCAGCGCCTGGTCGAGATTGCGCGGGCGCTGGCCGGCGACCCGCTGATCCTGCTGCTGGACGAGCCGGCTGCCGGCTTGCGCAGCCTGGAGAAGCAGGAGCTGGCGGACCTGCTGCGCCAGCTGCGCGCCACCGGGCTGGCCATCCTCATCGTCGAGCACGACATGGGCTTTGTCATGAACCTGGCCGACCGGGTCACGGTGCTCGAGTTCGGCAAGGCCATTGCCTCCGGCCCGCCGGCGCAGGTGCAGGCCGATCCGCGCGTCATCGAAGCCTACCTGGGCGCCGACCATGCCGACTACGCGGACGCCGGCGAGGCGGTCGCCGCATGAGCCGCCCTGCCTTGCTGCAGCTGCAGCAGTTTTCCGTCAGCTACGGCGCGGTTGAAGCGCTGCACGCGGTCGACCTGCACGTGGGCACGGGCGAGATCGTCACCGTCATCGGACCCAACGGCGCCGGCAAATCCACGCTGCTGGGCGCGGTCATGGGCCTGCTGCCGTCCCGCGGCCGGCTGGCGCTGGACGGCCGCGTGATTGTGCGCCCCGCGGTCGAGGCCATGGTTTCCGCCGGCATCGCGCTGGTGCCTGAAAAGCGCGAGCTCTTCGGCGCCATGTCCGTTGCCGACAACCTGCTGCTCGGCGGCTTTGCGCGCTGGCTGCGCGGCCAGCGCGACCAGCAGCAGCGCATGGCCGACGTCTTTGCGCTGTTCCCGCGCCTGCAGGAGCGGCGCCAGCAGCTTGCGTCCACGCTCTCGGGGGGCGAGCGCCAGATGCTGGCCATAGGCCGCGCGCTCATGGGCCGCCCGCGCCTGCTCATGCTCGATGAGCCGTCGCTGGGCCTGGCACCCATCATCGTGCGCGACGTCCTGCGCACCGTGGCCGAGCTGCGCCGCACCGGTGTCGCCATCCTGCTGGTCGAGCAAAACGCCCGCGCCGCGCTGCGCGTGGCAGACCGCGCCTACGTGCTGGAGACGGGCTCGGTCGTGTTGGAAGGGGGCGCTGCCGAGGTGGGGCGCGACCCGCGCGTGGTCAGCACCTACCTGGGTGCGGGGCAGGCGGCCGGGTAGCGGTTCGGCATGCGGCACCTTGCTTGTGCTGCCTGTGCCTGCCCCGCCGCGGCGCAAATTCAGACCCGGGCATATCAGCAGCTCGGTGACGACCAAACGCATGCGCTTGTTGCCATGGCCAAACCTGATTGGCAAGCATCATCAGCGCACCGGATGACAGATGATCTCGGCCCTTATGGGCCTTGGATGAAAGCCGCCTGCGGCGGCTGATGATGAAGGTTTGACGTCCGGCGAATAGATCGTCGAGCGTCCAGCGAGTAAGCCGTCCAGCGTATGCGTGCACCACGCGCAACGCTCCAACCTCTCCTGGCGCCCCCGCCCTCGATCTGGCCCAAAAACAACCACCGCCACCGAATCGACCGCCAAATCGGCCAGAGGGCTGGCCTCCACAGAAGGCTGTTGGCTGTCCAGCGTCCAACGCTCAACCACCCATCATCGCGGCGCAGCCGCAATCATCGATGCGCCAGCGAAATCATCCGTCATGCGCCACGCCAAACGCTCAGCGCTGGACGGCCTATTCGCCAAACGGCCCGCCTTGAAGCACCTGCCGCAAATAGTATCCCGTGTGGCTTGCCGCAACGCCCGCCACCTCCTCCGGCGTCCCCTGCGCCACCACCTGCCCGCCGCCGTCGCCGCCTTCGGGACCCAGGTCTATGAGCCAGTCGGCGGTCTTGATGACGTCCAGGTTGTGCTCGATGACGATGACGGTGTTGCCGCTGTCGACCAGCTGGTTCAGCACCTTGAGCAGCAGCTTGATGTCGGCAAAGTGCAGGCCGGTGGTGGGCTCATCCAGGATGTACAGCGTGCGGCCGGTGCTGCGCCGGGACAGCTCCAGCGCCAGCTTGATGCGCTGCGCCTCGCCGCCGGACAGCGTCGTTGCGCTCTGGCCCAGCGTGATGTACGACAGGCCCACGTCCAGCAGTGTCTGCAGCTTGCGCGCCAGCGCAGGCTGGTCCCGGAAGAAGGCGGACGCCTCCTCTACCGTCATGGCCAGGATGTCGGCAATGGTCTTGCCCTTCCACTGCACCTGCAGCGTCTCGCGGTTGTAGCGGGCGCCGTGGCAGGTGTCGCAGGGCACGTACACGTCGGGCAGGAAGTGCATTTCCACCTTGACCATGCCGTCGCCCTGGCAGGCTTCGCAGCGGCCGCCGCCGCTGGACGCCGGCACGTTGAACGAGAAGCGGCCGGGGCCGTAGCCGCGCTCCTGCGCCATGGGCGTTTGCGCCAGCAGCTCGCGTATGGGCGTGAGCAGGCCGGTGTACGTGGCCGGGTTGCTGCGCGGCGTGCGCCCTATGGGCGACTGGTCCACGGCGACCACCTTGTCCAGCTGCTCCAGTCCCTGCACGGTTTCGTGCGGCGCGGCCTCGGTGCGCGCGCGGTTCAGCCTGGCCGCTGCCACCGCCTTCAGCGTGTCGTTGACCAGCGTGCTCTTGCCGGATCCGGAAACGCCGGTGACGCAGGTCAGCAGGCCCAGCGGGAAGTCGACCGTGATGTGCTTGAGGTTGTGGCCATGCGCATCGACCACCCGGAGCTTGCCTGCCGTGTCCGGCTGGCTGGCGGTCCTGAACCGACGGCGTTTCGCGGGCACCTCTATCCTGCGCGCGCCGCGCAGGAACTGGCCGGTGACCGACTCCGGCGCCCCTGCCACCTGCGCAAAGCTGCCCTGCGCCATGACGCGGCCGCCGTGCACGCCAGCGCCCGGGCCCAGGTCGACGATGTGGTCGGCCGCGCGCATGGTGTCCTCGTCGTGCTCGACCACGATCACGCTGTTGCCCAGGTCGCGCAGCTGGCGCAGCGTGGCGATCAGGCGGTCGTTGTCCCTTTGATGCAGGCCGATGCTGGGCTCGTCCAGCACGTACATGACGCCGGTGAGTCCCGAGCCTATCTGCGACGCCAGCCGGATGCGCTGCGACTCGCCGCCAGACAGCGTCTCGGCGCCGCGCTCCAGGCTCAGGTAGCTGAGTCCCACGTCGTTGAGGAACTGCAGGCGGCTGGCGATCTCTTGCACCACGCGGGTCGCGATCTCGGCGCGGGCGCCGCTCAGCTGCAACGCGTCAAAGTACGCCTTGGCCTGGCCCAGCGTGACGTGGCTGATCTGGTAGATGGCGCGGCGCTGATCGCCTTCACCCAGGAACACGTTGCGCGCGGTGCGGTTCAGGCGCGTGCCGCCGCAGTCGGTGCAGGGACGCTGGCTGCGGTAGCGCGCCAGCTCCTCGCGCACGATGGACGAGCTGGTTTCGCGGAAGCGGCGCGCCATGTTGGGCAGCACCCCCTCGAAAGGGTGCGCCTTGACCACTGGCGCGCCGGCGTCGCTGCCGTAGCTGAACGGGATCGCCTCGTTGCCCGAGCCGTGCAGCAGGACCTGCTGGACGCGCGCGGGCAGCGACTCAAACGGCGCGCCCAGGTCAAATCCGTAGTGCGCGGCCAGGCTCTGCAGCAGCGAGAAGTAGTACGCGTTGCGCCGGTCCCAGCCCTTGATCGCGCCGCCGGCCAGGCTCACGCTGGGAAAGGCCACCACGCGCTCGGGGTCAAAGTATTCCTCGCTGCCCAGGCCGTCACAGCTGGGGCAGGCGCCCAGCGGCGAGTTGAACGAGAACAGGCGCGGCTCCAGCTCGGGCAGCGAATAGTCGCACAGCGGGCAGGCGTAGGCGCTGTTGAACGCGTGCTCCTTGTCCTGGTCCATGTCGAGCAGCACGGCGCGGCCATCGGCCAGGCGCAGCGCGGTTTCCAGGCTGTCGGCCAGCCGGGCCGCAGCGTCCGCGCGCACG
>JALOAS010000117.1 GCA_023228705.1 Ottowia sp. | reverse complement strand
GCAGTGCCGCTGCTGGTTCCTCTGCTGTGGCTGGCGGTGCCGGCGGTGCGAGCGCCGCTGCGCTGAAGCTCCGGCGCGCGCTTCACCCCATGGCGCGACGGCAGCGATCGCTCGACCGGCCTGGACGCAACGCAACGCCGGTGACAGAATTGCTTATGATCAGATGAGATCGGTCCGGGCAGGGCCGACAATTGACCACCACACGCCATTCGGCGCCGCGGCACATGGCAGCCGCGTTCCGGCTGGCAGACAGAGAGCATTCATGACGCAATACACCCAGACAAGCAAGCTGCAAGTCGCCGACGAGCTGTACCAATTCATCAATCAGGACGTCCTGCCTGATCTGGGTCTGGCCGCAGACGCGTACTGGCAGGGTGTATCCGCCATCGTCTCCGAGCTGGCGCCCAGGAACCTGGCGCTGCTGGCCGAGCGCGAGCGCCTGAAGGACGCGCTGGACACCTGGCACAAGGCCAACCCCGGGCCCATCCAGGACCTGCGCGCGTATCGCAGCTTCCTTGAAGACACGGGCTACCTGGTGCCGGAGCCGTCAACGGCCGACGCCACCGTCACCACCGCCAACGTCGACGACGAGATTGCGGTGCAGGCCGGGCCGCAGCTGGTGGTCCCCATCCTCAACGCACGCTACGCGCTGAACGCCGCCAACGCGCGCTGGGGCAGTCTGTACGACGCGCTCTACGGCACCGACGTCATCCCGGAGACCGGCGGCCTGGACAAGGGCCCAGGCTACAACGAAAAACGCGGCGCCCGGGTCATTGAATGGGCACGCCAGGAGCTGGACCGCGACGCGCCGCTGAAGGCCGGGTCGCACGTGGATTCCACCGGCTACAGCATCAAGGACGGCCAGCTGCAGGTCTCGCTCGGCGACGGCAGCACCACCGGGCTGGCCGACCCGGCCCAGCTCGTGGGCTACCAGGGCGACGCGGCCAGCCCCGCGTCGGTGCTGCTGGTACACAACGGCCTGCACCTGGACATCCGCATCGACCGCGAGTCCCCCATAGGCCAGACCGATCCGGCCGGCGTCAGCGACGTCATTGTCGAGGCCGCGATCACCACCATCCTGGACCTGGAGGACTCGATTGCCGCGGTCGATGCCGAGGACAAGGTGCTGGGCTACCGCAACTGGCTGGGCATCCTGCTGGGCACGCTGTCCGAGTCCTTTGGCAAGGGCGGCAAGACCATCACGCGCAGCCTCAACCCCGACCGCGTCTACACCGCCGCCGATGGCCAGGGCCAGGTGACGCTCCCTGGCCGCTCGCTGCTCTTCCTGCGCAACGTGGGCCACCTCATGACCAACCCGGCCGTGCTGTACACCGACACCGACGGCCAGCAGCGCGAGATCCCCGAGGGCATCCTGGACGCCATCGTCACCACCACCATCGCGCTCTACGACCTGCGCGGCAAGGGCAAGGAAGGCCTGGGCAATACGCGCACGGGCAGCGTCTACATCGTCAAGCCCAAGATGCACGGGCCGGCCGAGGTGGCGTTTGCCTCCGAACTGTTCAGCCGCGTCGAGCAGCTGCTGGGGCTCCCGGACAGCACCGTCAAGCTGGGCATCATGGACGAGGAGCGGCGCACCAGCGTCAACCTCAAGGCCTGCATTGCCGCGGCGCGCTCGCGCGTGGCGTTCATCAACACGGGCTTCCTGGACCGCACGGGCGACGAGATGAACACGTGCACGCAGGCCGGCCCCGTCTACCGCAAGGGCGACATGAAGGGCAGCGCCTGGATTGCCGCGTACGAGCGCAGCAACGTCATGGTGGGCCTGGCCTGCGGGCTGCGCGGCAAGGCGCAGATCGGCAAGGGCATGTGGGCCGCGCCCGACCTCATGGCCGACATGCTGAAGGAGAAGATCGGGCATCCGAAGGCCGGCGCCAACACCGCCTGGGTGCCCAGCCCGACCGCCGCCACGCTGCACGCGCTGCACTATCACCGCGTTCTTGTGGCCGACGTGCAGAAAAAGCTCGAGCAGGAGCTGGCCAGCACCGACGCCAAGGCACTGCACGATGAACTGCTGGCGGGGCTGCTCACGATCCCGGTGGTGCCCGAGGCCAAGTGGAGCGAGCAGGAGCGCCAGCAGGAGCTGGACAACAACTGCCAGGGCATCCTCGGCTACGTGGTGCGCTGGGTCGACGCGGGCGTGGGCTGCTCCAAGGTGCCGGACATCCACGGCGTGGGTCTCATGGAGGACCGCGCCACGCTGCGCATCTCCAGCCAGCACATCGCCAACTGGCTGCTGCACGGCGTGGTCAGCAGGGAGCAGGTCGAGGAAACGCTGCGCCGCATGGCGGCGCTGGTCGACGAGCAGAACGCGGGCGACCCCGGCTATCACGACATGGCCGGACACTTTGACACCTCCGTTGCCTTCCAGGCCGCCAGCGACCTGATCTTCAAGGGGCTGGAGCAGCCCAGCGGCTACACCGAGCCGCTGCTGCACGCGGCCCGGCAGAAGGTCAAGGCAGCCGCCTGAACCCGCTGCGGCCGGCCACAGCGGCGGCGGCGCCCGTTGCCGGCCGGCGAACCAACATGTCCTGCGCGCGAGCGGGCACGCGTGGCGGAGCGGCGTCAAGCCCCGCCCGCCACGCGATGAACCACACAAACCCGGCGGCCAGCATTTATCATCCTAATTCCGCAGACTACTGTCTGCAAGGCGGAGCAACGCAGCATGGCGCGTCCAGCGCTGTGCGATCAGGCGCATAGCGTCTTCACCTGATGGGTGGACATTGAAAAACACAAAAACTCGAGCAATAACAAATAGCTGCCAAAGAAAATAAGCGGTCAACTGCGGATTCTAGGATCATCAAAACCATGGCTGCAGACACCGCCCTCCAGGACTTGGCGCAACAGGTACAAGCCGCTTTTGAACAGCGGCAGGCCTTGCGCATCCGCGGCAGCGGCAGCAAGGACTTCTACGGACAGCGCCTGCATGGCCAGGTGGCTGAAACCAGTGGCCTTTCGGGCATCGTCCAGTACGAACCGAGCGAGCTGGTCGTCACCGCGCGCGCGGGCACGCCACTGGCAGAACTGGATGCGCTTCTTGCCGAACACGGCCAGCACCTGCCGTTCGAGCCGCCGCATTTCAACGGGCAGGGCACGGTGGGCGGCGCGGTGGCCACGGGCCTGGCCGGGCCCGCGCGGGCCGGTGCCGGCGGCGTGCGCGACTACGTGCTGGGCCTGCAGCTGCTCGACGGCCGCGGCCAGCTGCTCAACTTTGGCGGCCAGGTCATGAAAAACGTGGCCGGCTACGACGTCAGCCGGCTCATGACCGGCGCGCTGGGCACGCTGGGCATCATCACGCAGGTCAGCCTCAAGGTCATGCCGCTGCCCCCGGCCGAGTGCACGCTGATGTTCGAGTTGTCGGAAACCAGCGCACGCCAGCAGCTCAACCGCTGGGGCGGGCAGCCGTTGCCGCTGAACGCCAGCTGCTGGGCCGATGGGCACCTGGCCGTGCGGCTGCGCGGCGCCAGGGCCGCCATTGCAGCAGCTCGGCGCAGCATGGGCGGCGCCGAGCTGGACCCGGAGAAAGCCGCGCGGCAGTGGCAGGCGCTGCGCGACCAGAAGCTGCCGTTCTTCCGGCTGGATCCGGGCCTGGCGCTGTGGCGGATCAGCGTCCCGGACACGGCAGCGCCTCTGAGCCTGGGCACCACCATGGTCGAGTGGCACGGCGCCCTGCGCTGGGCGCGACTGCCACTGGCTGCTGCGCAACGCGTTTGCGACGCGGCACGGCGTGCCGGCGGCCACGCCACGCTGTTTCGTGGCGGCGATGGCCACACGCCGGTATTCAGCGCGTTGACCCCACCGCAAAAACGTGTTCATCATGAGCTCAAGCGGGCCTTTGACCCCGCAGGTATCCTGAACGCAGGCCGCCTGATGCCGGATTTTTGATGCAAACCAAGCTCGCCCCCGAATTCCTGGATACGCCTGCCGGCGACGAGGCGCAGGAGATCATTGGCAAGTGCGTGCACTGCGGCTTTTGCCTGGCCACCTGCCCGACCTACCAGCTGCTGGGCGACGAGCTGGACAGCCCGCGCGGGCGCATCTACCTCATGAAGCAGGTGCTCGAGGGCGCAGAGCCCACGCGGGATACGCAGTTGCACCTGGACCGCTGCCTGACCTGCCTCAACTGCGAGACCACCTGTCCCAGCGGCGTGCAGTACGGCCGCCTGCTCGACATTGGCCGCCAGGTCGTTGAACACAAGGTGGCGCGCCCGCCCGCCCAGAAATACGAGCGGGCGGCGTTGCGCCATGGCCTGACCTCGCCGCTGTTTGGCCCGGCGCTGCGCGCCGGCCAGTCCCTGCGTGCACTGGTCCCCAAGGGCCTGCGCAGCAAGGTGCCCGAGCGCCAGCACGGCGGCTCCTGGCCCAGCCGCCATCACGCGCGCAAGGTGCTGCTGCTGGAGGGCTGCGTGCAACCGGCCATGGCGCCCAACATTAACGCTGCCACGGCGCGCGTCCTTGACGCGGCGGGCATTGAATGCGTACGGGCCCGGCGCCAGGGCTGTTGTGGCGCCATCAAGTACCACCTTGCTGATGCGGCCGGAGGCCAGGCCGAGATGCGCGCCAACATCGATGCCTGGTGGCCGCACATCGTCTCTGGCGAGGCGGAGGCCATCGTCATCAACGCCTCCGGCTGCGGCGCACTGGTCAAGGAGTACGGTCATATCCTGCGCCTGGAACCGCGCTACGCTGACAAGGCACGCCGCGTCTCCGGGCTCACGCTGGATCTCAGCGAACTGCTGCCCGACCTGGTAGACGCGCTGGCGCCGCGCGTCCAGGCGCCCTCCACGCCCTTTGCCTGGCACGCACCCTGCACGCTGCAACATGCGCAAAAGCTGGGACCCAACGTGCAGGAGCACTTGGCTCGGCTGGGCTTCAAGCTGCAGCCGGCTGCGCAGGAAGCGCATCTGTGCTGCGGCTCGGCAGGCACGTACTCGGTGCTGCAACCCGAGCTGGCCACCCAGTTGCGCGACCGCAAGCTGGGGCACTTGCAAGGCGACGACCGCGATCAGCGCCCGCAAGCCATCCTGTCGGCCAACATCGGTTGCATCACGCACCTGCAATCCGGTACCGAGCTGCCGGTAAGGCATTGGGTGGAAGTGCTGGACGAAGCGCTGGGCTGAGAGCTTGAGAAAGAATCCCTCATGCCCGCTTTGACCGCCCAAACCCGCCCACTCCGCGTTGCAAATGCTCGCCATAGCCCAAGCTATGCCTGCGCTTTGCGTCTTGATTGGACGGGCTTTGGCGATCCTCTCGGGCGCGATCAATTCATTCTCAAGCTCTGAGCTGCTTTGGCGCCGGGGCCGGCATCCGGGCCACCGGTTTTCAGGGCGGGCCCCGTGTTATATTTGCAGGCGTTGAAACAGCAACAGCGGCCTGCGCCTGGGGCAGTCGGCCGTGCGGTGGCGCTTGGCGCCCTTTCCGTGCTGACGGCCCCGTCGTGCCCGCGCCATCAAGGCAGGATCTCCTGCGGCGTCCAGAGGGTCCTTCATGGACCCGGGTCGACATGGCGCTTGCGCCACGAAGTTCGTCGTGGCCCGGCTCGCCTTTCATGTCGCGTGAAACCGGAATTCACCCCGAGTTCAACTGCCGATCTTCTCCCGCTCGCTGGCTGGGCTGCGGGATCAGCCACGTCCAGGTGCATCGTCTTTGCGTGTCCGCAACGCGGTCGCTGCGCACCCGAGACGCCGGCAAGTGGCGGGATCACGCATCAACAGGAGCAAGCATCATGACCCCCCGCATTTCAGGCGTTCTCGCCACGGCCAGCCTGGCCGCGCTGCTGGCCGCGCCGGCGGCGCAGGCCGACACATGGTCAGACATCCAGGAGCAGGGCTTTGTCCGCGCCGCCACCGCCAACGAGGTGCCGTACGGATTCACAAAGGCCGACGGATCGGCCGCCGGCATCGGCCCCGAAGTGGCCGAAGCGGTGTTCAAGTCCATGGGAATAGACGAGGTCAACTGGACGGTGACGCCTTTTGGCACGCTGATCCCAGGGCTGAAGGCCAAGCGCTTCACCGTGACGGCAGCGGAGCAGAACATCCAGCCGGACCGCTGCGCGCAAGTTGCTTTTTCCGAGCCCAACTCGTCTTACGGCGAGGGTCTGCTGGTGAAAAAGGGCAACCCAAAGGACCTGCACACCTATGCCGACATCGCCAAGGATCCCTCGCTCAAGGTGGCGGTGGTCAATGGCGCCAACAACGTGGACTACCTGCGCGCGGTGGGGGTCGATGACAGCCAGATCGTCTACATCAAGGACAACGCCGACGCGCTGGCCACCGTGAAAAGCCGGGTCGACGCGTACGCGGCCACCGAGCTCACCGTGGCCAACCTGGCCAAGGACCAGGACGACGTCGAGCAGGTCGACCCCTTCACCGACCCGGTGGTCGACGGCAAGCCCGTTCGCAACTACGGCGCCTTTGCCTTCCGCAAGGACGACGAGAAGCTGCTGGCCGCTTTCAACAAGGCGCTGCTGGCTTTCCATGAGACGGACGCGTACCGGGACATCCTCTCCCATTACGGCCTCTCCGATCAGTCCATCGCCGCGGTGGGCGAGGTCGACATCGCCGACCTGTGCCAGGGCGACTGATCCGGCTGCCGGCCTGAACGGCAGGCACCCCGGTCATGCACTGGACCGAGCATGTGCCCGCGCTCGTGCAGGGCGCGGGCGTCACCGCCTGGATCACCGTGGTCTCGGTGGTGCTGGGCGTGCTGGCGGCCTTCGTGGTCGGCATCGCGCGCGTGGCCGGGCCGCTGCCGCTGCGCTGGGCCGCGCTGACCTATACCGAGGTCATCCGCGGCACCTCGCTCATGGTGCAGCTGTTCTGGTTCTACTACGCGCTGCCGCTGGTCGGGCTGTCGCTGCCGCCGGTGGCCACCGGCATCCTGGTGCTGTCGCTGCACGTGGGCGCCTACGGCTCGGAGATCGTGCGCGGCGCGCTGCAATCGGTATCGGTGCAGCAGAGGGAAGCCGCGCGCGCGCTCAACTTCGGGCACTGGTACACGCTGCTGCACATCCTGCTGCCGCAGGCGGTGGTTGAAATGGTCCCAGCGTTTGGCAACCTGGCGGTTGAGACGCTGAAGATGACCTCGCTGGTCTCGCTGATTTCCATCGTCGACCTGACGTTCCGCGCCGAGTCCATCCGCAATCTCACGCTGGACAGCACCACCGTCTACACCATGACGCTGGTGGGCTACTTCCTCATGGCGCTGGTGCTCGCCGCGTTCATGCGCCGAGTTGAAAAATGGGTGCGCCGCGGGCCTGCCTTTCCCAAGGAGACGCGCTCATGATGTACGGCTACGAATGGGACACCTCGTCCATCATGGCGTACGCGCTGTCCATCCTGCCCATCCTGCTGATCGGGCTGAAGGTGACGCTGAAGGCGCTGTTTGCGGGCTATGCCATCGCGCTGGTGCTGGGCCTGGCCTTTGCCCTGCTGCGGCGCTCGCGGCTGCGTGTCATTTCCTGGAGCACCGCCTTCCTGGTCGAATTTCTGCGCGATACGCCGCTGCTGGTGCAGCTGTTCTTCCTGTACTACGTGCTGCCCGACTTTGGCATTACGCTGCCCGCGTTCCTGACCGGTGCACTGGCGCTGGGGCTGCAGTATTCAGCCTACACCTCCGAGGTCTACCGCGGCGGCATAGAGGCTGTACCCAGGGGGCAGTGGGAGGCGGCGCGTGCGCTCAACCTGCTGCGCGGGCGGTTGTACCGCAACGTCATCATCCCGCAGGCCATACCGCGCATCGTGCCAACACTGGGCAACTACCTCATTGCCATGCTCAAGGAAACACCGCTGCTGTCGGTCATCACTATCCTGGAAATGATGGGGCTGGCGACGATGATCGGCGAGCGCACGTTTGAATACCTGGTGCCGCTGACGATGGTGGCGCTGATTTTCCTTCTCCTCTCGCTGGTCAGCTCGTTTGCCCTGCACAAGCTGCAGCGACGCCTGCCACAGACCGGGATTCCGCTGAAATGACCACGTCCACCGCAAGCACAACCGGTGAAGCGACGCCGTCAGCGGAGCAGCCGCTGATCCACTTCGACCAGGTCACCAAGCGCTTTGGCGACCTGGTGGTGCTGGACCAGTTTGACTTTGCCATTCCACAGGGAGAAAAGGTCACGCTCATCGGCCCTTCGGGGTCGGGCAAGTCCACCGTGCTGCGCATCCTGATGACGCTGGAGCCGTTCCAGGGCGGCCGGCTGACGCTGGACGGC
>JALOAS010000116.1 GCA_023228705.1 Ottowia sp. | reverse complement strand
ATCCTGGGCGCCATCCTCACCGGGTTCATGCTGGGCGTGCTCGAGGGGCTGACCAAGGTGTTCTACCCCGAAGCATCGACCACGGTCATCTTCGTCGCCATGGTCCTTGTCCTGCTGGTGCGTCCGGCGGGGTTGTTCGGAACGCAAAAGTAAATCATGGCATCAGCAACAGAAACCACGGCAAACGCAATTCCCGCGGCGGCGCGCATCACGGCGCCGCGACGCACAGTGACCGCGCACCGCATCGTCTTTGCCATCATGCTGGCGGTCTTCATCGTCGCACCACTGGCCGGGGTCTATCCGGTCTTCATGATGAAGGTGATGTGTTTTGCGCTGTTTGCCTGCGCGTTCAACCTGCTGCTGGGATTTGGCGGCCTGCTGTCGTTCGGACACGCCATGTTCTTTGGCATGGCCGGCTACGTGACCGCGCATGCGGCCAAGATCTGGGGCTTTACGCCGGAGCTGGCCATTGTGCTGGGCATCCTGTGCGCCACGGTCATGGGCTGGGTTGTCGGCGTGCTGGCGATCCGGCGCCAGGGCATCTACTTTGCGATGATCACGCTGGCGCTGGCGCAGATGGTCTTTTTCTTCAGCCTGCAGGTGCCGTTCACGCACGGCGAGGACGGCATCCAGGCCGTGCCCCGCGGCAGCCTGTTTGGCCTGATTGACCTGAACAACACGTTCAACATGTATTGCTTCGTGCTGGCGATATTCGTGCTGGGCTTTGGCGCCATCTACCGCATCATCCACTCACCGTTTGGCCAGATCCTCCAGGCCATCCGCGAAAATGAAGAGCGTGTCGTCTCGCTGGGCTACGATGCCAGCAAGTTCAAGCTGCGCGCCTTCGTGCTGTCGGCGGCGCTCTCGGGCATGGCCGGCGGCACCAAGGACATCCTGTTCCAGCTGGCGTCGCTGACCGACGTGCACTGGACCATGTCGGGCGACGTGGTCCTCATGACCCTGATCGGCGGCATGGGAACCATCTTCGGGCCCGTCCTGGGTGCCGCGGTGGTCGTCAGCATGCAGAACTACCTGGCCGAGCTGGGCTCGTGGGTGACCGTGGTGCAGGGAGCGATCTTTGTCGTGGTGGTCCTGATGTTCCGGCGCGGCATCGTGGGCGAGATCGGGCACCGGATCAAGAAGACGCTGTGATCCAGCGCCTGGGGGCTGGCTTGCCCATCCGTCATCAGCAGGCACGCGCAACCAGCCGTGCCAGGAGAGGTTTCATGAAGTTCGGCATCGTGCCGCTGGCCGTGGCGGCAAGCGTTCTTGCGTTTTCAGCAAGCGCAGACTCGGCGGAGACATCCGGGTTTTCCAACGATGAGGTGGTGATCGGTGTCCTGACCGACATGGCCGGCCCCTACGCCAGCCTGACCGGTGAGGGAGACATCGTTGCCGCCGAGCTGGCCATAGCGGAATTTGGCGGCAAGGTCGCGGGGGTCCCGATCCGGCTCGTGTCGGCCGACCATGGGCAGAAGGCCGATGTGTCATCGGCCAAGGCGCGAGAGTGGATAGACCACGACGGCGTCGACATGATCACCGCTCTGGGTCAGTCTGCGCTGGGGCTGGCCGTACAGCAGCTGGCGTCGGACCGCAAGGTCATCACCATGAATACCGGTGCCGGTTCGACCGACCTCACCGGATCGCAATGCACGCGCTACGGCATCCACTACAGCTGGGACACGCACGCGGTGGCGGTCGGTACGGCTTCAGCCGTGGTCCAGGGCGGCGGCAAGAGCTGGTTCTTCATTGCCGCTGATTATCCTAGAATCCGCAGTTGACCGCTTATTTTCTTTGGCAGCTATTTGTTCTTGCTCGAGTTTTTGCGTTTTTCAATGTCCACCCATCAGATGAAGACGCTATGCGCCTGATCGCACAGCGCTGGACGCGCCATGCTGCGTTGCTCCGCCTTGCAGACAGCAAGTCTGCGGCGTTGTCGCGCCTTGCCTGACACGCCCTTCGCTGCACGCTCAGGCGCATCCAACTGCGGAATCTAGGATTATTCCTTTGGCAAGTCGCTGCAGGAGCAGGCGGCCAAGGTAGTCGAGGAAAACGGCGGAACCGTGATCGGTGGCACGCGCGCGCCGCTGGGCACCAACGATTTCTCGTCGTTCCTGCTGCAGGCGCAGGCCTCGGGTGCGCAGGTCATCGGCTTGGCCAACGCCGGTACCGATACGCTCAACGCCATGAAGCAGGCCACCGAGTTCGGTATCGTCCAGGGCGGGCAGCAGGTTGCCGCGCTGCTGATGTTCATCACGGACATCCACGGGCTCGGGCTGGACGTGGCGCAGGGCCTGCAGTTCACCACGGCCTACTATTGGGACCGCGACGAGGCATCGTGGAGTTGCCCCGATTTCGCGGACACCTTAACCTTGTGGATAAAGGAGTCCAACCATGGGAAGAACGAGACCGCCGTACCCGGCAGAATTTCGCCAGCAGATCGTGGAGCTGGCGCGCGCTGGCCGGACGCCAGCGGAGCTGTCACGCGAATTTGGCCCCACCGGGCAAACCATCGCCAACTGGATCGCGCAGGATGCGCGTGACCGGGGCACACCGCTGCCAGGCAAAGAAGGTCTGAGCACCGAGGAGCGCCAAGAGCTCACGCGCCTGCGCCGCAAGCTACGCCAGGTTGAGCAGGAGCGCGATATTTTGGTAAAGGCTACGGCCTGGTTCGCCGCCAGACACGACAAGACGCGCGCCCCGTCTACGAACTCATGAAAGCGATCCAGGCCAGCCCCAACAATACGCTGCCGGTGCGCGCCATGTGCCGCGTGCTCGGCGTCTCTGCCAGTGGCTACTATGCATGGCGCGTGCGCGGCCCGAGCAAGCGCGCCGCAGCCAACGCCAAGCTGACCCAGGAGATACGCAAGGTGCACAAGGAATCGGATGCCACCTACGGCGCTCCGCGCATACATGCGCAGCTGCGCCAGGATGGACACTGCGTGGGCAAGAAACGCGTGGCCCGTCTGATGAAGCGTGCCGGCATCGCCGGAGTCAGCCGCCGGCGCGGCTTCACCGTCACGACCGAGCGCGACAAGCGCCAGCGCCCGGCGCCCGACCTGGTGCAGCGCCAGTTCGTCGCCGATGCGCCCGACGTGCTGTGGATCGCCGACATGACGTACATTCCCACTTGGACAGGCTTCATGTATTTGGCCGTCGTGCTGGACGTGTTCAGCCGCAAGGTGGTGGGCTGGGCCATGGGCGAGCACATGAGCGCTGATCTGGTCACCGGCGCGCTGGACATGGCGCTGTACACGCGCAGGCCCGAGTCGTCGGTGATCCACCACTCGGATCAGGGCAGCCAGTACACCAGCATCGCCTTTGGCAACCGCTGCAATGAAATGGGCGTGCGCCCCTCGATGGGTAGCGTGGGTGACGCGTATGACAATGCCATGGCCGAGAGCTTCTTTGCCACGCTGGAGTGCGAGCTGCTCGAGCGCAGCACCTTCAGGAGCAAGGCCCAAGCCAAGACGGCGGTGTTTGCCTGGATAGAGGGGCGCTACAACCGCAGGCGGCTGCATTCGTCGCTGGGGTATCTGTCGCCGATGCAGTTTGAGGAGCAATACGGTGCGAACAAAACCGATCGCACCCCAAGCACCGGGTTACCCACCGTCGGCGCTTGCGTGGCAGGCGCCACGCCGCCGGTGGATAACCCTGCACCCAGGGCTTGAGATTCAAGCCTATACCTGTCCGCGTAACTGGGGTAAGTCCATCGCGCGACTTTGGCCACCGCTTTTTCAAGATTCGCAAATCCATGCCCAACATGGACCAGACCGGCACGTACTCGGCCGTGCGCACCTACCTGAAGGCGATAGAGGCCGCCAGGACCGACGACAGCGATGCGGTGCGCGAGCAACTGGGCAAGATGGAAATCAACGATGCGTTTTCCAAGGGGCGGATCCGGCCAGACGGCCTGTACGAGCACGACATGATGCTGGTGGAAGCCAAGACGCCGCAGGAATCCACTTCTGAATGGGACTTGCTCAAGATCAAGAAGATCATCCCGGGCAGCGAAGCCTACCAGAGCATGGAAGAAGGCAGCTGCCCGCTCGTGCAAAAGTGAGCGGGGTGAGCGGGCGCGGCAACGGCCTGCCCCATGACAGGGGTGGCAGGCCGGGCATGGCGCAGCCCGTTCGTCAGACGCGCGCCGGTTCCCTGCAGTTGCCCGGCGTTGCTTGACAGGCAGCGCCGGCTGGACGTCCCATGCCGTTCGCCGGTGCGTGCAGCCTGCTTATTTTTTAGGCTTTGAGGTGGTGGATTTGTGCGCTGCCGGCGCGCTGGGCGTATCCTTGCGCACGGTCTTGCCGGCAGCCTTTTTCTTCGCTGCTTTTTTTGCCGGCTTGGGCGCAGCCTGGCTGGTTTTTTTTGCAGCCGGTGCCTTGTCCGTGCCGGCTGCCGGTGACGTTGTGCGCTGTGCCGCTTCTTGCAGGGCGTCCGCTGCAATCTGCTGGAATTGCTGGCTGAGCGCCCCCCACCATTGCAAGGGGTCGGCCATCGTCGCGGCAGGCTTGTCCTTCTGGTCCTGTGGTTCGGCTTTGCTCTTGCCGCGCTCCGGTTCGTCTTGCCGGCGCGGCTCCCGATCTGCCGCTGGCTTGGCACCGGCCGGGGCCGGCACGCCAGAAGGCAGGGTGAAGGCCTTGGCCACTTCGCCCATGCTCAGATTCATGCCTTCCAGCGTCTGCAGCGTCATCTTCTGGACTTCCAGCGCCTGGATGCTGGCCTTGATGCCCAGCAGGTTCTGCTCCAGCCAGAACTGGACGGTCCTGAGCTCATTGATCCGGCGCTCCAGCTCGTCCGTGTCCACGGTGGGCGCGATCCAGTGCTGTAGCCCGGGTGCGGCCGCGCGGCCCGACCCAGCCGATGCCAGCTGGTTCAGGAAGTCGAACCCGGGCATGAAGGTACCGAACGGAAAAGCGGTCTTCTGGGCCATGGCGGCATCTCTCCTTGGGTCGCTTGCGGTGTTTGCAAGCATCCAGCATACCGCAAACGCGTCGCCTTGAGATCCGGTCGGGTGCGCCCGGGCCACGGCGCTCGATCAGTGATCGTGGCCGTGATCGGTGCCGCGCGCCGCGATGCCCAGAACGGGCACGTTCACCGCTTGTTCTATGGACTTGCCCTCTGCGGTCCGCCCCTGCAGTGTCAACGGGACGTGGCTGCCCTCGGCCAGCGGCTCGTGCAGGTTCATGAGCATGACGTGCGTGCCGCCGGGCGTCAGCTCAACGAGCTTGCCGGCCGGCACGGCCAGCTCCGGCAGCGCACGCATGCGCATGACATCGCCGTCGTGCTCCATGGTGTGGATTTCAGCGTGCTCGGCCACGGGTGACGTGACGCCGGTCAGCGTGACGTCGACGTCAGATTGCAAGGTCATGAAGGCGCTGCCTGCATTCTGGCCCGGTACCGTGGCGCGCGTCCAGGCGTCGCCGACATGAAGGGTTTGTGCCCAGGCCGTGCCCAGCGTGCACGCCAGTGCCAGTGCGGACCAGCCCGCGCGAGAAAGAAATGAAGAAAACATGAAAGACTCCTGAAAACGAGGCGGCCCGCGCCGCCGGCGCTGGCCAAATGAGCGGGTTGCGATCCACGCCATGCCGCGTTTGTCGCGGTGCGTGGCGTGACCTGCACAGGTTCAGGAGTGAGCGGGCGGGCCGCGCGCTGGCAGCGGTGCGCCGCTGCGGTGGCCCGGAACAAGCGTGGTCTTGTGGTGGTGCGGCACCGTGGCGACCGCGGCCATGACCAGGCCGGTGCCAGCGGAAGCGCGGACGGGCGCAGCGCCCGCACCCAGCAGGCACAGGGGGCAGTGCAGCGCGTGCGCTTGTGCCGGCTCGTCCCACGCGTCGCCGTCTGCAACAAGCAGGCGGAGTTGGCCGTCGGCGCTGCACACGATTTGCATGGGCACCGCTTGCAGCAGGGGTGCCGCGGTGGCCATGCCCAAGCCGAGCATGAACCAGCCCAGCACCATGCTTGCCCAGGTTCGTGAACGCAGCGCACTGTTCATGCGCGCCATTCTCGCAGATCGCCGCTGACGGGTTGGTGCCGGACGGCATAATTGCCTGTTTCTGGCGATGAAGGACGGGGCATGCTCAAACTGGTTGGTTTTGCCGCAAGCAATTATTACAACGTGGTCAAGCTGGCGTTGCTTGAAAAGGGGCTGGCCTTTGAAGAGCAGCACACGTGGGCCGAGGAGATCGACCCGGTCGCCAGCCCCATGGGCAAGGTGCCGTACCTCCTGACGGAAGACGGCGCGCTCAGCGAATCCGCGGTCATCCTGGAGTACCTGGAGCAACGCTACCCCGGTGTCCCGCTGCTGCCGGCCAACCCCTGGGCAGCAGCCAAGGTCCGCGAGCTGCTCCGCCACAGCGAGCTGCATCTGGAGCTGGTTGCGCGCCGCTTGTACCCGGCGGCATTTTTTGGTGGCCAGGTGTCTGGCGCCAACAGCGAACAGGTGCGCATGCTGCTTGAAAGGGGCGCAGCGGCATTTGCCCAGCTTGCGTCATTTTCTCCCTACGTGGCGGGCGCCGAGTTCACGCTGGCCGACTGCGCCGCCATTTGCCACCTGCCGCTGGTCAGCAGCGCCAGCAGGATCATCTATGGCCAGGACCTGCTGTCCGCGCTGCCATTGGCCGAGTACACGAAGCAGCTGGGCAGCCGCCCCGCCGTGCGGGAAGTGGAGGCGGCACGGCGCGCCGGGATCCAGGCCCTGAGTGCCCACTACGCCAGCACGCGCTGAGCGCCATCGCAATGAAAACGAAGCCGGCACCCGGTTCTGGGAGCGATTCTTTATGATGGGAATTGATGGGCAAGCATGGTCAGCTCACCAGATGACAGATGATTTCGGCCCTTGCGGGCCTTGGATGAAAGCCGCCTGCGGCGGCTCATGATGAATCATGGCGGCGCAGCCGCAGTCATTGCCGCCGCGCAGCGGCGCGGTCATCAAGGCGTCAGCGAGGTCATCCGTCATACGCTTGATCTTGTTGAGCATCGTTTCTTGAGAGACGAAGGGAAGCATGAAAACCAAACCGCCCTTGTTCCAGCGCCAGCGCGGGGTTGCGGCGATCCGGCGGCGCGCGATCGTGCTGGCCGGCGCGGCTGGCCTGGCTGGCCTGCGCCCGGCAGCGGCGGCCGGCGCCGCCACGGCCGGTTCCGTGCAGCTGCCAGCTTCCGTGACCCTGCAATACGTGGTCCACGCCCGCTACCGCGGCCTGCCGCTGCAGTCGGATGCCACGCTGATCTGGCAGCGTGACGCAACGCGCTATCACGCCGAGTGGAACGTGCGCGTCCCGTTTCTTGGCGAGCGCACGCAGCGCAGCGACGGCGTGATCACGCGCCAGGGGGTACGCCCGCACGAGTACGTCGAGCAAACCAACAAGCAGCGCAGCGTGCGCTTTGACTACGAGCGCCAGCGCGTTCATTTTTCCGACGACCGCGACGACGAGCCGCTGGAGCCCGGCGCCCAGGACCGGCTCACCGTGTCGCTGCAGCTGGGTGCGCTGCTGGCCGCCGACCCCGACCGCCACCCGGTGGGCAGCACCATGACCCTGCCGGTGGTCGGCGTGCGTGGAGCCGAGACGTGGCACTGGGACATCCGCAAGAAGGGCGCCGTGACGGTGGCCGGGCGCGAGCTGGCGTCCATCAAGCTGGTGCGGCGGCCGCGCAGGGACCCGGACTCGCACATCATGCTGTGGCTGTCGCCCGCCGTGCACTACCTGCCGGTCCGCATGCATGTCGAGCAGGAAAACGGCGATACGGTGGACCAGCAGCTCGCCGCGCTGCCCTGAGCGCCTGCGCTGCTTGAAATGCGGGCCCCGGCATCCATATGGAAAGCAATGAGCCAAGCCCACCCAACCGCTGATGCCGGGGATGCCATGATGACGCTTTACGACTCCGAGTCCTTTGCCGTGGTGCAACTCGTGCTTCCGGCGCCCGCCAGCGCGGAGCCCGACACGGACGAGGCATTCGCGCGTGGCTTTGAGATTCTGGACAAGCGCGTGGGCAAGGGGCTGTTTCTGGATGGCTTGTGGGCAGACATGTTCCAGGCGCGCATTGCAGCCTGGCAGAAAGACATGCCCACGCAGGAAGAGGTTGAAAGCACGCTGGCCGGCTACGCTGTCCTCGCGCAAAATCCCATGGTCATCCACTGAGAGCCTGAGAAAGAATCCCTCATGCCCGCTTTGACCGCCCAAACCCGCCCACTCCGCGTTGCAAATGCTCGCCATGGCACGGGCCATGCCTGCGCTTTGCGTCTTGATTGGACAAATTCTGACGATCCTCTCGAGCGCGATCAATTCATTCTCAAGCTCTGAGGCCTCCGGGCGGTACGCTGGCGGACTTCCCCTCGCCCACCCTGGCTC
>JALOAS010000115.1 GCA_023228705.1 Ottowia sp. | reverse complement strand
GGTTGAGCGTTGAGCGTTGAGCGTTGAGCGTTGAGCGTTGAGCGTTGAGCGTTGAGCGTTGAGCGTTGAGCGTGGCGCATGACGGATGACCTCGCTGGCGCATCGATGACTGCGGCTGCGCCGCCATGATGGGGAGGTTGAGCGTTTGAAGAGGTTGAGCGTTGAGCGTGGTGGGCATACGCTGGACGCTGAACGCTCAACGCCAAACCTTCATGGGCCGAGGTCATCTGTCATCCGGACAGGTTGAGCGTGGTGGGCATACGCCGGACGCTGGACGCCCTTCGCTCAACCTCTTCACTGTTGCAACCCGTAGCACATGTATACCCGGCAGACATCGGGACAATGCTAGGATTACAACAACTTGGAAGGAGTTATTGTCATGAGGCTGGAACACATGAACTGGCGCCGCTTGGCCACGGTCCTGGCGGCGGTTGCTGCCTTGGGCACCACTGCCTGCACCACCCCGCCCACGAGTCAGCAAATGGGCGTGGCCACCGGCGCCGTGCTTGGCGGCGTGGCTGGCAACGTGCTGTTTGGCGGCGCAGCCGCCACGGTGGGCGGCGCGGCCGTTGGCGCCCTTGTGGGCAACGAAGTGGGCAAGCGGCGCTGACCTGGACCTGCGAGCAGGCTCCAGTGAACCCGATCCCGCGGCCATGCAGGGACCCCGGCGCATCGCATTCTGATTGATGCGCACTGCGTCCGGCCCGGCTCCACAGGCAGCTGTCGCCAAGGTGGCCAGACGCATCGGGCTCAGCTTCAGCCAGCGATCTGCTTGCGCATGCTGACGTGCGGGATGCCCACTTCAGAAAAAGGTTGTCCTTCTGCAACGTAGCCCAGCCGCTGATAAAACGCCGCGGCGCTTTGCTGGGCGTTGAGTTGCAGGACGCGGATCCCGCGTGTGGCTGCCGCCTGCTCAAGCGCAGCCATCACGGCCAGGCCGTGCCCGGCGCCGCGCAGGCTGCGCAGCACGGCCACGCGCCCCACGTGCGCCACGGTCTCATTGCCGCGCTCCAGCAGCATGCGTGCGGTCGCCACGGCCTGCCCCAGGCCGTTGAACGCCACCGCATGCACGGCGTCCGCATCGGCGGCGTCCCACTCATCTTCGCGCGCAATCCCCTGCTCCTGCACAAATACCGCTTCGCGCAGGCTGCGCGCGCTCGCGCCCAGTTCGGCCCAGCTGCCGACCCGGACCTGCAGCACCGGCGCGCCGCCGTCAAGCGCCTGGAACAGCGCCCGCAGAACCTGCGGAACGGGCTGCGGGCGCCGGGTGTGCGCGTCGACGAAGACGTAGACCAGCCCGGCACGGGCCAGCAGCGTGTCCGCACGGAAAATGCCACCTGACATGGTGATGGACGAGCGCCCGATGCGGGCGCAGCGCAAGCCGATGTCCAGCCAGTCGTCCGCGCGCGCCGGTGCATGGAATTGCAGCTCGGTCTTGCGCAGGAACACGTCGCCGCCCAGCGCGTCCAGGGCCGTGTCCCACGGCAGGGCCAGCGCGCGCCAGTATGCGCTCATCGCGGTGTCCAGGTACGTCAGGTAGTGCGCGTTGAACACCACGGCCTGCGCGTCCACCTCGGCCCAGCGAACCTGCAGGCGGCTGAAAAATGAAAAATCACCGCGTTGCAGATGCTCCTGCGCCACGCCGTGCCTCATGCAAAAAGTGCGCCGCGCAGCGCGGCGCCGGCATCGGCATGGAACTGCCGCGCCTGCGGCAGCGTGCGGCCCATCTGGACAAAGCCATGCACCACGCCCCGGTAGATCTCGAGGTCGACGGGCACGCCTGCCATGCGCAGCTTGTCGGCGTACGCCATGCCCTCGTCGTACAGCGGATCGATTTCGGCAAGGGCAAGCCAGGCGGGTGCCACGCCGTCGACCGAATCGGCCAGCAGCGGCGCAAAACGCCAGTCCTCGCGCTGGCTGGCGTCTATGTACTGGTCAAAGAACCAGGCGATCTGCCGCTGTCCCAGGATGGGCCCATCGGCGTAGAGGCGATGCGACGCGCTGTCCTGCCACGCAGCGGTGCCGGGGTAGATGAGCAGTTGCAGCGCCAGCGGCAGGCGCAGGTCGCGCGCCCGGATGGCGGTCACGGCGGCGAGCGTGCCGCCGGCCGAGTCGCCGCCAATGGCGATGCGGTTCACGTCCAGCGCCAGCGCGGCGCCGTTCTGCGCCAGCCACAGCAGCGCGTCTTCGGCATCGTGGACCGCAGCCGGAAACCGGTGCTCGGGCGCCAGCCTGTATTCGACCGAGACCACGGCAGCGCCGCTGTTCTGGGCCAGCACGCGGCACAACGTGTCATGCGTGTCAACGCTGCCCACTACAAAACCGCCACCGTGAAAAAACAGCAGCACCGGCAGCCCGGGCTTGCGCTCCGGAATGAACAGGCGCGCGGCCAGCTGGCCGCTGCGGGTCTGGACCTGCAACTCGCGCACTGCCGCGAGTTCGGGGCGCGGCACTTCCAGGACGCCAGCTGCCGCTGCGTATGCGTGCCGGGCCTGCACCGCCGCAAGTTCATACAGCGGCTGGCGAGACGCGCGCGCCATGCGTTGCAGCAGCAGCTGCATGGTCGGCGCCAGCGGCGCGGGGGCTGGCTCGGGCGTCAGGGGTGATTGCAAGGCAAAGGCCGTGGATTGCCGGCAGGCACGCAAAAGTGCGTGACCAGAAACCCGGGTTGCTGGCGATGCAGGCCAACCGGGCGCCGCTGCGGCCCAGGCGATGCCGGCGTGACGCCAGCCGGCAACTTCCGGGACAGGGGCGCGGCCGGAACCCGGTTTACTTGGGGTTCATCATGTTCTGGAGCTGTTCCATGTTGGCCTGCAGGCGCTCATGGACGACCTTCCAGGCACGGCGGCGTGTTTCCGCTTCCATTTCTGCCAGCTCGCGGAAGTTTTCTATGGCTTTCTGGATTCCTTCACGCGCCACTTCCGACTGCTTGGACAGCGCTTCCGGGTCCATCATGTTCTGCATGTTGTCCTGCCAGCCCAGCAGCGCCTCCTGCAGGATCTCGTTGCGCCGCTCGATCAGCGCCTTGTAGCCTTCGTAGGCCTCGCGGTTGGCCTCTGCCAGCGCTTCCAGATCCTTGCGTTGCCATTCGACAAGCGCATTGGCGTCCACGCCGGGCACCTTGAACTGCGACATCAGCTGCGTCAGTTCGTCCATCGACGGCATGCCGAACGCGGCGCCCTTGTCGGAAGCTGCACCTTTTCCTTTTCCAGATGTCTTGGCCATGACCCTATCCTTTCAACTGTTGATTCAAGGAGCCTGCTGCCCTGGTTCAAGGAGCCTGCTGCCCTAGTGTACCAATCAACGGCCCGCCGCGGGGCGCTCAACGGCGGCGCCGGCGTCTTGAAAATCCGCACCCGGCTACCAAGTGCGGGTCTGTTCCCTTCAACTCCAACTGTTGCACAGCATGCCAGACTTCAATCCGTACCCTGCCGAACCCAACGATCCCGCGCCGCAGGCGACGCCGCGTACCCCTGCCGGCACCGCGGCTGGCGGCGAGGCCACGCAGGCCGATCGCGTCGATGAGCGGGACCCGCTCGCACAGCCCGAAACGCCGCAGGACGGCGCCGCTGCAGAGACGGGACGGATCGCGGAACTGCAAGCGCGCGTAGCCGAGCTGCAAGCGCGCGTAGCCGAGCTTGAGGACGAGCACCTCCGTGCGCAGGCCGAGGTGCAGAACACGCGCCGGCGCGCGAGCGAGGAAATGAGCAAGGCACGCAAATTTGCCATCACCGAATTTGCCGAGAACCTGCTTTCCGTGGTGGACAGCCTGGAGGCCGCGCTGAACGTGAAAAACGCAACCGCCGAGCAGTTGCTCGAGGGCACGCTGGCCACGCACCGGCAGCTGCTTGGCGTGCTGGAGCGCAACCAGGTCACGGAAGTCAACCCGGCCCCTGGCGACAAGTTCGACCCGGCGCTGCAGCACGCGATCAGCACCGTTCAAACCGACGCGCAGCCTGCCGGTACCGTGGTTGCCGTCATGCAAAAAGGCTACGTCCTGGCCGAACGCGTGCTGCGGCCGGCGCTGGTCACGGTGGCACAGGACAAATAGCCGGGCGGCACCGCATTGGCGGGGGCAAGGCAGCGGGTGCCGGGCGGCAGCGCTTGAAAACACCCGCTTTGCCACAACCTTTGCCATCAATCTGATCCATTATTCATTCCGGAGAAATTCAAGCCATGGCAAAAATCATTGGTATTGACCTGGGCACCACCAACAGCTGCGTCGCCATCCTGGAGGGTGACAAGCCCCGGGTCATCGAAAACGCCGAGGGCGGGCGCACCACGCCGTCCATCGTTGCGTACCAGGACGACGGCGAGATCCTGGTCGGCGCACCGGCAAAGCGCCAGGCGGTCACCAACGCCAAGAACACCATTTATGCCGTCAAGCGCCTGATCGGCCGCAAGTTCGACGAAGACGAAGTGCAAAAGGACATCGGCCTGATGCCCTTTTCCATCGTCAGGGCCGACAACGGCGACGCCTGGGTCGAGGTGCGCGGCGAAAAGATGGCGCCACCGCAAATCAGCGCCGAGGTGCTGCGCAAGATGAAGACCACCGCCGAGGACTACCTGGGCGAGCCGGTGACCGAGGCCGTGATCACGGTGCCGGCGTACTTCAACGACAGCCAGCGCCAGGCGACCAAGGACGCCGGCCGCATTGCCGGGCTTGAAGTCAAGCGCATCATCAACGAGCCGACGGCAGCGGCGCTGGCGTTTGGCCTGGACAAGCAGGACAAGGGCGACCGCAAGATCGCGGTCTACGACCTGGGCGGCGGCACCTTTGACGTCTCCATCATCGAGATTGCCGACGTGGACGGTGAAAAGCAGTTCGAGGTGCTGGCGACCAACGGCGACACGTTCCTGGGCGGCGAAGACTTCGACAAGGCGATCATCGACTACGTGATTGCCGAGTTCAAGAAGGAACAGGGCGTGGACCTGGGCGCCGACGTGCTGGCGCTGCAGCGCCTGAAGGAAGCCGCCGAGAAGGCCAAGATAGAGCTGTCTTCCAGCGCGGCGACCGACATCAACCTGCCGTACATCACCGCCGATGCCTCCGGCCCCAAGCACCTGAACATCAAGCTCACGCGCGCCAAGCTGGAAAGCCTGGTCGACGAGCTGATCGAGCGCTCGATCGCGCCCTGCCGCACGGCGATCAAGGACGCCGGCGTCAGCGTCTCGGACATCGACGACGTGATCCTGGTCGGTGGCCAGTCGCGCATGCCCAAGGTGCAGGAGAAGGTCAAGGAATTCTTTGCCCGCGAGCCGCGCAAGGACATCAACCCCGACGAGGCCGTGGCCGTGGGCGCGGCGATCCAGGGCCAGGTGCTCTCGGGCGACCGCAAGGACGTGCTGCTGCTGGACGTGACCCCGCTGTCGCTGGGCATAGAGACGCTGGGCGGCGTCATGACCAAGATGATCACCAAGAACACGACCATCCCGACCAAGTTTGCCCAGACCTTCTCGACGGCCGAGGACAACCAGCCGGCCGTGACGATCAAGGTCTACCAGGGCGAGCGCGAGCTGGCCACCGGCAACAAGCTGCTGGGCGAGTTCAACCTGGAGGACATCCCGCCGGCGCCGCGCGGCCTGCCGCAGATCGAGGTCACCTTTGACATCGATGCCAACGGCATCCTCAACGTGTCGGCCAAGGACAAGGGCACGGGCAAGGAAAACAAGATCACCATCAAGGCCAACTCGGGCCTGTCCGAGGCCGAGATCGATCAGATGGTGAAAGACGCCGAAGTCAACGCGGCCGAAGACAAGAAGAAGCTCGAGCTGGTGCAGGCACGCAACCAGGGCGAGGCACTGGTGCACAGCGTGCGCAAGTCGGTGAGCGAGCACGGCGACAAGCTGGACGCCGCTGAAAAGGACGCCATAGAGTCTGCCGCCAAGGCGCTTGAAGAAGCGATCCAGGGCGAGGACAAGGCGGCCATAGACAGCAAGATCGAGGCGTTGACCACCGCCAGCCAGAAGCTGGGCGAGAAAATGTACGCAGAGGCGGCTGCCGCGAGCGGCGCCGACGCGGCGCAGGCATCGGCGCCAGCCGACGACAACGTGGTGGACGCTGAAGTCAAGGAAGTCGACAAAAAAGAAGGTTGAGCGTCCGAGGTTGAGCGTTTGGCGTGCGCAGCTATCGCGAGCTCCATGCTTGGCAAGTCGGCTTCTCGCTTGCCAGGCAGATCTACACGCTGACCGCCGCATTCCCGCCTGAAGAAAGCTGGGGCCTGACGTCACAAATCAGGCGCGCAGCCGTATCGGTACCGAGCAACCTGGCAGAAGGTGCCGGACGCGCGAGCCGGAAGGAATTCTCGCAGTTCGTGCATATCGCTCGGGGCTCGCTCAACGAAATGGAAACGCAGTTGCTGCTGGCGCAGGCACTGGGTTTCTGCCAGTTGTCTGACGACCTGCTGGACCGGATCGAACGCCTTCATGCGCTTCTGAATGGCCTGCGCAATTCGCTCAACGCATAACGCTCAACGCTCAACGCTCAACGCTCAACGCTCAACGCAAAACCTGACATGGCAAGCAAACGCGACTATTACGAGGTCCTTGGCGTCCCCAAGAACGCAAGCACCGCGGAAATCAAGAAAGCCTACCGCCGGTTGGCCATGAAGTACCACCCGGACCGCAACTCGGCGGACGCCAACGCGGAGGACAAGTTCAAGGAAGTGGGCGAAGCGTACGTCATCCTGTCGGACCCGGAGAAGAAGGCGGCGTACGACCAGTACGGCCATGCCGGGATCAACCCCAACATGCGCGGCGGCGCCGAAGGGTTTGGCGGATTTGCCGAGGCGTTCGGGGACATTTTTGGCGACATCTTCGGCGGCGGGCGTGCGGGCGCGCGCGGCGGCCAGCAGGTGTATCGGGGTGCCGACCTCAGCTACGCCATGGAAGTCACGCTGGAGGAGGCGGCGCGCGGCAAGGACGCGCAGATCCGCATCCCGAGCTGGGACGACTGCAGCACCTGTCATGGCAGTGGCGCCAAGCCGGGCACCAGTGCGCAGACCTGCTCCACCTGCCACGGGCAGGGCGTGGTGCAGATGCGCCAGGGTTTCTTCAGCGTGCAGCAGACCTGCCCGCACTGCCGCGGCACCGGCCGCGTGATCCCGAGTCCCTGCCCCAGCTGCCAGGGCCAGGGCAAGACCAAGGGCCAGAAGACGCTGGAAGTGAAGATCCCGCCGGGCATAGACGACGGCATGCGCATCCGCTCCGGCGGCAACGGAGAACCGGGCCTGCGCGGCGGGCCGCCCGGCGATCTCTTCATAGAGATACGCATCAAGAAGCACGACATCTTCGAGCGCGACGGCGACGACCTGCACTGCGTGGTGCCGCTGACCTTTGCGCAGGCTGCGCTGGGCGGCGAGATCGAGGTGCCGACGCTGGACGGCCAGGCCGCCATCGAGATCCCGGCGGGAACGCAGGCGGGCAAGCAGTTCCGCCTGCGCGGCAAGGGCATACGCGGGCTGCGCTCCAGCTACCCGGGGGACCTGTACTGCCACATGAGCATAGAAACGCCGATCAAGCTCACCGAGCACCAGCGCAAGTTGCTGAAGGAGTTTGACGCGTCGCTGAAAAAGGGCGGCGCCAAGCACTCGCCCAACAATGAAAAATGGACCGACAAGGTGCGCAGCTTCTTCAATGCCTGACGCCGCCCGGGCACGCCGAACTGCTGCAGCGCGCGTGGATTGCAGGCAGGTGGCGCGGCGCGCGCCTGCAATACCGCCGCGCGGGGCTTGGCGCGGCTGACTCAGGGTTTTGAACACCTTCTCCAGTAGTCCATCAACCTCCAAGCACAAGGAAAACACCATGAAGCTCTACAGCTTTTCGGGCTCTTGCGGGCTGGCTTCGCACATCGTCCTGAACTGGATAGGCGACCCGTTCGAGGTCGAGCTGATGCAAAAGGAAGAAACCAAATCGGCCGAATACCTCCGCCTCAACCCCATGGGCAAGGTGCCGGTGCTGGACGACGACGGATTCATCCTGTCAGAAAACGCCGCGGTGTTGACCTATCTGGCCGACAAGTACCCGCAGGCCAGGCTGGCTGGCGGCGATGACATCAAAAAACGCGCCGTCGTTGATCATTGGCTGGGTTTCATCAACTCCGAAGTGCATCCGGCGTTCAAGCCGCTGTTTGGCGCAACCGCGTACCTGGACGACAAGGCGGTCGTGGAAAAGACCCAGGCCAACGCCCGTACGCAGCTGCGCAAGCTGTTCGAGATCATTGATGCGCAGCTGGGCAAAACCGACTACATCGCTGGCGAACGCTCGGTGGTTGACGCCTATCTGTTCGTCACCCTGCTGTGGACCGGCTTTGTCAAGGTGGACCTCTCCGGTCTCGACGCGATCGCGGCATTCAAGGTGCGCATGCAGGCCGACCCGGCGGTGCAAGAGGCACTGAAGGGCCAAGGCCTGGGTTGAGCGTTGAGCGTTGAGCGTTGAGCGTTGAGCGTTGAGC
>JALOAS010000114.1 GCA_023228705.1 Ottowia sp. | reverse complement strand
TGAGCGTTGAGCGTTGAGCGTTGAGCGTTGAGCGTTGAGCGTTGAGCGTTGAGCGTTGAGCGTTGAGCGTTGAGCGTTGAGCGTTGAGCGTTGAGCGTGTTAGGCATACGCTGGACGCTGGACGCAACTCGCTCAACCTCCCCATTCATGGCGGCGCAGCCGCAGTCATTGCAGCCGCGCAGCGGCGCGGTCATCCGTCATGCGCTTGGTGTTGCTGAGCATCGTTTCCATTCAGGGCCTGCTTTCAGAACACCTCAAACAACCCCGCTGCCCCCATGCCGCCGCCTATGCACATGGTCGCCACCACGTATTTGGCCCCATAATTCTTGCCCTGCAACAGCAGGTGGCCCACCAGGCGCGCACCGGTCATGCCAAAGGGGTGGCCAATCGCAATGGCGCCACCATGCACGTTCAGGCGCTCGTTGGGAATGCCCAGCTTGTCGCGGCAATAAATGGCCTGTGAGGCAAAGGCCTCATTGAGCTCCCACAGGCCTATGTCGTCCACCTTGAGGCCGTTGCGCTCAAGCAGGCGGGGCACCGCGTATACCGGGCCTATGCCCATCTCGTCGGGCTCGCAACCGGCAACGGCATGGCCGCGGAAGGCGCCCAGCGGCTCCAGCCCCAGCCGCTCGGCCTCTTTGGCTTCCAGCAGCACGCAGGCGCTGGCGCCGTCCGACAACTGGGAGGCGTTGCCCGCCGTGACGTACTGGTCCGGCCCAAGCACGGGCTTGAGTCCGGCCAGGGCTTCGGCCGTGGTGCCGGGACGGTTGCAGGTATCGTGCGTGGCGGTGACTTCCTTGCGCGTGACCGTGCCGGTTTTCTTGTCGACCACCGCCATGGTGGTGGTGCACGGCACGATCTCGTCGTCAAAAACGCCGCTCGCCTGCGCCGCGGCCGTGCGCTGCTGGCTCTGCACGGCAAAGGCGTCCTGCGCCTCGCGCGAGATGCCGTAGCGCTCGGCCACGATGTCGGCGGTGCGGATCATGGGGTAGTAGAGCTCGGGCTTGTGCTCGTTGATCCAGGGATCTATTCCGGTGTCGCCGGCATCGGTGGCGCTGCGCGAGGTCAGCTGCGAGCAGCTCTCCACGCCACCGGCCGCCATCGCGGGCACGCCCTCAAGGATGATGCGCCCGGCCGCGATGACGATGGCCTGCAGGCCGGAAGCGCAAAACCGGTTCACCGTGGCGCCGGCAACACTGACCGGCAGGCCCGAACGTATGGCCGCCTGGCGGCCGATGTTGCGGCCGGTGGTGCCTTCCGGGTAGCCGCAGCCCATGATGAGGTCTTCGATGCGGTCTGGTGCCACGCCGGCACGGTCCACGGCGGCTCGCACGGCAAACGAGGCCAGCGTCGGCCCCGGCGTTTCATTGAATTCGCCGCGTACGGCCTTGGTCAGCGGCGTGCGTGCGGTGGAAACGATGACGGCTTCTCTCATGGCGAGGCTCCCTTGTGTTGCCAGAATCGGAGGCCGGATCGGCCTGTGCGCACGCGCCCCGAGGCAGCCGTGCGCGGCAGCCAGTTTATGCCCAACAGGCCGTATCTGGCTGTCGCCGGAAGAACAGACCGACAAGCCGCGTGCGCATCAATGCGCTGCGGCTTGTCCTCGGCCAGGGGACGACCCGCGTTCCGGCGCTTCATGGCCATGGTCCAGCCGAACCGCCATCGAGACAGCGCACCACGGCTGCTGCGCTGGCAGCCAGCCAGGCGTCAAGCAAAAGGCCGCGCCGGGCACGGCCTCATGCAGGCGCCACGGGCAGCGGCGCCTGGCTGGTCAGCACCACGGTCAGTTGACCTGGTCCGGAAACTGCGCCGCAATGCCGTCGGCAAGCACGCCGGCGATCATGTCCATGTGCCCCTGCATGGCAGTCCATTCCTTGTCCTGCTCGTCCTGGGGCGCGTTGCTCATGATCAGGTCTATCTGCTTCTTGTGGTGCCCCACGTGCGCCACCAGCGCGCCGAACAGCGCGTCTTCGGTCCAGTTGTCCGGGTTGGCGCCGACCAGGAACTGCGCGATTTCCCTGCCATTGGCGGCCAGGTCGTCCATGGCCTTGTCCTGCGCCGCCTGGTCACCGGCCTTGGTTGCGTCGGTCAGCGCATTGACCCCGGTCACGTGGCCTGCCAGCAGGTCGAACATGCCCTTGCCGGCGTCCTCACCGTAGACGCTGCCCACCGCGTCGGCAAGGTCGTGTCCGTTGGCGACCTCGGCCTTCTGTGCGGCATCGGCTGCAGCCGCGTCACCAGTATGCACGGCCAGTGCGTAGTTGCGCGTGGCCACGATGTGCCCATGCCACAGGTCCTGCAGCATGGCGCGCAGCCGCGGGGCCACCGGCGCGCCGCCGCTGCCCTGGGCCAGTGCCATGCTGCCGGCGCCGGTGGTTCCGGCAAATGCCACGCCCAGCGCGGCAACGGTCATGAAAGAACGTCTTTTCATTTCCAGCTCCCTGTTTGGCAGCCCCATGCCGGGGTTGCCGTCTTTACGGACAAACAATTGCGGTCATGCTGCGTTTTGAATGGCTCTGACCGCGGCGGTGTCTTTGCCCGAGGAGCAACACCGCGCGATCCGGAGCCGGCTTCGCTGCATAGCAGGCCGCGCCCAAGAAAACGTCAGAACCTGTCCGGAAACTGTTTTGCGATGCCATCGGCCAGGACGCCGGCAATCATGTCCATGTGCTGCTGCATCGCGGTCCACTCCGCGTCCTGCTCGGCCTGTGGTGCGTCGGCCATGAGCAGGTGGATCTGTTGCCGGTGATGGCCGGCGTGCGCCAGCAGCGCCCCGTTGAGTGCCTGGACCGTCCAGTTTTCCGGGTTGGCGCCGGCCAGGAATTTTGCGATCTGCATGGCGTTGTCCGTGAGGTCGGCCATGGCCTGGTCCTCGTCTGCGGCATCGGCGTTCTTGACGGCAAGCGTGAGCGCATTGACGCCGCCCACGTGGCCGGCCAGCAGCTTGAAGATGCCATCACCGGCATCCCGGCCGTAGACGCCGGAAACGGCGTTGGCAATGTCGTGGCCGTTGGCCACTTCCGCATCCTGCGCCGCGCGGGCCGCTGCTTCATCACCAGCGTAAACGGCCAGCGCGTAATTGCGCGTGGCCACCACGTGCTGGTGCCACAAATCCTGCATGGCTGCGTGCAGGCTGACGGCAGCGGGCGCCGTTGCCGCTGCCGCCGTCGGCGCCGTCTCGTTGGCCGCCGGCCCGCTCGTGCTGCAGCCCGCCACCGCCAGCCCGAGCACAACCGCGCCCGCAATCAGTTTGAGTCTCATGGGAGTTCCTTTTTCCTGTCAGCGAATTTTCAAGATCAGGGGTCTCGGCGGCGACCCGCATCACGCGACCCTCAACCATTGGATGCAGCAGGAGCCACCCGCGTTACATGAAAATGCAGGAATCGGCCCTGGACCGCGCGCAGCGCACCAGGCGCCGGGCTACGCCTTCAGATATTCCATGCGCGTGCCCAGCCAGCGCGCCACGTGCCGGGCCGCCTGCCCGGGGTGCCGCGCCAGCATGACCGGTGCGGCCTCGCGCGCCCACGCCAGCAGCGCCTCGTCTTCAGCCAGGTCGGCAAAGCGCAGCAGCGGCGTCCCGGACTGGCGCGCCCCCATGAACTCGCCGGGGCCGCGAATCGCCAGGTCGCGGCGCGCAATCTCAAAACCGTCGGCGGTCTCGACCATGGCCTTCAGGCGTTGGCGTGCGGTATCCGACAGCCGCCCGCCATCGGGCGCGCCATACAGCAGCACGCAGATCGACGCAGCCGCGCCCCGGCCCACGCGGCCGCGCAGCTGGTGCAGCTGGCTCAGGCCAAAACGCTCGGCGTGCTCGATGACCATGAGGCTGGCGCCCGGCACGTCCACGCCCACCTCGATCACCGTGGTGCTGACCAACAGGGCGACGTCGCCGGCGACAAAGCCGGCCATGACCGCCTTTTTCTCGTCGGCGGGCAGGCGGGCGTGCAGCAGGCCGACCCGGAGCCCCGGCAGCGCTGCGACCAGTTCCTCGTGCGCCTGCGTCGCGTGGCGCAGGTCCAGCGCCTCGCTCTCCTCTATCAGCGGGCAGACCCAGTACGCCTGCGCGCCGGTGGCCAGCCAGCGCCGCAGGCGCTCGACCACCTCGGCACGGCGACGCCCGGAGACCAGGCGCGTCGTCACGGGCCAGCGGCCGGGCGGCAGCTCGTCTATGGTCGACACGTCCAGGTCGGCGTAGTAGCTCATCGCCAGCGTGCGCGGGATGGGCGTGGCGCTCATCATCAGCAGGTGCGGCTGCGTGCCGTCGTCCTGCATCTGGCGCAGCCGCAACCGCTGCCCCACGCCAAAGCGGTGCTGCTCGTCGATGACGGCCAGCCCCAGGCGGTCGAACCGCACCTCGTCCTGGATCACGGCGTGCGTACCGATGACCAGCGCCGCGCTGCCGTCGGCAATGGCCTGCAGCATCTGCTTGCGCGCCGATTTCTTCTGCTGCCCCGCCAGCCAGGCCACCTGCTTTCCCAGCGGCGCGAGCAAAGGCGTCAGCCACTCGGCCAGGCGCTCGAAATGCTGGCGCGCCAGGATCTCCGTGGGCGCCATCAGCACGCACTGCCAGCCTGCGGCCAGCGCGCGACAAGCCGCCAGCGCAGCCACCACCGTCTTGCCGGACCCCACGTCGCCCTGCAGCAGCCGGCGCATGGGCAGTGGCCCGGCCAGATCCGCGGCAATCTCCTCGCTGACGCGGCGCTGTGCAGCGGTCAGCCGGAACGGCAGCGCGGCCAGCAGCTGGTCGGGCAAGTCGCCCGCGCCAGCCATCAGCGCCGGCCCGCGCAATTGCTGGCGTTGCTGCCGCACCTGCGCCTGCGACAGCTGCAGCGCCAGCAGCTCCTCGGCCTTGAGGCGCTGCCAGGCCGGGTGCGTGTGATCCTCCAGCTCGGCCAAAGACACATCGGGCGCCGGATGGTGCAGGAACACCAGCGCCTGCTTCAGGCTCCAGTGGTGCCACGCACCGGCGCCGGCCAGCAACTCTTGCGGAATGGTCTCGCGCAGGTCGGCCTCCTGCAGCCCTGCCTGCACGGCCTTGCGCAACACCGGCTGCGACAGGCCGGCGGTCGTCGGGTACACCGGCGTCAGCGCGTCGGCCAGCGGTCCGCCGGCAGCGCGCACCACCGGGTGCATCATGTGCAGGCCGCCAAAGCCGCCGCGCAACGGGCCACGCACGCGCAGCCGCTCGCCCACCGCCATCTGCTTGCGCTGCGAAGGATAAAAGTTGAAGAACCGCAGCAGGCACTGCACGTCGCCGTCCTGCACGGTCACCAGCAACTGGCGCTTGCCGCGCAAGGCCACCTCCTGGTGCGTCACCGTGGCCTCAAACTGCACCGGCTCGTCCGAGACGCAGCGCGCCGCCTCGGCCAGCGACAGCAGGCGCGTCTCGTCCTCGTAGCGTAGTGGCAAGTGCAGCGCCAGGTCTATGGGGCGCTCCAGGCCAAGCTTGCGCAGCGCTCTTTGCCTGGCCGACGCGGGCCGCTGGGTATCGGGCATGGGACAATTCTGCCTTGCATCCCCAACACGACGGTCGAAACTGCAACAGATTGCCGCAGTGCCTCGGCCCGCCCGATGACGAATGACCTCGCCGCTGCGCGGCATCAATGACTGCGGCTGCGCCGCCATGACCCATCGTGGGCGGCGCTGGGGGCCGTCATGCCAAGCCGCGCAGGAGCCGAGGTCTTCTGTCATGCGCGATCAAAACGTAGCGTCACCCCACCCATGCCCGAGCCCGCCATTCGCGCCTACACCACCAGCGACTTTGACTTTGACCTGCCGCCCGAGCTGATTGCGCAGCATCCCGCGGCCCGACGCAGCAGCGCGCGCCTGCTCGACGGCAGCGGCGCGCAGCCGGTGGACCGGGTCTTCAGCGAATTGCCGCAACTGCTGGACCCCGGCGACCTGCTCGTCTTCAACGACACGCAGGTCATCAAGGCGCGCCTGTTCGGCCGCAAGGCCAGCGGCGGCCGCATCGAGCTGCTCGTGGAGCGCGTGCTCGCTGACGGCAGCATTGCAGCGCACATGAAGGCCGGCCGCAAGCCCGCCGCCGGTGCCGTGCTGCAGATGGACGGCGGCTATACAGCCGAGCTCATCGGGCGCTGGCCCGACGCCGCTGGCGCGCTGTTCCACCTGCGCTTCTCAGGCGACCCCTGGGCGCTCATGGCCGCGCACGGCCACGTGCCGCTGCCCCCTTACATCGCCCGCGACGACACGGCCGAGGACGCCAGCCGCTACCAGACCATCTTCGCGCGCAGCCCCGGCGCCGTCGCCGCGCCCACCGCCGCGCTGCACTTTGACCAGTCCGTACTTGACGCGCTGGACGAACGCGGCATCCCGCGCGCCGCCGTCACGCTGCACGTGGGCGCCGGCACCTTCCAGCCGGTCAAGGGCGAGGACATCAGCCAGCACGTCATGCACCACGAACGCTACTGGATCCCGCCCGAAACCGTGGCCGCCATCATGGCCTGCAGGCAGCGCGGCGGCCGCGTCGTCGCCGTCGGCACCACCAGCGTGCGCACGCTGGAAGCCTGGGCCCAGACGGGCCAGACGGAGGGCGACACCAACCTCTTCATCACGCCCGGATTCAAGTTCCAGGTGGTCGACGCGCTCAGCACCAACTTCCACCTGCCGCGCAGCACGCTGCTCATGCTTGTTTCCGCCTTTGCCGGCTACGACACCGTCATGGCGCTGTACCGCCACGCCGTCGCCAGCCGCTACCGCTTCTTCAGCTACGGCGACGCCATGTGGCTGACGCGCGCCTGAGCGCTTTTCCCCCATGCTGCAATTCGACCTCCTCGCCACCGACCCGCACAGCCAGGCCCGGCGCGCCCGCCTCACGCTCAACCACGGCGTCGTGCAAACGCCCATGTTCATGCCCGTGGGCACGTACGGCAGCGTCAAGGCCATGACGCCGCGCGCACTGGAGCAGGTGGGTGCGCAAATCATCCTCGGCAACACCTTCCACCTGTGGCTGCGGCCGGGGCTCGACGTCATCCGTGCCTTCGGCGGCCTGCACCGCTTCGAGCAATGGCCGCATCCCATCCTCACCGACTCCGGCGGCTTCCAGGTCTTCTCGCTCGGCGCCATGCGAAAGATCACGGAAGAAGGCGTGCACTTTGCCAGCCCCGTCAACGGCGACAGGCTCTTCCTCTCGCCCGAGGTCTCCATGCAGATCCAGACCGTGCTGGACAGCGACATCGTCATGCAGCTGGACGAATGCACCGCGTATGAAACGGACGGCCACGTCACGACCGAATCCGAGGCACGCGCCAGCATGGAGCTGAGCCTGCGCTGGGCCGCGCGCAGCCAGGCCGAATTTGCCCGCCTGGAGAACCCCAACGCGCTCTTTGGCATCATGCAGGGCGGCATGTTCGACCACCTGCGCCAGGAATCCGCCGCACGCCTGACAGAAATGGACTTCCCCGGCTACGCCATAGGCGGCGTCAGCGTCGGCGAACCCAGGGAAGACATGCGCCGGGTCACGTCATTTGCCCCCGCGCTGCTGCCCGCCAGCAAGCCCCGCTACCTCATGGGCGTGGGAACGCCCGAAGACCTGGTCTTCGGCGTGCAGCACGGCGTCGACCTCTTCGACTGCGTCCTGCCCACGCGCAACGCGCGCAACGGGCATATCTTCACCCGCTGGGGCGACGTGCGAATCCGCAACGCGCGCTACAGGCAGGACCAACTGCCACTGGACCCCACCTGCACCTGCTACGCCTGCGCCGGCGACAGCGGCGTGCCCTGGGACGAGGGCGGGCGGCAAGGCTTCTCGCGCGCCTACCTGCACCACCTGGACCGCACGCGCGAGCTGCTGGGCGCCATGCTGGCCACCACGCACAACCTGCATTACTACCTGCAGCTCATGCAGCTGATGCGCGACGCGCTGGAGACGGGGAGTTTTAGCGCATTTTGTCGGCAGTTCGAGACGGAGCGCGACCGGGGGGTCTGAGAGAGTACGGAATCGCTCGGAAGATGGACGCCCTTTATCTTCGTTCGTTTCCGGTCGGGAACCCGCGAGCAGGAGCCAGTACTCACAGTTTCTTCTCCTTCGCGAGCCGCCAATACTGCGCGCCCAGCGCCGTCAGTCGGCACGACTTCGAGTTCATCGCGGCGTAGTACATGTGTTCCTCTCCGACTGGAACGACCAAGCCGACCCCTTCCATTTTCTGAAGATCCTTGAACACCTTGGCTCTGTTTGGGTCGTGGTTCTCGACCGTGTCTTCATAACTCGGATCGAGGGCGTGTTCGTCTTGGGGGCTCGGGAAGTAAACCACAAGTTTGCGCAAAATCTCCAACGGCACCTGCGGAGGCACCTCACGGAGAGAGGTGAACTGAGTCACGTTTGTTTTAAAGATCGGGCGCTGGTCCCAAGCTCCAAGGGCTTGGTCAACGTAGGCGTAGATAGAGCCTGGCGTGACGTGGCCGCGCAGATCCGCTGCGCCACCCTGAAGCGCGGCGACAACTAGACTTGTG
>JALOAS010000113.1 GCA_023228705.1 Ottowia sp. | reverse complement strand
CGCAGGCATGGCCCGTGCCATGGCGAGCATTTGCAACGCGGAGTGGGCGGGTTTGGGCGGTCAAAGCGGGCATGAGGGATTCTTTCTCAAGCTCTCAGGTATACCATGGCGCCGGGACCCATGCTGTCGCTCGGGTGGCAGCGCCTGCTGCATGCGGCTCGGGCGGCTCAGCCGCCGTGCAGGTCGGCCAGCACCCGGATGTGCGCCTCCACGCTGCGCGCCAGCGCCAGCAGGTTGTAGCCGCCCTCCAGGCAGCTGACGATGCGTCCGCCCGCGTGCTGCAGCGCGACCTCCTTGATGCGCTCGGTGATCCAGACGTAGTCGTTCTCGGTCAGCATGAGCTGGCCCATGTCGTCGGCGCGGTGCGCGTCAAAGCCGGCGCTGATCAGGATGAGCTCGGGGCGGTGCGCCTCCAGCCGCGGCAGCCACATCAGGTCGATCAGCTCGCGGATCGCCATGCCGCCGGTGTACGCCGGCACCGGGCAGTTGACCAGGTTGGGCGCTTCGCGCTTGGGACCTCCCGGGTAGAACGGGTGCTGGTAGAAGCTGACCATGAGGATGCGCTCGTCGCCGGCCACGATGTCTTCGGTGCCGTTGCCGTGGTGCACGTCAAAGTCCACGATGGCGACGCGCTTGAGCCCGTGGTGCTCGCAGGCGTGCTTGGCAGCGATGGCGACGTTGTTGAAGAAGCAAAAGCCCATGACCTGGTCGCGCGTGGCGTGGTGCCCCGGCGGCCGCGTCAGGCAAAAGGCGTTTTCCAGCTCGCCGAGCAGGACCGCGTCAACCGCCTCCACCGCCGCGCCGGCCGACAGCAGCGCGGCGCGCCAGGTGTGGCGGTTCATGGACGTGTCCGGGTCCAGCGAGAAGCGGTCCGGGCCGCCGGCAGCGATGTCTTCCACCAGCATCTCGCTCAGGCCACGCAGCGCGGCCACGTGACGCCGGCCATGCGCCAGCAGCAGTTTCCCCATGGTCGCCGGCAGCGGCTCATGCCACTGCAGGGCATCGGCAACGCCGGTGACGTTCAGGCGGTCCTGGATGGCATCCAGGCGCTCCGGGCTCTCCGGATGCCCCGAGCCCATCTTGTGGAGGCGGCAGTCCGGGTGTGAAAAAAAACCTGTGGCTCCCATGGCTGGTCTCCGCTGGCCAGAAAGATTGTCTGAAATCAACCGTGCCTGGCATGAGCGGCCCTGCTTGACCTCATGCCAGGCAGGCTACTGTACACAAATGGCGGCAGGTGCGCAGCGAATTGCGGGTGGCGCCCTTGTCGGGCAAGGCAAGAGCGGCGCCTGGCGCCCGGCACGCGGCGCCTGCGCCCGCCCCGTGCGCGGCGCAACGCGCCCGGCTTCCGCTCTTGCGCATTGCTTCAGCAAGAGGCTGGTAAAGGGTGCCGGCGCGGGCGCGCGCGGCGCACAAAGCGAACGTTTACTTTCATGAGACACGTTATCTTGCCAATCCAGGCCGACGAAACCCTCAAAATGCCGTGCTAACTTGTGTCACAGTCTGTGTCACAACAGCCCCCACTCGGTGGCGCGCGTCACCGCCTGCGCACGCGTTCGCACGTTCAGCTTCCGGTACGCATTCTTGATGTGCGTATTGACCGTCTGCTCGCTGATGGCCAGGCGCTTGCCGATGTCAGAGCTGGTGCCGCCGGCGCTCACATAGCGCAGGATTTCACGCTCACGCTCCGACAGTTTTTCATGCGCTGGCACTGCGGCGGGACGGCCTGCCGCATCGGCTTGCTGGTGATGCAGACGCTTGAGCAACTGGCGCGCCACGCCGGGTGCGAGCGCGGCGCCGCCGTTGGCCACCTGCAGAATCGTCCCCGCAAAACTGCAAAACCAGCAGCCCTTGACCACGTAACCGGTGGCGCCGAGCGCAAACGCGTGCAGCGCGTGCTCGAGGTCCTCGGATGCGGTCACCACCACGGCTTCGGCCATGGGCCGCTTGGCTTTCAGGTAGCTGATGACCTCAAACCCGGTGCCATCGGGCAGATTCAGGTCGATGAGCACCACATCCATGGGCTGCCTGTCGATCAGGCGCCTGGCCTCGGCCACGGACCTGGCGCACCCGAGCAGGTCGATGCGCAGGTCGGCAGGCAGCTCCTGCTCGATCAGGCAGGTGAAAACCGGGTCGTCGTCGGCAAGGATCACGCGCACCGGATTCCCGGGCTGGCCGTTGAAAAACGGCGGCCATGTCTGCTGCAAGCCCGCCGAGCTGACGGGCAATTCCCCACCTGCCTCGTTGCTGCGGGGCGCTGGCGCCCCTGTGTGTCTTGTCTGTGTCACTTCAGCCTCCTGACGGCCCTGGCCGCGCGTTGTTCAAGCGGGCACCCCGGCAGGTCTTGTCAACCTGCCTGGCAGCCGCCTGATCGCGCTGGCCGGCGGGGGTGCCCGTGATGCCGGAGCGCCAGATTGCTGGAACTGCAGATGGCTTCGGTATGACTGTCCTGCAGCCCGTACGGCGGCCTTGCGGTCACTCTAACCGTTTTTTCGTTACTCTGTCACAAAGCCGAAAATTTCTTTACATTATGTACATTTTGTAACTACCTACTCGTTGCTGGTTACAACATTGATGAAGATGCAAGCGCAACAACTTGTAGCACAACGCGGTTTTGCGCCCGGCAACGCGGCCGTACGCGGCGCCGGCCGCCTCAAGCCAGTACCCGATCGAGGGGATTTACAGCCATGCCGCTTGGCCGCACACTGGACCCTGACGCCGTAAAAAGCCGGGTCACGCAAAAGCGCAACCCGGCAAAAGCGGAGTCGAAACCGGCCAGCGCTGGGTGGGCCAGCCAAGCCGGTACTTCATCAACTCAACACCCATGGGGATTTTATCATGAAAAAACTCGCTATCGCACTCGCAGTTGCCGGCGCTTCAACCCTTGCTTTCGCTGGCGGTGGCTATCACGGCGGCAACGGCAACGGCAACGGCAACGGCAACGGCAACGGCAACGGCAACGGCAACGGCACTCCGGACGCTTGCGACATCTGCTCGCATGACATAGTCGTCAAGGCGCCGCAAATCCAGGTCACGGCGATGAAAGACAGCTTCTCCGTTGCCAGCGCCAACAACAGCTCAAAGGCCAGCAACAACATGTCGAGCAACACCAGCGGCGTGCTGATTGATGCCCCGTCGACGCAAGTCACGGCGCTGATAGACAGCGGCGTGCTGGCCAAGGCCGACAACAGCTCATTTGCGCAAAACAACCTGGCCAGCAACATCGGCTCGGTGGGCGTGGGTGCCAAGCAGCTGCAACTGGTCGTCGCCAAGGGCTCGTACATGGGCGCGTATGCCAACAACAGCTCCAGCGCGGTGCAGAACTTTTCCACCAACAACGCTTGCGCAACCTGCCAGTAAGGGCTAGGCAAGTCTGAAGCGCGGCGGAACCGGTGGCTTGCGCCCTGGTTCCGCCTTTTTTCCCTGAACAACCGGAGATGGCCATGAAGCCCAGGCACATTCAAATCCCGCTGCTGGCCGCGGCGTTGCTGCTGGGGCCGACCGCATGGGCGCAGAGGGCACCAGGCACGGACCCCATCGTGCTCGGTGGACCCGTCAGTTACCTGACGCTGCCGACGGCGCCATTCAAACCGTCGGAAGGACTGAATCACGGACAAGACGAGCTGCCGTCGTGGCTGCAGGCCAAGGTCGTGCGCTACGAGGCCAAGGCGTTTTCCCACCTGGAGGGTGGCAGCGGCGTGGTCAAGACCGAAAACGACGTGGTCAGCCGCCAGGTTGGCAATACCCTCAACCGCACCTGCACCACCGAGGTGGCCAGCAACACGGTTGCGCCGGGTGTCGGCCCCAGCGGCCGCTACGGACCGGGCAGCGGCAGCGAGCAGATTGCCGTCCTGCGCGGCGACGTGGTCACCATTTGCAAATAAACGCAGTCTGCTGCCGCCGGTGCGGTAGCCATTGCAGCAAGATTGCAGCGCCCGGGCCAACAGGGCTGCAGGCAGGCACTTCATAGAACGAGTCCGACATGAACCACGCGAGACATCCTGACAACAACGGCAACCCCAAGGCGCGGCGCAAGCTGCCGGGACTTGTGTGCGCGGCGCTGGCCGCGGCACTGCTTGCCGCCTGCAGCACGCCGCTTTCGCCCAAGGACGATGCGCGCTTCCAGTCGTACGCCAGCGCCAGCGACCGGCCCGCCACGCGGCCGGTGCGCTCCATGTCCAGCTTCAGCGACTCGCTGGCCTGCATGGACGAGATGATGCGCGAGGCCGAGGTGCCGACGACGCTGATCACCAGCACCTTCATGCCCGACTTCACCGGGCGCGTGCCGGTGGCGACCAAGGAGATGGTGATCACGGCGCTGTCGCAGATGTCGCGCCGCTCCAACGCGTTCCGCTACGTGGATTTTGAAGTGGACATCGCGCGCCAGGACACGGTGCAGAACATCAGCACCATCCTGCTCAACGCCAACCAGATGGAACTGCAGCGGCCCGCGCTGTACGTCTCCGGCGGCGTTTCATTTGTCGACCAGGGCGTGCTGACCACGCGGCACAGCGCCGGCGTCTCGGGCCCGCGCGTGGAGGCCGGCTACGACCGCAGCCGCGGTGCCACCATCATTGGCCTGGAAATGCACCTGGGCGACTTTCGGACGCGCACCTTCATCCCCGGGCTGGATTCGGCCAACGAAGCGGTCATCGGCAATTCCGGCCAGGGCTTTGACCTGGCCGGCCGCATCGGCACCTACGGCGTGCAGTTCAACCTCGGGCGCGACCTGACGCAGGGCACGGGATCGGCCATGCGCACGCTGGTTGACCTGGCGCTGATCGAGCTGGCCGGCAAGTACACGCACCTGCCCTACTGGCGCTGCCTGACGCTGGACAACACGCACCCCGAGTTCCAGCGCCAGTTGCGCACCTGGTACGACCAGAGCAGCCAGGCGGCGCGCTCGCGCCTGGTGCAAAATTACCTGGTCAGCCGCGGCTACCTGGCCGCCTCCGACGCGCCGCTTGGCGCCAGCAGCAAGGTCCTGCAAGACGCCGTGGGGCGCTTCCAGGCCGACATCGGTGCCGTGGTCACGGGTGAGATCGACTTCACCGTGTACGAACGCGCGCTGCGTGACTTCGTCAAGATCGGCGACGACGGCAAGCTGGCGCGCGTGGGCTGGCCGGAGCTGGACGCCGGCAGCGTGCGCAAGGAGCCGCTGACGGTGGACATGCAGATAGAAAACACCGTGCGCGACCGCACCGCGTTTGCGCCGGGAACCAACATCTTTGCCTCGGTCACCATTTCTGACGCGGCGCACCTGTACTGCTACATCAACGATGCCAACGGCAACATCGTCAAGATCGTGCCCAACATGCTGCAGCCGGCATCGCAGGTAACGGCCAACCTGGCGATTCGGCTGCCCGACTGGATGGTGCCCTACCCGGCCTTCGTGCTGACCTCCGGACGCCAGGGCAGCGAAGCGCTGATGTGCGTGGCCAGCCGCGAGGACCCGATGATCCGCATGCCGCAGGAGCTCAACGCCGAGGCGCTGACCCCGATCCGGGGCGTGGCATCGCTGGACGAGTTGCGCGCGCAATTTGAAGCGGCAGCAGGTCCGGGCAACCTGGCGTGGGACAAACTGGAGTGGAACATCCTGCCAACACAACAGATCATGCCGGCGAGCGGGGAGAACAGCGGTGCCGCAGGCAACGGTGCAACCCAGTCATGACCCCCGCAGGCCTTGCGGGCCAGGGTGTGTGCGCAGGTGGCTGGCCGGCACGGCCGCGCTGTCTCTGACGCTCGCCCTGGTGGCGCCCGGCGGCGTGCCGCAGGCTGCAGCGCGCGTGCTGCACCCGCCCGGGGCAGCGCTGACCAGCAACGCGCAGCCCGGCAAGATCCAGATGCAGGGACAGCCGCCGGCAGCCACCACGCTGCCGCCCACGCGTCCGGGCACACCGGAGCTGGCCGGACAGTCGTCCTCGCCGGCGCCGCAGATGCAGGAGGACCGGCTCGAGGCACCGCGGCTGGCCGGACCCAAGATGGAGCAGGGTCGCTTTGCCGATCCGGACCTGCGGCGCGACGTGGCCCGGTTGCGCCGACAGGCCAAGCCAGCCACCGGCTACGGCTCCACGCCGGCAGCCGCCCGTGCCGCCTGGACGCTCGGCCTGATCGAGCTGCACGGCGGCGTTGCCGCAAGCTCGACCCAGGTGGCGCAGACCTGGTTCGAACGCGCGGTACGCCTGGACCAACTGCCCATTGCCTGGGCCGGAATGGCCTGGTGCTACATCACCGGCTGCAGCGACTGGCCGGATTCATCACGTGCCGAGCAGGCGATCGTCAAGCTCAGGCCGCACTACCCCGGCCGCGCGCTGTACCTGCAATGGGTGCTGAAAAGCCGGAGCACCCCGCTGACACTGGGCACGCCCAACGCACAGGGCATCACCAGCATGTCGCTGCCGCTGCGCGGCCTGCTTGAACAGGCTGCGGCAGCAGGCGACGCGCAGGCGCGCGTCGAACTGGGCATCAATGCCGTCACCAACGGCGACATCCCCGGCGCCATCGCTTATTTCAAGGCCGCAGCCGCGCACTCGCGCGCAGCAGCAGCCAACATCAAGCTGCTGCAGTCGCTGCAACAGAAAACAGCGGAAACCCCGTCCGCCACAAAGTCCGAAGCCGACCGATTGTTCGAGCAGGCGCAGCGCCTGCACCGCGGCGTCGGCGCGCCCATGAATTACGCCGAAGCGCTGCGCCTGTACCGCGAGGCCGCCGACCGCGGCAGCGTGGCGGCCAAGCGCATGCTGGCGACCATCTTCTCGCGCCCCATGCCCGACGGCTCGGTCAACGTTGCCTGGATGAGCCAGCTTGCCTACCTGGATACCACCGGCGTGCTGCCTACCGTGGACGCCCGGGCCCTGGGCACCATCATGTACCGCGACCCCACGCCGCTGTTCGACCTGCTGCCGGCGCGCTGGCAGCAGGCACTGACGACCATTCCGGTCAATTGAGCTCGTTGCCGGGCTCCGGGTCCGCGAATCGCGCTCGCCTGCAAGAAAAGAGGTTGAGCGTAATGCGTCCAGCGTTTGGCGTTCGCTCAACGCTCAACCTGTCCGGATGACAGATGACCTCGGCCCTTGCGGGCCCTGGATGAAAGCCGCCTGCGGCGGCTGATGATGAAAAGAGGTTGAGCGTAGTGCGTCCAGCGTTTGGCGTTCGCTCAACGCTCAACCTCTTCAAACGCTCAACCTCCCCACAGCATCCAGCGAGGTTATCGGTCAAGCGCTACGCGCCACGCTCAACGTTCAACGCCAAACGCTCAACCTCCCCATGGCGCCAGCGAGGTCATCCGTCATGCGCCACGCGCCTGCGCGCGGCTGCGGCCGGGCCGACAGGCACAATGGAGCGCTGTTTCACCCGGGCCCACGCGACGATGCAGATTGCCGAAAAAATCCAGCAGATACTTGAGCAGCTCGACTCGGTCATGGCGGGCAAGCCCGCGCAGACGGCGCTGAGCGTGACCTGCCTGCTGGCCGGTGGCCACCTGCTGATCGAAGACATTCCGGGCGTGGGCAAGACCACGCTGGCGCAGGCGCTGGCGCGCACGTTCGGGCTGGACTTCTCGCGCGTGCAGTTCACTGCGGACCTCATGCCCAGCGACCTGTCCGGCGTCTCGGTTTACGACCGCAACCAGGAAGCGTTTGTCTTTCATCCCGGCCCGCTGTTTGCACAGCTGCTGCTGGCCGACGAGATCAACCGCGCCAGCCCCAAGACGCAGAGCGCGCTGCTGGAAGCGATGGAGGAGCGACAGGTCACCATCGAGGGCAAGACGCGGCCGCTGCCGCAGCCGTTCTTTGTGATTGCCACGCAAAATCCACTGGAGCAGCTGGGGACATGGCCGCTGCCCGAATCGCAGCTGGACCGCTTTCTCATGCGCATTTCGCTGGGCTATCCGGAGCGCGCGGCCGAACGCCTGCTGCTGGCCGGCAACGGGCGGCGGCAACTGGCGTTGAAGCTGCCCGCGCTGCTGACCGCGCGGCAGCTTGCGCTGTTGCAGCAGACCGCCGCCGCGATTCACGTGGCCGAGCCCCTGCTGGACTACGTGCAGGACCTGGTGGCCGCCACGCGCTCGGGCCAGTGGTTTGACCAGGGCCTGTCGCCCCGTGCCGGCATTGCGCTGCTGCGCGCGGCGCGCGCGCATGCACTGATTGCCGGCCGCAACTACGTTGCCCCCGACGACGTGCGCGCCGTCCTCGTCCCCTGCGCCGCGCACCGCCTGGCCCCGGTCAGCACGGCGGCACGCAGCGCCGAAGCGCAGGTGCACGCCATGATGGACGCCACCGCCCTGCCATGACGCCAGCGCAGCCTGCGGCGGGACCGGTGCCCGTGCGGTTTTTCGATAGACTGGCTGCTCCCCTTGCGCACCACAAGTCCATGCGGCCGATGATCCTGGATTCAGTAGTTGGATGCGTTCGAGCGTGCTGCGATGGGCGTGCCAGGCAAGACGCGACAACGCCGCAGACTACTGTCTGCAAGGCGGAGCAACGCAGCATGGCGCGTCCAGCGCTGTGCGATCGGG
>JALOAS010000015.1 GCA_023228705.1 Ottowia sp. | reverse complement strand
TGGCGTGGCTTGGGCGCGTTGGCGCAGCCCAATCGATGTGACATGGCGTGGCTATGCCGGTATGAGGCGTGCTTCGGATGTGAGGGTCACGGAATCAGGCTTGGCGCCAGCCTGCACCGGCGTCGGCAAGGTCATTTTTTTGGCGAATGCCGACGTGACGCGGGTATCTGAATTGCTGGCGCGGCCTGCGCCCGCACCGTCATAGATATTGCTGCCCCAAGTGTAGACCTCGCGATCTGCAGTCAGTGCCATGACGGCACCGATACCGCCCGCGCTGGCCTGGCCGCGTACGGCGATAACGTTGTCAAGGTCGGGGTTACCGATGGCATCGGTCTGGACCTTGTGCCAACCGTTGTCAGTCGTCGCTGAACCGCCATCCCCATGCAGATCCGATGAGCTGCTGGGAGTCAGCACCCAAACGTTGCCATTGGCGACGATGGCCAGGAACTGGTACGAGGCAAACAGCAGTGCCACATCGGTGGCATCGACCCCGGCGGGCAAACTCAAAGTGGTTGCATGCACATCAGCGCCGCTGGTGAAACCAGTGGCCAGCACCGTGCCTTGACTACCCCAGGCATAGAACTTGCCGTCATCCCCCAGAGCCACCGTCTGGTGACTGGTGGTGGCGCTGCCGGTAGTCACCAACAAGGGTTTGACGTCTGGGAAAGCATCGCCAATATTGGTGCCGCCGACTGGGCTGCTGCCCATGATGCTGCGGGGCGGCGCGATGTTGGTGGTTCCTCCCATCTGTTGTCCCCAGCCGGCCCAGCCACGGTCGTCGGCCAGCTGCGCTGTGGTCTGGTGGAACGAGCTGGACAGAATATCGTAGAGCTTGTCCGGGTCGCAGGTGCCACCGGCAGCCTGCGCCAGCGGTGCAGCCATCAGCATGGCACTGGCCAGGCCTGCTGCCAGAACCTGCCGGCCCAGGCCCATTCTGCGCGTCGCCGCAGCAGGCCACTGCGACAACAGCCGCTGCAAATCGCCGGGGCCATCACCGGGTCGGCCCGAACTCACATCATAAATACCTGACATCCGGTTTCTTCCTCGAGACAAGAATTGCGTAAAACTTGACAACACTCAATGTCATCGTGACAAAAATGTAACAAGCGGCAAATTGTACCCTAGAAAAGCGGCTTTTTACCCCAGGATAGTCACTGTCTATCACCAAACATCACAAAATCACGGGTAACTAACAATTCCCCCTTGAATCGGTTAATGGCGTGCACGCAGCCCTCTCGCAAGGAATTGGTAGTTCAACCGGCGCGGCCCTGGGGATTGGCTCGCGCGGTCTGCCGGACCCCTCGTGGCTGCGCCCCAGCGGGCAACTGACACGATGACGCGAACGCCCGGGCTGTCGTCTGGCTCGCAGGGGCGGCTGCCCGGGTGCCGGACCCGTGCTTGCGCATCCCGGGCAGCCACCCGCTCCTGCAACGCCTGTTGGTGTTGCGTCTTGATTTACAGCCCGACTGCGGCGCGCGGGGCGGTCAGGCTGGCGGATGCCACATGAGGCCGCGATGGCGCACGGTATGCAGCGGCAAGGCGATACCGGTCTGGCTGCGCACCTTGCTGCGCAGGCGGCTGACCACCATGTTCAGCCGGTGGTCGAGGTAGTATTCCGACTTGTGGCCCATGCCACGGATGATTTGCTCGCGCGTGAATACCTTGGCCGGAGCAGCACTCAAAAATTGCACCAGGTCGCGCTCGGCGGCGGTCAGTGCCACGGCGTGGCCGTTGGGTGCATGCAGCATCCAACCATCCGAATTCAGAGTCCAGCAAGGCTGCTGCCGGGGCGTGCTGGTGTTTGCAAAGCGCCGGTGCACACTGAGCAGCGTGGCGGCAAGCACCCGAGCACTGATGGGCTTGACCAGGTAGGCGTCGGCGCCGTCCAGCAGCACTTGCATGCGGATGTCGGCACCGGCCTCGCCAGTGAGCACGACCACGCCCATACCTGCCCCGACCGCATGCGCACGCAGCCGCTGCAGTGCTTGCACACCGCTTTCACCGGGCAGGCCCAGATCGAGCACCAGCAGGTCGCTGGCGCCGCCGGCATCCAGCAGGCCCAGGTACAGGTCCGCGGCTGAGCCCCAGGCGCTGACCGCAAAGCCCCATCCGCCCAGTGATTCGGCGAGCTGCTCGCGCAGGTCCACGTCGTCTTCAACGATGCTGACGCTGATGCCACGACCAGCGGTTGGCGTGAGATCGAAGCGGGCTGGACCTGCAGTCTTCACGTGCCTGACCTTGTGCCGGAAAATAAATCTGGATTCAGCTTGCGGGCGGGTGCAGGGGCCGTATGCATGCTTGCGATTATGCTTGCGCCATGTTTGCACCCTGGCTCAAGACCTTGCGCAAGGCGCTGGCGTGGCTGTTGTTGCCAGGCTTGCTGCTGGCGTTGCCCATGGCGGCGTGGGGCCAGGCATGCAACGCATCCGGTGGCGCCACCGGGACGTGGCTGCTGCCTTCAGGATTGCGCGGCACAATGATGGTGCTGCCCGATCCGGGTGGGACACTGAACGCCGAGCAGCTTGCCACCTTGCCTGACAGCGCGTTTGCGCCAGCGGCGACGACAACGGTCACCGGGCCCGGCGGCATGCGCCCGGTCTGGCTGCGGCTGTGTGTTGCGCGCACCGCTGGCGCAGCGCAAGACTGGATCTTGTCGCTGCGCGGGACGCCCGTGGACAGGATGCGGCTGCTGCACGGCACGCACGCTGCGCAGACGGTGTCGGACAGCGGGGCCTGGCAGCCGCTGGCCAGCCGTGACGTGCCGGCACGCAGGGTCGCATTCGCGCTGACGCTCCCGAGCGGGCAGCCGCAGGCGCTGCACCTGCGGCTGCAAGGGCACAACGCATGGGCGGTCAAGCCCGAACTGGTTGCGCCGCGCGTTTTCTTGCAAGCGCAAACGCGTGGCGCTGGCGTGTATGGCGCCTATCTCGGGATGATTCTGATGGCAGCCATCGTCAACACGCTGTTTTGGTGGCGCCTGCGCGCGACCGAGCACGGGTTTTATGCGATGGCGCTGGCAGGAATATTGGGATTCAGTGTGCTGTATTCAGGCTACGGCGCGTATGTGCTGCCCGCCGCACCGACGCTGTTGCGCCAGGCCACGACGGTCTTTTATGCGGCCGGCCAGGTGGCCTTTGGGCTGTTTGCCATCGTTGCCTTGCGCATGCATCTGTATTACCCGCTGACGCGCCGCGCATTGCTTGCGCTGATGGGCCTTGCCGGGCTGCTGGGCGTGCTTGCCGCCGGCAATGCGCCCCTGCCGCTGCAGCTGGCGCTCAATGGCACCTTGCTGGCGGGCATGCAGCCCTTGATGGTCGTCTGTCTGCACGCGTTGCGCCACCATCGGGGTGTGCGCTTGTACGCCCTTGCCTTGCTGCCGCTGCAGCTGGCGCTGTTGCTGGTGCTGGCCGGCATTGCGGGTGTGCCCGGCGGCCGATGGGCGCTGGAGCACGACTGGCCCACCTATGGCGTGCTCGTGCACCTGGTGTCGCTCAACCTGGTGCTGGCGCAGCGTGCCTGGCGCGCGCAACAGGGTCGAGCACGCGCGCAGGCGGTGGCGCTGCGCGCTTCGCGCCGGAGCGCGGCCGAGCTCCAGGCCATGGTGGCCGGGCGCACCGAACAGTTGCAGCTTGAGGTTGCGCAGCGCCGCAGCGCGCAGGAACGCCTGGCGCAGGCCCTGCAGACACAGCGGCGCTTCATGTCCATGGTGACGCATGAATTTCGCACGCCGCTGTTGACGATTTCAATGGCCGCGGAGTCGCTCGGTCAGGATTCCGCCGCACAACACGACGTTGCGCAGCGCAGCCTGGCGCGCGTGCGCCGCGCCGTCGGGCGGATGAGCGCCTTGATGGAAAACTGCGTGGCAGAGGCACGGGTTTCCGAGCAAGCCATGTCGCCACCTGAACAGGTCCATGACCTGCGAGACACGTTGCAAACCGTGGTGGCCGACAGCACTGCGCCCGAGCGCGTGCGCCTTGATCTGCCCGCTGCGGTGGTACCGGTCCGCCACAACGCCAAGCTGCTCGGGCTCGCAGTATCCAACCTGATCGGCAACGCCTTGCAGTACGCGCCGCCAGATTCGCCGGTGGATGTCAGCTTGCGGATAAGCGGCGCGCAGGCGCACATCACCGTTTGCGACCAGGGCCCGGGCGTAGCGCCGCACGATCGGGCGCATGTGTTCGAGCAATTCTTTCGCGGTGACGCGGCGCGCTCGCTGCCCGGAGTCGGGCAGGGCCTTTATTTGAGCCGCGCCATGGTCGAGCAACACGGCGGCCGCCTTCAGCTGCTGCCCGGCCGGTCAAGCGCTGGCGCCTGCTTCCAGATCAGCCTGCCCGTGGCGGCAACGGTGGCCGCATAGGCGTTGCCGGGCAGCGGCCTCCGGTGCGTTCGGCCCCACTTTCCAGAGGATGCTTCTGTTTGGTATTGTCTCGCAATGCTGCACCGCCCGCTGATCCCCGAACACGATACGCTGCACGCCGCGGTCGTTTCCGGATGCACCGCGCGCACGTCAAAAATCCGCCGACAGTGGACGGGTTTTTGATTGGGGCTCAAACCTGCCGGCGTTGCATCGCCTGCAGCCTGTCAGCGCTTTTGCCGGTACTTGCGCAATGCGGCCAGTTCGGCGGCCAGGATGGCAAGTTCCGAGGATGCCATGGCCACGTCGATTTCGCTCTTGGCGTTCCTGAGTGCGTCTTCGGCGGCCTTTTGCGCTTCGCGCGCCTTGGCCTCGTCCAGATCCTTGCCCCGGATGGCCGTGTCGGACAAGACGGTGACGCCGTTGGGCTGCACCTCGAGGATGCCGCCGGCAACAAAGACGAACTCTTCGCTGCCGTCGGGCTTTTCTATGCGCACGGGGCCGGGCTTGATGCGCGTGATCAGCGGCGTGTGCCGGGGGTAGATGCCCAGTTCGCCGGCCTCGCCCGGCAGCACGACAAAGGTCGCCTGGCCGGAGAAGATGGACTCCTCGGCGCTGACGACGTCAACCTGAAAAGTAGTGGCCATATGCGGTCCTTGAGCGTGTGAGACGCTGAGCGGGGCGCCGGACTGCGCGTGCGCCGGCACGCCAGGCTCAGGCGGCCATCTTCTTGCCCTTTTCCATGGCCTCTTCCATGGTGCCGACCATGTAGAAGGCCTGCTCGGGCAGGTGGTCGCACTCGCCCTCGACGATCATCTTGAACCCGGCGATGGTGTCCTTGAGCGAGACGTACTTGCCCGGCTGGCCGGTGAAGACCTCGGCCACGTGGAAGGGCTGCGAGAGGAAGCGCTGGATCTTGCGCGCGCGCGACACGGCCAGCTTGTCCTCGGGGCTGAGCTCGTCCATGCCCAAGATGGCGATGATGTCGCGCAGCTCCTTGTAGCGCTGCAGCGTGCCCTGCACCTGCTGCGCCACGTTGTAGTGCTCCTCGCCCACCACCTGCGGGTCGAGCTGGCGGCTGGTCGAGTCCAGCGGGTCGACCGCCGGGTAGATTCCCAGCGCGGCGATGTCGCGCGAGAGCACGACGGTCGAGTCCAGGTGCGCAAAGGTGGTGGCGGGCGAGGGGTCGGTCAGGTCGTCGGCGGGCACATAAACCGCCTGGATCGACGTGATGGAACCGGTCTTGGTCGAGGTGATGCGCTCCTGCAGCTTGCCCATTTCCTCGGCCAGCGTGGGCTGGTAGCCCACGGCCGAGGGCATGCGCCCGAGCAGCGCGGAAACCTCGGTGCCGGCCAGCGTGAAGCGGTAGATGTTGTCGATGAACAGCAGCACGTCGCGGCCATCGTCGCGGAACGCTTCGGCCATGGACAGGCCGGTCAGCGCCACGCGCAGGCGGTTGCCCGGCGGCTCGTTCATCTGGCCGTAGACCATGGCGACCTTGGACTCGCCCAGGTTCTCCAGGTCCACCACGCCGGAGTCGGCCATCTCGTGGTAGAAGTCGTTGCCCTCGCGCGTGCGCTCGCCCACGCCGGCAAACACCGACAGGCCCGAGTGCGCCTTGGCGATGTTGTTGATCAGCTCCATCATGTTGACGGTCTTGCCGACGCCGGCGCCGCCAAACAGGCCCACCTTGCCGCCCCGGGCAAAGGGGCAGATGAGGTCGATGACCTTGATCCCCGTTTCCAGCAGCTCCTGCGAGGGGCTGAGCTCCTCGTACGTGGGCGCCTTGGCGTGGATGGACGCCATCTGGCTCTGGTCCAGCGGACCGCGCTCGTCGATGGGATCTCCCAGCACGTTGACGATGCGGCCCAGCGTCGCTGCGCCCACCGGCACGGTGATGGGTTTGCCGGTGTTGGTGACCATCATGCCGCGACGCAGGCCCTCGCTGGAGCCCAGCGCAATGGTGCGCACGATGCCGTCGCCCAGTTGCTGCTGCACTTCCAGCGTGAGGTCGCTGCCGTCCATCTTGAGCGCGTCGTAGATGCGCGGCATGTGCTCGCGCGAAAATTCCACGTCAACGACAGCACCTATGCACTGCACGATCTTGCCCTGCACGGGCGCTTCGGTAGCGAGGGTTTGTTCAGCCATCTGTATTCAGCTCCAATGGTTTGCTCTGCCTGGGGATCATCCGAGTGCTGCCGCACCCCCCACGATTTCGGAAAGTTCCTTGGTGATTGCCGCCTGCCGCGTCTTGTTGTAGACGAGGTTGAGCTCGTCGATGATGTCGTTGGCGTTGTCGCTGGCGGCCTTCATGGCGACCATGCGCGCGGACTGCTCGGAGGCCATGTTGTCGGCCACGGCCTGGTACGCCAGCGCTTCCACGTAGCGCCTGAGCAGGTCGTCGATGACGCTTTGCGGATCGGGCTCGTAAATGTAGTCCCAGGAGCGGTAGGAATCGCTGTCGCGCGCTTCCTGCTCCATTCTCTCGCCGGACAGCGGCAGCAGCCGCTCGATCACCGGCTGCTGGGTCATCGTGTTGATGAACTTGGTGTAGGCAATCAGCACTTCGCTGAGCTGGCCGTCGGCGTACTGGTCCAGCAGCGACTTGATGGCGCCAATGAGCTGGTCCAGGTGCGGCGTATCACCCAGCTGCACCGCCTGCGCGACGACGCGGGCGCCGATGCGGGTCAGAAAGCCCAGGCCCTTGTTGCCTATGGCCACCGCCTCGATTTCATTGCCCGCGTCCTGCAGCTCGCGCAGCCGCGCCGTGACGTCGCGCAGCACGTTGGTGTTCATGCCGCCGCACAGCCCCTTGTCGGTGGTGACGACGATGAGGCCGACCTTCTTGACGTCGTTGCTGCGCAGGTACGCCGGGACGTACTCCGGGTTGGCCTGCCCCAGGTTGGCGGCGATGTTGCGCACGGTATCGGCGTAGGGGCGTGCGGCGCGCACCCGCTCCTGCGCCTTGCGCATCTTGGACGTGGCGACCATTTCCATGGCCTTGGTGATCTTCTTGGTGTTTTCCACCGAGTGGATCTTGCTGCGGATTTCCTTGCCGGCTGCCATGCCTCAAACTCCTTGTTCCGGCTCAGCCGAAGCTCTTCTTGAACGTCTCTATGGCAGACGTCAATTCGGCTTCGGCGTCGGTGCACAGTTTCTTGAACGCCTTCTTCTCGTCGCTGTCGCCGTCCTTGGCCGGCTTGGCGTCCCACTTGGCCGCGTTCTGCATGATGGTATCGAGCAGCGCCGCGTGCTTGTCCTTCAGGTGCGCGTGCAGGCCGGACTCGAAGCGCAGCACGTCCTTGATCTCGACGTCGTCCAGGTAGCCGTTGTTGACGGCAAACAGCGACGCGCCCATGAGGCTGATGGGCAGCGGGCTGTACTGCGGCTGCTTGAGCAGCTCGGTGACGCGCGCGCCCCGGTCCAGCTGGCGTCGCGTGGCCTCGTCCAGGTCCGATGCAAACTGCGCAAACGCTGCCAGCTCGCGGTACTGGGCCAGGTCGGTCCGGATGCCGCCCGAGAGGCTCTTGATCCAGTTGGTCTGCGCCGCACCGCCCACGCGTGACACCGAGATCCCCGCGTTGATGGCGGGGCGGATGCCGGCGTTGAAGAGGTCGGTCTCCAGGAAGATCTGGCCGTCGGTGATGGAAATCACGTTGGTGGGCACGAACGCGGAGACGTCACCGGCCTGTGTCTCGATGATGGGCAGCGCGGTGAGCGAGCCGGTCTTGCCCGTGACCTCGCCCTTGGTGAACTGCTCCACGTAATGCGCGTTGACGCGCGCGGCGCGCTCCAGCAGGCGGCTGTGCAGGTAGAACACGTCGCCGGGGAAGGCCTCGCGCCCGGGCGGGCGGCGCAGCAGCAGCGACACCTGGCGGTACGCCACGGCCTGCTTGGACAGGTCATCGTAGACGATGAGCGCGTCCTGCCCCCGGTCGCGGAAGTATTCGCCCATGGTGCAGCCCGAGTACGCCGACACGTACTGCATGGCGGCCGACTCGGACGCGGTGGCCGCCACCACAATGGTGTAGTCCATGGCGCCGGCCTGCTCCAGCGCGCGCACCACGGTCTTGACGCTCGAGGCCTTTTGTCCTATGGCCACGTACACGCAGGTCATGTCCTGACCTTTTTGATTGATGATGGTGTCAATGGCCACCGCCGTCTTGCCGGTCTGGCGGTCGCCAATGATGAGCTCGCGCTGGCCGCGGCCCACGGGCACCATGGAGTCGATGGACTTCTGGCCGGACTGCACCGGCTGGCTCACCGACTGGCGCGCGATGACGCCGGGCGCGACCTTCTCGATGACGTCGGTCATCTCGGCTTCTATGGGCCCCTTGCCGTCTATGGGCTCGCCCAGCGCGTTGACGACGCGGCCGATCAGCGCGGGGCCGACCGGCACCTCCAGGATGCGGCCCGTGCACTTGACGGTGTCGCCCTCGGAGATGTGCTCGTACTCGCCCAGGATGACGGCGCCCACCGAGTCGCGCTCCAGGTTCAGCGCCAGCCCGAAGGTGGCGTGGCCCTCGTCCGTGGCCGGGAACTCGAGCATCTCTCCCTGCATGGCCTCCGAGAGGCCATGAATGCGCACGATGCCGTCGGTCACCGATACCACCGTGCCCTGGTTGCGCACGTCGGTGCTGACGCCCAGGCCCTCGATCCGGCTCTTGATCAGTTCTGAAATTTCTGTGGGATTGAGCTGCATGACTCGTTCCTCGTTTGGGGTAATGGGAAGTCCGACTCGCCGTCAGGCTGTCAGGGCCACTTTCATCTGGTCCAGGCGCGCCTTGATCGACGTGTCCAGCACCTCGTCGCCGGCCACCACCTTGACGCCGCCAATCAGCGACGCGTCCTGCTGCTGCGTCAGCACCAGCTTGCGTCCGAAGCGTTTTTCCAGCGCGGGCTGCAGGTCGGCCAGCTCGGCGTCCGACAGGACGAAGGGCGTATGGACCACGGCCTCGGTCACGTCGTGCGCGCGCCCGACCAGGGTGCGGAACTGGCGCTCGATCTCGGGCAGCGCCGCCAGCCGCTTGTTCTCTATCAGGGTACGCAAGAAGTTGGCGCCCCGCTCCGGCAGGGCTTCGTCCAGCGCGCCTGCAATCAGCTCCTGCACCTGCGTCGCGTCCACTTTGGGGTTGACGACAAACTGCAGCAGCTGCGGATCCGCGGCCACATCGGCCAGGGCTTTCAGCCAGCGCTGCGCTGCAGGCAGGTCATCCCGGCACACGTCAAACAACGCTTCGGCATAGGGGCGGGCAACGGTTGCTACTTCAGCCACGACGATCTCCCGCGCTCACAGCTCGGCCTTGAGCTGCGTGAGCAGGTCGGCATGGACGCCGGCGTCCACTTCCTTGCGCAAGATCTGCTCGGCGCCCCGGACGGCCAGGCCGGCCACCTGCTCGCGCAGGCTTTCACGCACCTGCACGGCCTGCTGCTCGGCTTCGGCACGCGCGGCGGCCACGATCTTGCTTGCCTCTTCGCTTGCGCGGGCCTTGGCTTCCTCAATGATGGTCTGTGCGCGCCGCTCGGCATCGGCCAGCCGCTGCTGCGTCTCGCTGCGCGAGGCCGCAAGCTCCTGCTCGACCCGCTGGTTGGCTTCGGCCAGCTCGCTCTTGGCCTTGTCCGCTGCGGCCAGGCCGTCGGCGATCCTCTGCGCACGTGCGTCCAGCGCCGTCATGACCGGCGGCCAGATTAATTTCATCGTGAACCACACCAGCAGCAGGAACACGATGATCTGAACAATGAGGGTACCTGTAATGCTCACGGTTGATCCTTCAATAGCAACACCAGCCCGCCACGGCGGTCAGCAGCTCCGGCGCAGGACGGGTCCGTGCGCCAGCGCCACTTCCGCCACCGGATCTCACTGGGCAATCTGCGCGATCTGGGCCAGGAACGGGTTGGCCGTGGCAAACCAGAGCGCGACACCGGTACCGATGATGAACGCCGCGTCGATCAGGCCGACCAGCAGGAACATGCGGGTCTGCAATTCACCCATCAGCTCCGGCTGACGTGCCGAGGCTTCAAGAAACTTGCTGCCCATGATACCGATACCGATACAGGCGCCGACGGCACCCAGGCCAATGATCAGGCCCGAGGCCAGCGCAACAAAACTGATGACTTCCATGGTGACTCCTAACTCCTGAGGATTGAGGTTGAAGAAGAGAAAAGGGAAAAGCGAACCAGAAACCGATCAATGCGTGTCATGCGCCTGGCCGATGTAGACCAGCGCCAGCATCATGAAGATGAACGCCTGCAGCAGGATGATCAGGATGTGGAAGATGGCCCAGGCCAGACCGGCAATGATGTGCCCGATGACCAGCATGAACCCGGTCCCCGACAGCGTGAACGCGCCGCCCATCATGGCTATCAGCAGGAAGATGAGCTCGCCCGCGTACATGTTGCCGAACAACCGCAGGCCGTGCGAGAGCGTCTTGGAGATGAACTCGACCATCTGCATGGCAAAGTTGACCACGCCCAAAATGGCGGCCAGGATGGGATTGCGGCTGGTGCCAAACGGCGCGGTCACCAGCTCGTGGCCCCAGCCCAGCGCGCCCTTGATCTTGATGTTGTAGTAAATCGAGATCAGCAGCACGGAAATCGACAGGCCCATGGCGCCGGACACGTCTGCAGTGGGCAGCACGCGCAGGTAGGCATGTGCCGGATCACCGCCAAAGAGCGAATAGATGCCGGACCAGATCACCGGGAACAGGTCCACCGGGAACAGGTCCATGGTGTTCATGAACGTGACCCAGATGAAGATGGAAAGGCCCAGCGGCGCCACCGCGTTGCGGCTGGTCTCGTTGCTGATGATGCCCTTGGTTTCGTTGTGGACAAACTCGACCAGAACCTCCACGGCCGACTGGAAACGCCCGGGAACGCCGGAGGTGGCGCGCGTGGCGGCCAGCCACAGCACCCAGAACGTCAGCCCCGCCAGCAGCACCGAGAACAGGATGGTGTCTATGTGGAAGACGGCCAGGTTGAAGACCCCGTCAAAGTCGGGATCGGTAGACCAGAACTTCAGGTGGTGGGCAACGTATTCGCCCGGGGTCATCGCGTGGCTCGCGGCCGACGCCGCTACGTCTTCAACTGCCATTGGGATTCATCCACCTTCCTTGCCCATGTTTACGGTGCTGCGCGCAAACGCAAACAGCGGCAACAAAACGTAGGTCACGATGGCTGCCAGCATGCCGACCAGCAGCGCCGGCCAGCTGAGCGAGGGCACCAGCCAGGGCGCCAGCAGCAACAGGATCACGACCCATAGAATCTTCAGGAACTCCGACACAACCAGGTTCAGCAGCGCCAAACCTGCGTGCGGCGCCAGCCGCCGCGTGCGGTACAAAAAAAACACTGTCGGCACGATGACCGCCAGCGCTCCGAATGCTGCCGACCAGCCCAGCGCCGGTCCGCCCAGCATCCCCATCAGCAATGCGACAACGCCACCGGCCAGCAGCTGCGCAACCGAGACGCACCACAGACAGACGCGCCGGTTGCGCTGGCGCCACTGCCTGGCCTGCTCGGCGCTCAGGGGGAGGAAATCCCCGCCCTGATTGGCGTCCCAGTCATCCCAGTTGTCCGCGTCGGATCCGCGAGCGCCGGGTTTGGCGTCCGCCAGATCTGGCACAGCATTCAACCTTGCAACGATCACAAAGCCTTGCGATTATACGCAGGAACCGCCGGGCGTCATAAGGCCTGTCCGGTTTCCACGACAGAACGCCGGCCTTTGGCCTGCGGCCACGCCGCGACTTTGTACATCGTCTTCGGGCTGATGACCGGGGAATCCTGGAGTGCGCTGCTTCTGGGCGCCATTGCCTTTGCCGGCGCCGGCAGCGTCATGAACCTGGCGCAGTCCAACTGGATACGCGACAAGGGCCTGGGCATGGGCGCGCACCTGCCCAAGATCGTCCCGCCCATCACCGGCGAGGAAACAACGCAGGCAGCCATCGGCTATTTTTTCCCGCAGGATGAAGCCAACCTGTCGCGCTGGCGCGCGTGGTGGAAGGTGGCCGACCGCGAGCAGCAGTTCTGGACCTTCTTCGTGCTGGGCCTGATCGCGATCCTGCTGTTCATGATGCTTGCGTTCACTTACGTGGGCGTGGGCAGCACCGCGCAGAGCTTTGACTTCGTGCGCCTGCTGGGCGAGCGGCTGAGCGAGCAGGCCGGGGGCTGGGTGGGCACCGCGTACTGGGCCACCGGCGTGATCGTGCTGCTGTCGACCAACCTGGTGGCGCTGGACATGAATGGCCGCATCGTCGCGGACATTGCAAAGACCAGCTGGCTGCGCAACAGCAAGACCTGGACCGAAAGCCGGCTGTATTTCCTGGTTGTGTGGGCCATGGTGGTGTTTGGTTCGGCCATCCTGCTCAGCGGGGTGAGCCAGCCCTTGCTGCTGCTGATCATTGCCTCGGCGCTGAACAGTCTGGTGATGTTTGTCTATTCGGTGCTGCTGATGCGGCTCAACCGCGGCATGCTGCCCGCAACCATAGGCCTCAAGGGCGTGCGCTACGTGGCGCTGCTGTGGGCCGTGCTGTTTTACGGCGGCTTTTCCATCTACCTGCTGATCGACCAGTTCGGCAAGCTGTTCTGAGCGGGCTGGCAGCCGCTATCATGGCGCTGCGGCAGCCGCGCCGCCCACATGCCGATGAACCACAACCCCGACGCCGCCCCGCCCGACAGCCCCATTGCGTACCCGCTGGCCTTTCCCATCAAGGTGATGGGCGCCAGGCACGAGGACCTGGTCCAGGGCATCACCGAAACGGCGCGCCGTTTTGATCCCACGTTTGACGCCGCCACCATCGAGCTGCGAGAAAGCCGGCGTGGCAACTACCTGAGCGTGACGATCACGGTCTGGGCCACCAGCCGGGCGCAACTGGATGCGCTGTACCAGGCGCTGACCAGCCACCCCCTGGTCAAGGTGGTGCTGTAGGTGCGCAGGCGACGACGCGCCGGCGGCCCGTGAAGGCGTACCCGCGTTCAACGTTCGCCCGCGGCATCGAGCGCCGCCTGCAGGATGCCGAGGTCAGCGGATGAATAGGCACACAGCAGCACCTCGTCAATGGCGTCGGTTGCGGCCAGTTCCTCCCGCAGCGTCGCAGCGGCAACAGCCGCGGCAGCATCCTTGGGATATCCGTACACTCCCGTGCTGATGGCGGGAAACGCGACGCTGCGCGCACCGACCCGCAGCGCCTCCTGCATGCTGCGCCGATAGCACGCCGCCAGCAGTTCCGGCTCGCCCCGCGTGCCACCGTGCCAGACCGGGCCCACGGTGTGGATGACCCAGCGCGCCGGCAGCCGGTACCCGCTCGTGGTCTTGGCGTCGCCCGTGCTGCAGCCGCCCAGCGTGCGGCACTCGGCCAGCAGTTGCGGGCCCGCCGCGCGATGGATGGCGCCGTCCACGCCGCCGCCGCCCAGCAGCGTCTGGTTGGCGGCATTGACGATGGCGTCGACTTGCAGCGTCGTGATGTCAGCCTGCCTGGCTTGCAGTCGTCTCATGATGGATCTCCGGATTCGCACATCATGAGCGCATGGTGTCACACTTGGCGCATGGACATCCATGATCTGGGCCGCGTCGACTACGCCACGGTCTATGCGGCCATGAAGGCCTTTGCCGCGCAACCCACGGCGGTGCGCGGCGAGCAACTGTGGATCTGCGAGCATCCGCCGGTCTACACGCTGGGACGCAGCGGTCACCCCGAGCATGTGCTGGACGCCGGGCGCACGCCGGTGGTTGCAACCGACCGCGGCGGGCTGGTGACATACCACGGGCCGGGCCAGGTGGTTGCGTACCCGCTCATCACGCTGTCCCGGCGTCGCTATCACGTCAGGGAATACGTCTACCGGCTGGAAGAGGCCGCGCTGCGCACGCTGGCCCGCTTTGGCGTGGTGGGACACCGCGTCGCCGGTGCACCGGGAGTCTACGTGCGGCTGGACGCACCGTTTGACCATGCGCTGCTGCCGCAGCGCCCGCAGCGGCGCGCACCGGGGAGCCCGCGGCCCGTTCCGGACTTCAGCGGCGTCGGCAAGATTGCCGCGCTGGGCATTCGGGTCAGCAATCACTGCTGCTACCATGGCCTGGCGCTCAACGTGGCCATGGACCTGGCGCCGTTTGCGCAGATCAGCCCCTGCGGCTTTGCCGGGCTCAGGACCGTTGACCTGGCCTGCCTTGGCGTCGCCGCCGACCCGGATGTCGTGGCCCATGAACTGGCGGGCCACCTCACGCGGTTGCTGGCGCCGTAGCCCGGTGCCGCCAGCGGCTTCATCGTCATTAGAATGAACGTCAACGCCCTGGCTGGAGCCGGGCCGCTGCGGTGCACCGTGCTGGCTGCCCGGGTCAGCGGCGTCATTGGCCGGCCGGATCCGTTCGCGCCCAGCCACAACATCCTGTTCCCCTTCTTGCCACGCCGCCACACTGATCTGCGACTGCCTGCAACCGGATGCATCCATGACCAGCTTGCTAAACCTCGAGGCGCTGCGCAACGCGCCCGTCCAGGACACGCCGTTTCCGTATTTCACGGTGGACCATGCCATCGATACGGCGCAGGTCATGGACGTGATCGACGACTTTCCGCAGATTCCCGCCGGCGGCAGCTACACGCTGTCGGACGTGGACGTGGGTCCGGACTTCCAGCGCCTGCTCGACGACGTGGACACGCCGGAGTTCCGGCAGCTGCTTGGCCAGAAGTTTGATGTCGACGTGTCCGGCTTGCCGCTGATGGTGACGCTGCGCGGTCATTCGCGTGGCAAGGACGGGCGCATACACGCGGACTCCCGGACCAAGGTGCTCACGATCCTGATCTACCTCAACAAGAGCTGGCCGCACCAGACCGGGCGCCTGCGCATCCTGCGTAGCAAGTCCGACATGCAAGACTACGCCGCCGAGGTCCCTGCCGGCCCCGGGCAGCTCGTTGCGTTCAAGGTGACCGAAAACGGCTGGCACGGCTACCTGCCTTACGAGGGCCGGCGCCAGTCCATACAGATCAACTTCCTGACCAGCAGGGCGGCGGGCAGCAAGCACCGCTTCGTGCACGGGCTGAGCGCCAGGCTCAAGGCGCTGCGGCACCGCCGCTAGTGCCTCGCACAGCGACCGGAGCCCGCGCCGGCGGATCGCGGCTTGCCTTGCCTCTTTCCGCGCCGCGTCGCCCCAGCTTGACTGCGAGCCGCTCGGCGCTATAGATGGCGTCATGCGACGTATGGTAGGTCTCAAAGGCGGCGGATTTTGGCATGGGTGCTTGGCCGCATGGCGGATCGATCAGAGCGCCGCAGCCGTTGTCGTTGGCGTCGTCAGCCACCGCGCCGCTGCAAAGCAGGTTCGCAAGGTGCGGCCGTCCGTGGCGCCGGGAAACACTCTCAGAACGTGAACGTGCGTATTTTCGGATCCAGCATCTGGCCAGCGATTTCGGCTGGCATGGCAACCTGGACGCCCTCGATCAGGTCGTCCTTGCCGTGCGCGCTGTTGGGCAGATAGAGCGCGCACACCCGGGCAACGCCACCCTGTTCCAGCAGCCCGCGGAGCATCTGGCCGGGCGTCAGGTCTTTTGGTTTCAGGGCCGGCGCCTTGTCGTCCTTCAAAGCCAGGTCGCCCGCCTGGTCACACAACAGCACGTTCACTTTGGCACCCTGCCGGGCCATGGTGCTGGCGAGCGCCATCGCCATGCCCTGCGTTTGCAAGGAATCGCTGGCAACAATAACCAGTACTTGTTCAATCATTTTTCAATCTCCTGCCGCGGCGACCAATACCTTGAAACCGTTGGTCATGATGCAGCGTTTCCGAGTGGCCACTTGCGCGCCTGTCTTTCTGCCTTTGACCGATGGCCTGCCAACGTGGCCGCCGGTCCGCACACTGTAGTGAGCCGTCGGCGAAAGTACCGCCACGGTGACAAAGCCGGCCTTGCCACCATCGTGCGGCCCCACATCGCTGCCGTGTATCCTGTCCGCGCCGATCGTGACCTCCTTGACCGCGCTCTTGTCGAGTCAGGTTTCGAACCGGCTGCAGGGGATCGTCTCGACGGTCTCGTTCTGCACCCACAGGCCGTGCGGCACACATACGCCCATCATGGCAAGAAAGACATACCATGTGTTGACCTCATGAGAAGCGATGCTCAGCAAGATCAGGCCCATGCATGACGGATGATCTCGCTGACGCTTTGATGACCGCGCCGCTACGCGGCTTCAATGACTGCGGCTGCGCCGCCATGATGGGGAGGTTGAGCGTTTGAAGAGGTTGAGCGTTGAGCGTGGTGGGCACACGCTGGACGCCGAACGCTTGACGCCAAACCTTCATCAGCCGCGGGCGGCTTTCATCCAAGGCCCGCAAGGGCCGAGATCATCTGTCATCCGGTGAGCTGACCATGCTTGCCAATCAGGTGTGGTGATCCGGGTGGAGCGGTTCATGGTGTCGGCCCCGGCAATGGGGGAAAGTCGTCGCGAGCCACCCGAAAATCCGACAGCCACGGCACAGCGCAGTCATCCCCTGCTGCTCGCAGCCACGACCACGCGTGCACCTTGCCCGCGCCCGGCACGCAGCGGTTCGATTTTCCAAGCCTCGGGCAGTCGGCCGGCCAGGCGTGGCAACGGGTAGGGTTGCCGCGCTTGTCACCGTCTCGGGTCCGCACGGGTTGACGCCGGGTGGCCCCGTCATTCGGCCGTCAGCAGCATCTTGATCGCCTTCTCCTTCGCCGCTTCGGTGAAGATGTCGTAGGCCTTCTCGATCTCGTCGAGCTTGAAGCGGTGGGTGACCAGCCCCTCGGGTTCGACGCCGCCGCTCTCAACGACCCGCATCAGCACCGGAATGGTGTTGGTGTTCACCAGGCCGGTGCGCAGGGTGATGTTCTTGATCCACAGATCCTGCAGCTGCAAGTCGACGCTCTTGCCGTGCACGCCGATATTGGCGATATGTCCGCCTGGACGGACGATGCTCTGGCAGACATCGAAGGTCTCGGGAATGCCCACCGCTTCCATGGCCACGTCCACCCCTTCGCCGCCGGTCAGCTTGTTGATGGCTTCGACCGGGTCCCGGGCGATGGTGTCGGTGGCGCCGAGCTGCTTGGCCATGGCCAGGCGATTCTCGTCCGGGTCGATCATGATAACCCGCGCTGGAGAGTAAAAAAGCGAGGTCATCAAGGCTGCCAGTCCTATCGGGCCGGCGCCGACGATGGCCACCGTATCGCCGAGCTTGACCTCACCGTGCAGGGCGCCGATCTCGTGTCCGGTGGGCAGGATGTCGCTGAGCATGACCGCCGCGGCCCGGTCCATCTCCCTGGGTAGCAGATAGAGGCTGTTGTCCGCGTGCGGGATGCGCACGTACTCGGCCTGGGTGCCGTCGATCAGGTGGCCGAGGATCCAGCCGCCGTCGCGGCAGTGCGCGTAGATGCCGCGCTTGCAGTAGTCGCAGCGGCCGCAGGATGTGACGCAGGAGATCAGCACCTCGTCGCCGACCTTGATGTTGGCCACGCCATCGCCGACTTCCTCGACCACGCCTACGCCTTCATGGCCCAGGATACGGCCGTCCTCCACGGCGGGCACGTCGCCCTTCAGGATATGCAGGTCGGTGCCGCAGATGGTGGTATGGGTGATGCGCACCACCGCGTCGGTGGGCTTGTCGATGGTCGGGCGCGGCTTCTCCTCCCAGCTGCGCTGGCCGGGGCCATGGAATACCAATGCTTTCATGATGCTTTTCCCTGTATGGTGGAAAACCGCCAGTGGCGGCCAGCGTCAAACGCTGCCAAGTCAGGATAGCATGAGTGCCCGGCCTCATTTTTGATCTGCCTCAGGTTTCAATCAGTTGGCAAAATCGATCAATGAAACAACAGGAGACGAGCCGGACCTCGGCGCTTTGTTGCCGGCCAATACTCAAAAGGTGACCGTCCGTATCGTCGGATCCAGCATCTGCTGCGCCATTTCCGGTGGCATGGCAAGCTCCACACCCTCCACCAAGTCATCGGTGCTGCGCTCGCTGCCGGGCAGATGCAGGGCGCAAACCTCGGCCACGCCGCCCGGTTTCAGCAAGATGCGCGTGCTTGGCGCCCACCTCAAGGGCACCCACATGCTCAATCGTGCGCGATCGGCTGGTCGGTAAAAAGGTACTCCTTCAACTCCTTGGAAAAAGTCGGATCCCGGCGCCGGATCCACTCGAGCAGCATCGCGGCGTGTTCCTTCTCCTCGTCGCGATTGTGCGCAAGGATGTCCTTGAGCGCTTCGTCACCGCAAGCATCGCGGCGCTGGTTGTACCAGTCGATCGCCTCCAGCTCCTCCATCAGCGAGACGATCGCGCGGTGCATGTCGCGGGTCTCGGCCGACAAGTCTTCGAAACGTTCGTGGTAGCCTGTACTGGACATGATATTTCTCCTTCATGCTTGGTTGGAAATCAAGGATTCGAGGGTACGCCCACCGCGGGCTCTTGACAAATGGCCTTGCCGCTACAACCCCGGCTTGCCTGACGCTGTCGTGGATCTGGCAGATGCGCTTGAAGGTGGGGACAAGCCTTTCGTCGTGGCTGAAATCAAGGAACGTCACTGAACGGGAGGCTCCGGCTCCAGGTGGGTGGCAAAACTCCGGGGCTGATCCAGCGGGATTTTCAAGCAACGCACGCCGTTGCTGTCCTCAGGCGGCAACTCGCCGGCGCGGATATTGATCTGGATCGAGGGGATGACCAGGGTCGGGATGGCGAGTGTCTTGTCGCGTGCGACGCGGAGCTCCACAAACTCGGCTTCGGTGCGACCGCCGCCGACGTGGATATTGTCTCGCTGCTGGGCGCCGATGGTGGTTTCGTTGCGCAGTTCGCAACCATCGGGGCCGTAGTCGTGCAGAACGAAGACGCGGGTTTCGTCGGGCAATTCGAAAAGACGCTGGATCGAACGGTAAAGCGTTGCCGCATCGCCACCCGGAAAATCACAACGGGCGGTGCCGCCGTCGGGCATGAACAACGTGTCACCCACAAACGCGGCATCGCCGATCAGGTAGGTCAGGTGGTCGGGCGTGTGCCCGGGGGTCGCGATGACCCGCGCATCGATGGAACCGATGCGGAAGGTTTCACCGTCTTCGAACAGATGATCGAATTGCGAGCCGTCAGGAAGAAAGCCGCGTTCCAGGCCATACACCGCGCGAAAATGTTTTTGCACGGTGCGAACGCCTGCACCAACGCCGGTGGTGCCGCCCAACGCGTGCCGGATACGCGCACCACCGGCAATGTGGTCGGCGTGGACGTGCGTTTCCAGCACCCACTCTGTTTGCAGGTGGTTGTCGCGCACAAACTGGACGATCTGGTCCACGTAGTAGGTAGAGGTTCGCCCGGATTCGGCCTCGTAATGCAGAACGCTGTCGAGCACCGCCGCCTTGCGTGTCTCAGGGTCCCAGATGACGTAGGAGAACGTCGACGTCGCGGGATGCAGGAAACGTTCAACTTCCGGTTTATTTGTCACATCATCTCCTTGCAGGAAAAGGTCAGCGATGGCCGCCCTCTGCAGCCGGGTCCTTCATAGGGTGTTTGCGGAAACCATCTCGACTCATGGATGGACCGGCATCATCAGGAGTCGCCGCTTGTCGGCCAGCGCCAGTCGCGGATTTCCGGCGGGTCTTCGCCATGCTCGACGATGTACTGCCAGTGTGCCGCCAGATTTTCGGTCATCGCCTTGCGCACCCGCGGCGCATCGCGCGCCAGCGTCGGCACGCGATGGACGGCATTGATGACCAGGTGGTAGCGGTCCAGCCCGTTGCGCACCGCCATGTCGAACGGCGTGGTGGTCGAGCCCTCCTCCTGATACCCGTGGACGTGAAAGTTGCGGTAGTTGGTGCGCCGGTAGGTGAGCCTATGGATCAGGGTCGGATAGCCGTGGTAGGCGAAAATCACCGGCTTGTCGGTGGTGAACATGGCATCAAACGCGGCGTCATCGAGCCCGCGCGGGTGCTGGCTGGGCGGCTGCAGCTTCATCAGGTTGACGACGTTGACAACGCGCACGCGCAGCTGCGGCAGGTGCTGCCGCAGCAGGTCCACGGCAGCCATGGTCTCCAGCGTTGGCACGTCGCCGCAACAGGCCATGACCACGTCGGGCTCGGCGCCGGCATCGCTGCTGGCCCACGACCAGACGCCCAGTCCCGCAGTGCAGTGCGCGGCCGCGGCATCCATGTCCAGCCACTGCGGCGAGGGCTGCTTGCCGGCAACGATGACGTTGACGTAACCGCGGCTGCGCAGGCAGTGATCGGTGACCGAGAGCAGCGTGTTGGCATCGGGCGGCAGGTACACGCGGATGATCTCGGCCTTCTTGTTGGCCACGTGGTCGATGAAGCCCGGGTCCTGGTGGCTAAAGCCGTTGTGGTCCTGGCGCCAGACGTGCGAGCTGAGCAGGTAGTTGAGCGAGGCAATGGGCTTTCGCCAAGGAATTTCGCTGGATACCTTCAGCCATTTGGCGTGCTGGTTGAACATGGAGTCGACGATGTGGATGAAGGCCTCGTAGCTGGAGAAAAAGCCGTGGCGGCCGGTGAGCAGATAGCCTTCCAGCCAGCCTTCGCACAGGTGTTCGCTGAGCACTTCCATGACGCGACCGTCGGCGGCGACGTGCTCGTCGCCCGGCAGAATCTCTGCCATTGAGCAGCGATCGGTCACTTCGAACACGGCATTCCAGCGGTTGGAGTTGGTCTCGTCCGGGCTGAAGACACGGAAGTTGTCGGGGTTTTTTGCAATCACATCGCGGATCAGCCGGCCCTGCACCCGGGTTGCTTCGCCCCGCGTGGCGCCGGGGGCCGGTACATCGACAGCATAACTGCGGAAATCGGGCAAGCGCAAGTCTTGCAGCAGCAGGCCGCCGTTGGCGTGCGGGTTGGCACTCATGCGCCGGTTGCCGGACGGCGCCAGCGCCGCGATTTCCGGGCGCAGCCGGCCATCGGCGTCAAACAGTTCCTGCGGCCGGTAGCTGCGCATCCAGTCCTCGAGGATCTTCACGTGCCCCGGCTGGTCCATGTCGCCCATCGGCACCTGGTGGGAGCGGAAGCTGCCTTCGATCTGCTTGCCGTCGATTTCCTTCGGGCCGGTCCAGCCCTTGGGTGAGCGCAACACGATCATCGGCCAGCTTGGGCGGGTATTGGCGCCCCCGGCGCGGGCGCGTTGCTGGATGGCCCGGATTTCTTCGACGACCTCGTCCATCACGCTCGCCATGCGCTGGTGCATGGCCGGCGGGTCGTCGCCTTCGACAAAATGCGGCTTGTAGCCGTAACCGGTCAGCAGCGCTTCAAGCTCCTCATGCGGAATCCGCGCCAGCACCGTGGGGCCGGCGATCTTGTGGCCGTTCAGGTGCAGGATCGGCAGCACCGCGCCGTCGCGCACCGCGTTGAGGAAATGGCAGGACTGCCAGGAGCCCGCCAATGGCCCGGTCTCGGCCTCGCCGTCGCCGACGACGCAGGCGACCAGCAGGTCGGGGTTGTCGAACGCGGCACCAAAGGCGTGCGACAGCGAGTAGCCCAGCTCGCCGCCCTCGTGGATGGAACCGGGCGTTTCGGCGCCGACATGGCTGGAGATGCCGCCGGGAAACGAGAACTGCCTGAACAGCCGCTGCATGCCTGCGCGGTCCGGCGATACCTGCGGATAGACCTCGCTGTAGGTGCCTTCAAGCCAGGCGTTGGCAACCGGTGCCGGTCCGCCGTGGCCGGGGCCGGTGATGGTGATCACGTCCAGGTCGTGGGCCTTGATGACGCGGTTCAGGTGGGCGTGGATGAAGTTCAGGCCGGGCGTGGTGCCCCAGTGGCCGAGCAGGCGCGGCTTGATGTGCGCTTGCGTCAGCGGCTCTTGCAGCAGCGGGTTGTCGAGCAGGTAGATCTGCCCCACCGACAGGTAGTTGGCTGCGCGCCACCAGGCATCCAGGGTCTTCAGATCGCCGGGTGCCAGTGGCTGGGACGGGAGCGGTGTCGTGTTCATCGGGAGTTCTCCGGGTCAGGTGCTGGCCGGTGCCACGTGCCAGCGGTCAGGTGTGAGTTCATGAGCCGCGTGCTGACGGATGGTTCCTCGGCCAGCGGATCTCGACATGGTGGTTGGACGCATCATCGACCAACTTGAAATGCAGGCCAGCCTGCACGGCGCCGTCAAGCCGCAGCGTGGCGTCGCCGCCGTCGACCTGCTCGATCGCTATCGTGTACAGGCTGGCGCCATGGCGGTAATGCACCTTGTATCCTGGCCAGTGGGGCGGGACGCAGGGCGCGATCTCCAGCGCGTCGACACGGCGGCTGACGCCGAGCAGCGACTCGGTCAGCAACCGGTACATCCACGCGGCCGAGCCGGTATACCAGGTCCAGCCGCCACGCCCGACATGCGGGGCCACCGCGTACACGTCGGCAGCGAGCACGTAAGGCTCGACCAGGTAGCGCGCCACGCCTGCGGCATCGCGTGCATGGTTCACCGGATTGATCATGCGCGCCAGTTCCCAGGCGCGCCCGCAGTCGCCCAGCCTGGCAAAGGCCATCACCGCCCATACCGCAGCGTGGGTGTACTGGCCGCCGTTCTCGCGCACACCGGGAACGTAGCCGCGGATGTAGCCGGGGTCCTTCTCGGTCTTGTCGAATGGCGGGTCCAGCAGCTGGATCAGCCCGGCGTCGCGCCGCACCAGGTGCTGGTCCAGCGAATCCATGGCCTGGCGTGCGCGCGCTTGGTCGGCGGCCCCTGAAAGTACCGACCAGCTCTGCGAGATCGAGTCGATCCGGCACTCGTCGCTGTGGGCTGAACCCAGCGGCGTGCCATCGTCGAACCAGGCGCGGCGGTACCACTGACCGTCCCAGGCGTGCTCTTCGAGGTTGCCGCGCAGCGCCTGCGCCGAGGTCGCGCACCAGGCGGCAAACCCGTGGTCGCCGCGGGCGCGCGCGACCACGCTGAAGCGCTCGAGCACGTCGTACAGGAAGAAGCCCAGCCAGACACTTTCGCCGCGGCCTTCGATGCCGACCCGGTTCATGCCGTCGTTCCAGTCGCCGCCAGCGATCAGCGGCAGGCCACGCGCACCGATCCGATCCATGCCGCGGCGCAGTGCCAGCACGCAGTGCTGGTACAGGCTTTGCGGGTGTCCGGACGGCACCGGCAGGTCGTACCACGAATCCTCGTCTTCGTCGAGCAACCGGCCGTCGATGAAGTCCACGTCCTGGTCGAGCACCCCGGCATCGCCCGTGACCTCCAGGTAGCGGCACGTGGCCAGCGGCAGCCACAGGTAGTCGTCGGAACAGCGCGTGCGCACGCCGCGGCCCTGCGGCGGGTGCCACCAGTGCAGCACGTCGCCCTGCGGGAACTGGTGGGCCGCGGCACGCAACAGGTGTTCGCGGCTCAATTGCGGCGCGACATGGACCAGCGCCATGGTGTCCTGCAACTGGTCACGGAAACCAAACGCGCCGCCAGACTGGTAATAGCCACTGCGCCCGAAATAGCGGCTGGCCAGCATCTGGTAGGGCAGCCAGCCGTTGACCAGCAGATCGACCTCCGGCTCGGGCGTCTCGACCCGCACCGCGCCCAGGGTCTGGCGCCAGTGGTTGCGTACCGCCGCCAGCGCAGCGTGCGCGGCGGCCGCACCCTTGCTGCGTTCGGCCAGCGCGATCGCGGCGTCGTGGTCGGCGGCTGCACCCAGCCGGAAGCTCGTCTCGAAAGTCCCCATCGGCGCCAGCAGCACCGGCACCTGGATGGCGGCACAGGGGTCGAGCCCGACGCCGGTGCGGCCGGACAGGTGTGCGTGCCGGAGCGCCGCCGGCTCGCCCATGTGGCCATTGCGACCCAGGAACCCGGTGCGATCGGCGGTATGGCTCCGGCTCTCGGCGTCGGCGTCGAAGAACGCGACGCGGCCCTCGAACTCGGTGTTGTAGGGGTTGCGCGCAGTGAGCACGCCGCTGCCGGCGTCGACCTCGGTGACCACGTGCATCCGGGTGCGCGCCTGCTGCTCGCCCAGCACCCACTCCACATAGCCGGTTGCCGACAGGCGCCGCAGCTGCCCCGACAGGTTGCGCAATTTGAGCAGCGAGAACTTGACCGCATCCTGCGCCCCGACGAACACCCACAGCTCGCTGGCGATGCCGTTCTCGACATGTTCGTAGACGCTGTAGCCGAAGCCATGGCGCGTGCGATAGGCGCCGCTGCCACGGCACGGCAGCGGCGTTGGCGACCAGACGTGGCCGGTGTCCTCGTCGCGCAGGTAAATGGCTTCGCCGCCGACATCACCCACCGGGTCGTTGTGCCAGGGTGTGAGCCGGAAACCGTGGGCATTCTCGAACCAGGTGTAGCCGGGCGTGCTTTCGCTGACCACGGTGCCCAGTTCGGGATTGGCCAGCACGTTGGCCCATGGCGCGGGGGTCGGTGCGCCTTCGCGCGACAGGATCACGTACTCGTGACCGTCGGCCGAGAACGCACCGTGGCCGTTGTCGAACAGGAAACGTTCGGCCACCGCTTCAAACGGCCAGGGCTGTGCTTCGCCAGACGGTGGCAATCCGCGCTCGACATCGGGCGCCTGCCAGTCGGGAGCAGCCTGCACGGGTGCTCCGTCGGGCAGCAGCAGCGGCATGGCGGTTTCGGCCGGTACCCGGCGCCCGACCTGCACGGCGAGGCTGCCGTCGGCGTCGCTGAGCACCACCCGCGCCACCGACTGAATGAGGATGCGATCCTCGTGCGAGATCACATGCGCCGCGCGCAGGAAAACGCCGCCGCGCTGGTCGAGCAAATGCGCCTCGGGGCTGGCGCCCACCAGGTCCAGAATCTGCTCCTGCAGCTCCTGGCGGTAGCCGCCTTGCTCCTCGTTCCAGATCACCAGGTCAACCTCGAGCCCCTTCTGTCGCCAGTAGGCATGGGCGCGCACCAGTTGGCGCACCATCTCCAGGCTGCCCAGATCGGCGACTTGCAACAGCACGATGGGCAGGTCACCGGAGATTGCAAACCCCCACAACCCCGATTGTCCGCGGCGGTTCTGCAACAGCACCTGTGGCGCGGCGCGCAGGAACGGGTGCGTGTACACCAGCGGCCCGGCCAGGCGCTGGAACAGATACGCGTCGGCCTGCGAGGCGTTGATCTGGCGGCGTACGGCTTCGCTGTGGGTCCAGGCCAGGTCGAACACGCGGTCGGCCAGATGGCGATCGCGGTACTTGTCGATCAGTGCCATGCAGCCAGCGCGCTGCGGGGCGATGCCGGTGACCATGTCGATCACCACCTGCTGGTCGCCGGCCAGGGTGATGCGCGTGCGGATCGCCACGATGGGGTCGAGCACCGAGCCTTCGGAGTCGGACAATACCTCCTGTTCGGTCAGCGCCTGCGGCGCGCGCGGCGTGTTGCCGCGACCGAGGAAGCGGGCGCGGTCGGTCTCGTAGGAAATCGCGTTGATGTCGGCGCCGTGCACGGCTACCAGGTGCAGCATCCACGGCGGCGTCTCCTCGTGCGAGCGCGGCCGCCGCGTGCACAGCAGCGCCTGCTTGTCGCGCACGATCTGCGTCTGTACGAACAGATTGCTGAACGCCGGGTGCGCATCGTCGTTCACCGCCGGCGCCAGCACCACCTCGGCGTAGGTGGTGATCTCGATGGTGCGTGGACGCGAGATGCGGTTGGACAGGTACAGGCGGCGCAGTTCAATGTCGTCCTCGGCCGAGATCGCGACCTCCATGTGCATGTCGTAACCGCGGTGGCGGCCGCGGTATTCGGCCTTGGCGTCGCAGAAGATCGCCTCGTAGCGATCTACGGGCACGCAGGTCGGCTGGAACGCGGCCGACCAGAAGGCCCCGCTGGCGATATCGCGCAGGTAGCAGAAGCTGCCCCAGCAGTCGCGCGTGGCGTCCTCGCGCCAGCGCGTGAGAGCGACGTCACCCCGGCGGCTGTAGCCGCCGCCGGCGCCCGTGAGCAGCGCGTGGTAGCGGCCGTTGGACAACAGCTGCACCGCAGGCCGCGAGGTCGACGGACGCGTGATCACCCGCATCCGGGGCTCGCTGGCGACGCCGTTCGTGCGCGGGGCGTGCGCCTGGCTCTCATGCGGATGGAACAGGCCGGTGCGCGGGATGCGCTCCTGCAGCAACAGCACGGTGGCCTGGAACTCGGCATCGGCGACAAAGCGCTGCTGCATCGGCTGCTCGCGCAACAGGTGCAGCAGCGCCAGCAGGCCCATGCCCTGGTGGTGGGCCATGTACGAACGCACCAGCGCATGATCGCGTTCGGGCGGCAGGCGCGCCGGCGTGTAGTCTATGGCCTCGTACAGGCCGAACGGACCGGCGAAGCCCGCGTTGGTCAGCCGCTGCAGGTTCCGGCACGCCTCCACCGGGGCCACCGTCAGCGCCAGCATGCTGGCGTACGGGGCGATGACCAGGTCCTGGCCGAGGCCGCGCTTGAGTCCGAGCCGGGGCACGCCGAAGGCCCGGTACTGGTAGTTCATGTGCGCGTCAAAGGCGTTGTAGCCCGATTCGGACATGCCCCACGGCAGCCCGCGCCGCGTGCCGTGGCGGATCTGCGCGCGCACCGCGTTGTGCGCGGTCTGGTCGAGCAGGGTATCGGCATAACTGGGCATCACCAGCCGCGGCATCAGGTACTCGAACATCGAGCCGCTCCACGACAGCAGCGTCGCCTCGCCGTCGACCTCGGTCAGCAGCCGGCCGAGCGCGAACCAGTTTTCCTGCGGGAGCTGCGCCTGCGCGATGGCGACAAAGCTGCACAGCCGCGCCTCCGAGGCAAGCAGGTCGTAATAGCCGGAGTCGAGCCTGCGCTCGTCGACGTTGTAGCCGATGGCCAGCAGGTGGCGGGTGCGGTCGTAGAGGAATTCATATTCCATCTGAGCGCACTGGCCGGCGCTGTGTGCCAGCCGCTCCAGCTCGTCGGCGCGCTGGCGCGCGCGGGCACGCAGCGCCGGATCCCTGGCCTGCCGCAGTTCGCGCAGACTTGGAATGGACGCGGTCTGCGCCGTGCCCGGCACCGCGCCCGATGCGGCATCCGGGACAAAGCAACGCGCTTCTTCACTGCTGGCGCGACAGGCCGCAGCGAGCGCGCGCGGCCAGTACCCCGTGGGCAACACGGACGACGGGTCGTCCCGCTGCGGCCAGGCCGATTCGATCGCTGCGGCGTGTTGCGCCAGCGCGTCGAACGCTTGCGCGGCCGCCTGCAGCGATTCGGGCGGCGCGGCACGCGTTGCCTCAAGGCGCTGCCGGAAGGCAGCCAGTGCATGCTGCAGGGTGACGTCGCTGCTGCCGGTGTCCGCGCACGCTTTTGCCAGCACGGCATGCGTGTCGGCAAGGCCACTCAGCGTATTGGCTACATCCAGCACGGGTGCATCAACCAGCGCCAGCAGGCCCTGACGCAGGACCAGCAGGTGGCCGGCGAGGTTGCCGCTGTCGACGGTGGAGATATAGCGCGGCGGCAGCGGCTCGAGGGTTTCGGTGTCGTACCAGTTGTAGAAATGGCCGCAATGCCGCGGCAGCGATTCAAGCGTGGCCAGGGTGTCGGCGCAGCGCTGCATGGTTTGCGCGATGGTCAGGTAGCCGAAGTCGCAGGCCGCCAGGTTGGCCAGCAGCGACAGGCCGATGTTGGTCGGCGAGGTCCGCCGCGCCAGCCGCGGCGTGGGGTATTCCTGCACGTTGTCCGGTGGCAGCCAGTGGTCTTCGGCGCGGACGTTGACGTCAAAGAATGCCCAGGTGCGCCGCGTCAGCGCGTGCAGGAACGCGATGCGGGGCGCGGACAGCACCGCCTGCCGCTGCCGCCGCGGCTGCCCCAGCCAACCCATGAGCAGCGGCGACAAGGCCCACAGCAACAGGATGGGTGCCGCGACCGGCAGTGCGGTGATGTTCAGCCGCCACAGCAGCGCCGCGACCAGGAAAGAGATCGTCGGCGCAAACCACATGCTGCGCAGTTCAGCGCCCATGCCATGGCCGAGCTTGCGTTCGACCTCGCTGGCGGTATTCCACTGCAGCAGGCGGCGCCGGCTGATCGCCAGTCGCCAAAGTGTGCGCGCAATCGCGAGCACGCTGAAATACGCCTCATGGGGCAGACGTGCCAGGTCGACGACAACCCGCCGCAGACCGCGCATCAGCTCCTGCCCCACCTGCAGCAGATGCGTCTCCAGCCCCATGTCGCGCGGTTTGACCACGAGGTCGCGGATGCTTGGCAGCAGGACCGGGAGCAACAGCAGGCAGACCAGCCACACGGTCCACAGCAACGGATCGGGCAACAGCATCCAGCCGATCACGAACAGCGCAACCGCCGCTGCCGCCACCAGGCTGCGGCGCAGGTTGTCCAGCAGTTTGCCGCGCGACAACCACGACAGCGGATTGCGCTCGTAGCCGGCCTTGCGCTTCGGCTGGTCCGATACGTGCACATGCGAGGCATCGCGCCTGCTGCTGCCGGCAGCAAGGGAAAGATCGCCGGGGTCTTCGGCCGCAGCCTCGCCAACGGGCACCCAGGGCAACACCCAGGGCAACAACTGCCAGTCGCCACGAATCCAGCGTGCCCGGCGCTCGACATCGGCAGCATAGCGCGAGGGGTAATCCTCGTGCAGGCGTGCGTCGCTCACCAGGCCGGCGCGCGCGTAGCAACCTTCCAGGAGGTCATGGCTGAGGATGCGGTTGTCCGGAAAGCGGCCGCGCAGCGCCCGCTCGAACGCGTCGACATCGTAGATGCCCTTGCCAACGAAAGAGCCTTCGCCGAACAGGTCCTGGTACACGTTGGAGACCATCCGGGTGTAAGGATCGATTCCCGGCTCGCTGCCGTACATGCGTGCATAGCGCGAGATCTGGCGCCCGCTCATGCTGACCCCGACAACCGGCTGCAAAATGCCGTAGCCGCGCGTCACGCGCCCGCGGCGCGCATCGAAGTGGGCGTGATTGAGCGGATGCGCCAGCGTCGCCACAAGCTCGCGCGCGGCATTGCGGGGCAGCTGCGTGTCGGTGTCCAGCGTGATGACGTAGCGCACACCCACCAGCGCGTCGAGGTTGCCGGCGATGCGCATGAATGCCGCACGCCCACCGTCGCGGTTGCGCAGCAGGTGATTGAGTGCCGCCAGCTTGCCGCGCTTGCGCTCGTGCCCCATCCAGCAGCCTTCGCTGGCGTTCCACTGACGCGGCCGGTGCAGCAGGAAGAAGCGGTCGCCATGCCCGGCCACGTAACGGGCGTTGAGCGCGTCGATCTTGCGCACCGCATGCGCGAGCAGGGCCTCGTCGCCTGGCAGCGTCTGCTGGTCGGCATCGCCAAAGTCGGTCAACAGGGCAAAATGCAGCTGCGGGTCCCGGTTGGCAAGGAAACGCACCTCCAGCGCTGCCACCAGTGCATCTGCGCCGTCCGTGCTGTCCAGCATGCTCGGCACGACGACCAGCGTGCGCAAATCAGCGGGAATGCCGTGGGAAAAATCCAGCCGCGGCAATCGCTGCGGCGCAACCAGCAGCGTTGCCACCCAGTTGACCAGAAGAATGCCCAGTTCGCTGAAAACCACGGTGGCCAGCGTCACGATCAGCCACAGCGGTGCCCAGGGCAGCGTCAGTACCTGCGTCCCGAACAGCAGCACGACGACAAAGAAAGCAACGACCAGGGCGATCGACAGCAGATAAACCGACAGGGGAATCCTGCGCGGCGCCAGCGGCAAACCGCGTGGCGTGTGGCCGGATGCGCGCAGCGCGGCCCTGAGCTGCGTCAAGCCGTCGTCAACGAGGTAATAGCCGACATGCGTTTCGCTGGGCGAGACGGATGCCGGCACGGAGGTGGGAGCCTGAGCGCGCGCCTGCGCCAGCTGCAGGCACATCTGCGCCACCGCAAGTTCATCGATGCCCCCGAGACGCGCGAGTCGTTCCACCACGTGGCGATAGCTGTCGCGGGTATGGAAATCCATGCGTGCGTAAATCGCTGCCGGATCCTGGCGCAGGGTCTGGTCGACCACGCTGGCGGTTTCCACAAACTCGCGCCAATCAACGCTGCCCAGCGTGCGCAGGCTGCCGATGCTGTTGCTGATCGAGACCTGGTCGGCCGCCCGCTGCTGGCTGTCGGCATGGATCAACTGACCGACACTGTGGTCGTCTTGCGCCAGCCATTGCTCGATCCAGTGCAGCGGCATCGCCAGTGCAGCGCTGCCGTCGTGCAGCCCACGCATCAGTTCCGCGACAAAGGATTCCGACAACGGGGGCGAGGAGCGCACCATGTCGGCCAGCACCAGTATCAGTTTCCGTGGTTCGCTTTCCGCGGCCTGGTTGATTCGCGCGGCCCACTCGACCGCCAGCCTTCGGTCGACGTTGCCACGCATGATGCGCAGCGCCATGCGGCGCAGGTTTTCCACCAGCGCCAGCCGCAGCATGATCGGGATCGCCCACAGCTCGCCCAGCTTCAGTGGCGTCACCGTCTGGTAGGCGGCAACGAAGTGGCTCATGGTCCTGGCGTCGACGCGGCCGTCACCGTGGGCTATCGCCTCGGTCGCCAGGTGAAACACGCGTGGCATGCCGGCAGCGGGGCCTGCCTCCAGCGCGGGCAGCTGGCGGCTGTAACCCTTGGGCAGGTGCAGACGCGCGAGTCGGATCTGCTCCTCGACCAGATAGTAATTGTCAAGCAGCCATTCGCCGGCCGGCGTGATGGACACATCGTCGCGCACCATCTGCGTGAGCTGCACGCGCGCGTCGTCAAGCAGGTTTGCATTCTCCTCCAGGCGCGCCAGCAGCAGGTCCGGCATCCTGCGGGCGTGCACCTTGTGCGTGCGCGCCAGCGCCTCGCCATGCAGCGCCATCTGTTCTGCACTGAACAACTGCGCACGCAACAGGGGTTCGGCTGCCGGCGTGGGCGTCACCACCGCCCTTTGCCAGCGGCGAAGATATCGCCGCAGGCGCTGCCATCGGCCCAACAATGACCAGGCGCCTGGCATGGACTAATGCCCCCTGGGCATGGTGTTGGCGCTGCCGGTTTGTACCACTGTCAAGGCCGCTGCCGCGGCGCGTCGTGGCGTGGAAGTACGACACAGGGATGACACGGGCAATACTCTGTGATCTATCCGTTGCTGCGTGACTTGATGGCGGCCAAGCCGGGCCATTCATCCTGCGCGCCCAAACCGCGCAGCAGGCGGCGGTCATCGGGCGATCGATGCAACAGTCGCCCAGCCACTCGGTGCAGTGCATCGACATCCCCGGCCGGCAAGGCAAACGAGGTCGGGATGTCTGCGAAACGCTTGTATTCGACCGGATCGGAAAGCGCCTCGGAGGTGACCTCGACCAGGTAGAACCTTGTGTCGACGTTGCCACTGTCGCGGGCCAGCGCTTCGAACCGCGCCTTGAACAATTCGGTGGTCTCAAACGAATAGCGACCGATCGGAATATTCTTCACGTTGCGTATGACCTGGAACACAGACGACACGGCTTCGCTGTGGTCAAGCCGACGACTGGGCGGAGTTTCCGCGCTCACCGTGATCAGCACGACCTTGCTCAGTGCCGCCATGCCCGGCGCATGGGGCAGTCGTTGTGGCTCGCGTTCGGTCTGGGCGCGCTCAAGCAGTGCGCGCAAACCGGTGTCGCCGGAAATGCCGCCGTCGAGCAAATGCACGTACGGGCGCTGTGCGCGGTCCAGACAGGAGCGCATGTTGCTGGCCTGATAGTAGCGCCGTGCCGACGCTGCGCGATCGTCCGGTGCCGCCTGCACCCACGCCGGTTCGTGGTAACCACAACTGCCCGCATAATTGCGCAGGGTCAGCGGACTGAGCACCACGGGCACCGCACTGGATGCGGCCACGGCGCGTGAGAGCGGGTAGGTTGCCAAACCCGGGCACAGCAGGTCGAACTGGTCCCGGGTGAACTCGAAGCGCGTACCCAATGACATGTCGCTGGCGTTGAGCAGCACGAAGGGCCGGCCATATTGCTGCAAGTCGCTGAAGGTTGCACCGTGAAACAGGTATTTGTCGAGATACTCCGCCACCAGGTCGCTGCGGCCAAAGGTGGGACTGATGGTGCGCGCCAGGTTGCCGGGAGCAAGCAGTTTGCGGGTGAGCTGGCCTTGTACGTTGCGCAGCAGAAAATCGGGCTCGAAGTCGGTGAACAGACGTTCGCGGTACAACGCATGATAAGCGGCCGTATAGCTGCCGCCGGAGACGGCGGAGATGAGGTCGACTTCGTCCAACAGGCTTTTGCGCCGGCCTTCCCACACAATATCGGTCTGCTGCAGCTGCTCCAGCACACCATAGGCCAGAGCCGCTGCTCGCGTGCCGCCGCCGGAGAACGCCAGCACCGCAAACAGACTGCCGGAGTTGTTCGGGGCAGGCAGGTTCTCCAGCCGGTAGCCGTCGTTCGGCGCGTACTGCTCGAGCTGGGCATTGACCGGATCGTGCGCGCAGCCCACCAGGGCAAACGCCAGCAACAACCCGCTCGCCAGCCGACCCCCGCTGCCACGCAGCTTGCGCCAGGCGCGCGCCAGCAGCGCCGGTCGTGGACGGGTAATCCATGCATTGCAGCATGTCGCCAGGGCGGCCCTCATGTTCATGTCGGTGGCCTGCCGCCGTAAAACGCATTCAGCACGGCCACGGCCTGTTCGGCATTTTCGACGATGCTGACCAGTCGGACGTCGTTGGCGTCGAGCATGCCCTGTTCGACCAGAAAGTCCAGATCGCACGCACGGCGCCAGAACGCACTGCCCACCAGCACAATCGGCAGGCGCGGCATCTTGCCGGTTTGTACCAGGGTCAGCACTTCGAACAACTCGTCCAGCGTGCCAAATCCACCGGGAAAGACGACCAGTGCTTTCGCGCGCAGCAGGAAGTGCATTTTGCGCACGGCGAAATAGTGAAAGCGGAAGGCCAGCTCCGGGGTGATCCAGCTGTTGGGTCGCTGTTCGTGCGGCAAGGTCACGTTGAACCCGATCGAGCGTGCGCCAGCCTCATGCGCGCCCCGGTTGGCAGCCGCCATGATGCCTGGCCCGCCGCCGGTCACCACCACGAAGTCACGGCGCCCCTCGCGCTGAAACCGGCACGAGACAATTTCCGCGAAACGCCTCGCTTCTTCGTAGTAACGGGCGCCGGCAAGTCGGCGGCGCGCACGGGTGAGTTGGTGTGCCAGCTGCGCATCTTCCGGATGCAATTGCGCACGTGCGGCGAGCCGCACAACTTCGGCCTGCGCCTGCTCCGGTGAGCAGGTCCGTGCACTGCCAAATACCACTACGGTGGAACGGATTGCGTGCTTTTGCAGGGCGATTTCGGGCTTGAGCAGCTCCAGTTGCAAACGTACGCCGCGCAGTTCATCGCTGGCAAGAAATTCGACATCTTCCTGGGCCAGCTGGTAAGCCGGGCCGTGCACGATCGCTTCCTCACGCAGCTCCCGTTGATCTTCGCTGTTCATGCCCGTGCTCCGCTGATGGGTTCATGCCAATGCGCCTGCTGGCCCGCTGCGGGAACGGTCACCTCCCAGCCGGAGCGCTCACGCAGCCTGGTGGCCAGGGTCTGCGCTGCTGTGTCTTCACCGTGGACCACGAAAGTGTGTGCTGGTGGTCGCTCGAAACCGGCGGTCCATGCCAGCAGTGCTGGCTGGTCGGCGTGTGCCGAGAGACCGCCCACAGTATGCACCGAAGCGTGCACGGGGACCTCTTCGCCAAAGATACGCACCCGCTTGGCGCCATCGACCAGCCGCCGGCCCAGCGTTCCCTGGGCCTGGAAGCCGGTGATCATCACACTGCATTCCGGTCGCGGCAGGTTGTGGCGCAGATGGTGTTTGATGCGACCGGCAGTACACATGCCGCTGGCGGAGATGATGATGGCGCCCTGGCGGATTTGATTCAGGGCCATCGATTCCTCCACGCTCCCGGTAAAGTGGACATAGGGAAGATCCTGGCCGAGCGAGCGCCAGCCAGCGAGATGCTTGGCGCTTTCATCGAACAACTCCAGGTAGCGCTGCGTTATCCGCGTCACCTCGGTGGCCATCGGCGAATCGACGAACACCCTCAGGTCGCGCAGGCGGCCCTCCCGGGTGAGACGATGCAGGTGATAAATGACTTCCTGGGTGCGACCAACGGCGAACGCGGGAACGATCACGTTGCCGCCCTTAAGGGTGCGCCCGACGATCCCGATCAACTCTTCCTCGGTCGCCGCGAAATCCTTGTGTGCGCGGTTGCCGTAGGTGGATTCGATGACCAGGATGTCGGCTTCCTCGATCACTGTCGGATCCCGGAGAATCGGCCGCCCCGGCTGGCCAAGATCGCCGCTGAACACGAGCTTGGTCGCCTGGCCACGCTCCGTGGTCCAGACCTCGATGATGGCCGAGCCGAGAATGTGGCCTGCATCGCGGAAGCGGCAGCGTACGCCGGTCGCGGGCACCAGTTCGGCATCGTAGTCGATGGGTTGTACCTGTTTCAGGCACTCCTGTGCGTCCTCCATGGTATACAGCGGCGCCAACGCATCGCCTTTGCCGCGCGCAGACTTTGCGTAGCGCCGCGCCCGCTCGGCATCGCGCTCCTGGATGTGCGCGCTGTCAGGCAGCATCACCTTGAGCAGATCGGCGGTCGCTGTGGTCGCGTGGACAGGGCCGCGAAAACCGGCGCGGGTGAGCTTGGGCAGCAGGCCACTGTGATCGATGTGGGCATGGGTCAGCAGCACGAAATCGATGGCTTTCGGGTCGAAGGCAAACGGCTTGCGGTTGCGTCCGTCTGCCTCGCGGCCGCCCTGCACCATGCCGCAGTCCACCAGGAAGCGGACGGCGCCGGTTTCGACCAGAAAGCACGAGCCGGTGACTTCGCGCGCGGCGCCGAGGAAAGTAATGTTCATCGCATGACCTCAAGGAATCAACACGTATCCACCCGGTGCGTCTTCCAGCGGCGGATGGGCCTCATTGCCCGGCGTGCGGACGTCGACCTTGCAACCCCTGGTCGGCGCGTACTGATCAAACCGAAAGTGCGTGCAGCTCATCAGGACAAACGCCAGCAGCGACCCGCCCACCAGTCGACACCCATTACCGCGCAGAGTGCACCAGACGCGTCCGACCAGCGCCAGTCGCCGGCGGGAGGCGAATTCATTCTCAGGCAAGTCGCCCATGATGAATGCATTTTCTGCGGCGCATTCATCCCTGCCATTGCCCCTCCTGCACATGCATCACCTGCAGCGTGTCGGCCGTGCCCTGCGCTGCCCCGGAGGCAGACAACATGACAACAGGATCGCCGGGTTGCGCAAGTCCTTGCGCGCACAGCCAGTGACTGGCCAGACGCAGGCACGATTGCGGTTCAAACCCCGCCACGGCCAGTAACGGTGACACGCCCCAGACCACCGCCAGACGGCGACACAAGTCCTCGGAGTCAGCCACGACCACCAGCGGCGCCGCGGGTCGGAAGCGGGCAATTCCCAGCACGGTCGCCATATTCCTGACCGGGGCGATGATGGCCCTGGCGTCGAGACGGGCCGCAAACTGGCAGGCAACCAGGCTGATGGGGTTTGCCGCCGGGGTTGCCTCATTGGCGCACAGCCGCTCACGTGCAAGGCGCGCAGCATATTCGGCTTCAGTGGCTGTCAGCACCCGCTGCAAAATCTTGACGGCGGCCACCGGAAAGCGTCCGATGGCAGTCTCGGCGGACAGCATCACGCCGTCAGTCCCATCGAGCATGGCGTTGGCGACATCCGTCACCTCGGCGCGCGTCGGCCGTTCCTGCATGACCATGGATTCGAGCATCTGGGTGGCGGTGATCACCGGGCGTGCCTGGGCATTGGCCAGGGCGATGATGCGTTTCTGCACCAGCGGGATCTCGGCCAGGTCGGTCTCCACCCCCAGATCCCCGCGCGCCACCATCACGCCATCGGCCGTCTCCACAATGGCGTCGAGGTTGGCGAGGGCCTGGCGTTTTTCGATCTTGGCCATCAGCAGGGGCTGGCGGCCGGGCGGAAGCAGGGCTCGAACACGGATCAGGTCATCGGCAGATTGGACAAACGACACGCCGAGCCACTCCGCCTGTTGCGCCAGCGCGAAGCCCAGGTGCCGGCGGTCGTCGTCCGTCGGCACGAGTGCCGAGAGCCTGGATTCGGGCACGTTGATCCCCGAGCCGGAGGTCACCGTTCCACTGACGAGTACCCGGCAGACCACCCGCTCCGCACCAGCGGTTTTCACCTCAAGCTTGACGGCACCATCGGCGAGATACACCGACTCGCCCACACGCAACGCCTGCAGCAACGCCGGGTGCCGCACCGGTAGCGCATCAGCAGGATCGGCCTCAAGCGCCAGCATCACGTCCGCACTCAGATGCAGCTCGCGGGTACCGCCGGGCAACTCTGCGAGCCGGAACTTCGGCCCCGGCAGGTCCACCAGGACGGCGACGAACCGCCCCGCTTGTTGCGCCCATTGACGCACCTGCTGAATCCGGCGAGCGTGGCTGGCGTGATCACCGTGCGACATGTTGAAGCGGGCAACGTCCATCCCTGCGCCAATCAGCCGCTCCAACACACCTGCTCGATCGGTCGCCGGACCCAGAGTGCAAATGATCTTTGTCCGATGCCAGGGGAGTTGGGGCATCTTGACCTCCGAGTATGCGGCGACCAGGCGCGTCTGATCCTGATCGTCACTGCGGTCGCACTTTTGATCCAGCCTGAAAAAACTGGAGAAACTGCACGATGAACGGATTGCGCCTGTTCGAAATCCGCGGCCTGTACGGAGCCCCGTCCAACCGTTTGGGCTTGACGTGGCGGCTTTTCTCACGGAACACTGTACGCTGAATCCAGGTTGGTTTTGTCCGATCCAAAGACGCGGATATGGTGCCGGTTATGTGCGATCAGCCACGGCTGAACGGGTCCGGAGTTTGCCTTACTCATGGCGCAGCGCATCGACGGGATTCAGATGCGCAGCCTTGCGTGCAGGGAAATATCCGAAGAGGACGCCTATCGCGACCGCGAAGAAAAACCCCATCAACATGACGGCGGGAGAAAGCAGGAAGGGCATCTTCATCCGGGTCGTTACCAACCAGGTGCCCACGACGCCGAGGATCAGCCCGATGATGCCGCCGAGCGTCGACAAGGTGATCGATTCGACCAGGAACTGCAGCAACACATCACGGGTGCGGGCACCAATCGCCAGCCGGATGCCGATTTCGCGGATGCGCTCAGTGACGGACACCAGCATGATGTTCATGATCCCGATCCCGCCCACCAGCAAGCTCACGGCAGCAATGGCGCCGAGCAGGACGGTCAGCGTGTTCGTGGTACTGGCCAGCGCCTCGGCAATGTCTTGCGTGTCCCGAACGTAGAAGTCGTCGTCTGCCCGGGAGGCAATGCTCCGGCGCTGTCGAAGCAATGATTCAATATCCTTCTGCACGGTGCGCGTGCTGCCATCGATCAGGGCAGATACATAAATGGTCTGCACATCAAGCTTGCCCACGAGACGGCGCTGGACGGCCTTGATGGGCATGAGGATGGTCTTGTCCCGGTCCTGCCCCATGGACTGGCCCTTCTCCTCGAGGACGCCGATCACCCGGCAGGCGGTGCGCCCCACCCGAAGCGTTGACCCCAGGGGCTCCTGGCCAAGATACATCTCGTCGACCAGCGCGGTGCCGATGATGCAAGCGGCCGCGCCGGCACTCAGCTCCGAGTCCTCGAACTCGCGGCCATAGGCAACCCCGTGGTTGCGAACGACAAAATAGTTGTTGTTTGTGCCCACCACCGGGATCGTCTCGTTGGCGTTGCCGAAAACAACGGTCGCGTTGGTCGTCAGCGCCGGTGCCACAAGAATTCCAGGCACTTCGCGCTCTATGGCCTGCACATCCTCCAACTCGAAAGGCCTGGCGATCGAGCGCACGCCGCCGAGGCCACGCTGGGCGGTGCCGGGCATGACGAACAACAGATTCGAGCCGATGCTGGCAATTTCGTCGGTGACACTGCGTGTGGCGGACTGGCCCAGATGCACCATGACCACGACGCTGCCGACGCCGATGATGATGCCCAGGGCGGTCAGAAGCGAACGCAGCTTGTTCCTGACGATGGCCTGAAAGGCCATGAGAAAGGTGTCCAGCCAGCTCATGACAGAACCTCCGCCGGGGGTCCGTCCTTCTCCAGCTTGCCATCGACGAAGTACAGCACCCGTTCCGCGTAGCGGGCAATGGGCGGCTCGTGCGTCACCATGATAATGGTGATGCCCCGCTCGATGCGGATCTGCTCCAGTTGCACCATGATGCCGTCGGACATCGCGGTATCCAGGTTTCCGGTGGGCTCGTCCGCCAGCAGGATGGGAGGCTCGGTCACCAGCGCCCGGGCGATGGCCACCCGTTGCTGTTGCCCCCCGGAAAGCTGATTGGGTGTGGCGGACTCACGGCCGGCCAGGCCGACCATGCGCAGGGCCTCGCTCGCGCGTGCTCTGCGCGTGGACCGCTTGACGCCGTCGTAGATGAGTGGCAGCTCCACATTGGCCAGCGCCGTGACCCGCGGCAGCAGGTTGAAACTCTGGAAGATGAAGCCCATGAAATGCCGGCGCAACAGCGCGAGTTCATCCCGGTCGAGGCGGGCCACGTCCACCCCACGGAACAGGTATTCACCGGCGGTGGGCACGTCCAGGCAACCGATGATGTTCATGCAGGTGGACTTGCCTGAACCGCTGGGCCCCATGATGGCCACGAACTCGCCATCGCGGATCGTCAGGTCGACACCATCCAGCGCGCGCACCTCGGCCGCGCCCGCCCCGTAGATCTTGTAGATCCCGCGCATCCGGATGATGGCAGGAGGCAACCGCGGCGGCGGCAGGTCTGCATGCGGGTTGCTTGCGTGGTTATCCAGTGGGACCTCCGCCGATCAGGATCTGGTCGCCCACGGACAATTCATCACTGAAAACCTCGGTATATTGACCGTCGGTGTAGCCGGTGCGCACGAGGACGCGTTGCGGTTGGTCTCCCTTAAGTACCCAGATGGTATTGGCGGACGCTGCGGGAGCGTCCTTGAGGCGGTCGGCGGGAAGGCTGAACAGGCCGCCGCCTGTTTCTCCGCTGGCCGGGGGCCGGAAGCGAAACGCCATGTTGGGCACTCGCAACGCCTGCTTTCGCTCGCCCGTGATGATGGTTGCCGTCGCCGTCATGCCTGGCTGCAAAAGATGTTCGGAATTGTCGACCGACAGCACCGTGGTGTAGGTCACCACATTGTTCTCGACCGTCGGATACAAATAGACCTTCAGCACCGTGGCCTTGAACAGCCGGCCCGGCCAGGCATCGACGACAAAGGTTGCGACCTGGCCCGCCTTCACCATGCCCACGTCGGCCTCATCCATGGACACGTGCAGTTCCATTTGCCGCAGGTCTTCCGCGAGCAAAAAGAGTTCGGGCGTCTGGAAGCTTGCTGCCACGGTGGTCCCCGGCTCGATGTTGCGCTTGAGCACCACGCCATCGATGGGCGAGGTGATGACCGCCTTCTCAAGTCGTGTGCGCGCCTGCGATACGCTGGCCTCGGCCTGCTGGATCGTCGCCCTGGCGTGCGCGGTCTTGGCCCGGGCACGCTTGGCCGTGGCAACGGCTGCGTCCAGCGTTGCCTGGGACAAGAAATATTCCCCGGCCAGATCCCGCGTCCTGCGCTCGTCCACCGTGGCCTCCTGCAGCGTCGCTGCCGCTTCGGAAGCGGATGCCCGGGCCAGCGCAAGGCCGGCCGTTGCCTGTTGCAGTGCCACGTTGAGCTCGTCGGTGTTGAATTTTGCAAGGATCTGGCCCTTGCGCACGCTGTCGTTTTCCGCGACCGACACCTGGCCGATAATCCCGGATATTTCGGCGCCAACGGATACTTCGCTCTTGGGCTGCAGATTCCCGGTTGCCGTCGCCGACAGCAGCATGTCGGCACGATCCAGCGCATGCGTCTGCCATTGCACCGCAGGCTGGGTTGGCCAAAACCACCACGCCAATGCGCCCACGACAAGCGCGGCCAGAACAAGCCAGCCCGTTTGCCTGAACCGGCCACGCGCTTTCTCGGCCCGGATAACGGTATTGACCTCGTCCGCCATTTCTGTCAGGGAGGAATCAGGAGGCGTTGCCATCAGTTTTCTCCGGGGCTTCCAGCAGGAGAACCAATCAACCTAGAATCCGCAGTTGACCGCTTATTTTTTTGACAACTATTTGTTATTGCTCGAAGTTTTGCGTTTTTCAATGAACACCTAGGATCAAAAACAAGAGGGCGACAGGTGCCTGACACTGTTTTGCGGCCGGCCTCTTCGCTGCGTTCTACCACGATACCCTGCTTGGCCTGCTCTCCCAAAAATAGCCGTGCTCAAGGGCCTTCTCCTGCACGGTGGCATCGACGATGACACCCTCAGATTCGACGGACTTGATCACTCTCACCCGAACTGCCGGGTCGATGGTGGCCGTCAGGATCTCTTCGATGCCTGCCTCGCCGATTCGCGTGCGCAAGCCACTGACTTGCGCGGCATCGCAGGGCGGGCGCAGTTTGCAGACCCCACGCCAGAGACGTACTGCCACACGATATTCTCGCTCCAGCGCAACGTCAGTTCTTCATCACTGGGGAAAAAGGCATGTTTGATCCGGCAGCCTGACCATCAGGCGCATGACAAGACGGGGCGGTCGGCGCTGCCATACCGAGCAAGAACACCCATTACGCCGACGACCGTGGATCACGAAGCGTTGATGGTGGCACGCAATCCACCAGGTTGGTTGCAGCCGCAGGTCAGGCGCGGGGCTGCTGCAGCACGTGTCCGGCCTGATCCGAGATTTGCTTTATCGCCAATCGGCCGTGCCAGGATCAAGGTTGGCCGCTTCCGCAGGTGCGGCTTTTTGCGTTGGCATAATGCACTTGACGAGCGGATGTCACCCTGGCGACATCGCATGCTCCGATTTTCTCTATGGACAACGAGGAGATTTTTTCATGCGCAAGAGCAGGATTCTGGGTGCGGCACTGGTTGCGGCCTTGTTTTTACCACTGGCGGCAGGCGCGGCCAGCAAGCATTTGGTGTTTTGTTCGGAAGGCAGCCCCTCGGGGTTCAATCCGCAGTTCTACGATGACGGCACCACCTTTGACGCCTCATCGCGGCCGCTGTACAACCGCCTGGTCGAGTTCAAGCTGGGCACCACCGATTTCGAGCCGGGGCTGGCCGAGTCGTGGGACATTTCGGACGACGGCCTGACCTACACCTTTCATTTGCGCAAGGGCGTCAAGTGGCAGACGACGCCCTGGTTCAAGCCGACGCGCGAGTTCAACGCCGACGACGTGCTGTACAGCTTCAACCGGCAGTGGAAAAAAGACCACCCCTGGCACCAGGTGGGCGGCGGCAACTACCAGTACTTTGCAGGCATGGGCTTTCCCAAGCTGCTCAAGGCCATAGAAAAGCTCGACGATCACACCGTGCGCTTTGAACTGAACGCGCCCAACTCGGCCTTCCTGCCCGACCTTGCCATGGATTTTGCCTCCATACTGTCGGCCGAGTACGCCGAGCAGCTAATGGAAGCGGGCACGCCCGAGCAGATGAACCACAACCCGGTGGGCACCGGCCCCTTTGTCTTTGTCAACTACCAGAAGGACGCCATCATCCGCTACAAGGCCAACCCGGACTACTTTGTCGAGCGGCCCAAGATAGACAACCTGGTGTTTGCCATCACGCCCGATGCCTCGGTGCGGCTGCAAAAGACCAAGGCGGGCGAGTGCCAGGTGATGTCGTTCCCAAATCCGGCCGATCTGGACACGATCAAAAAGGACGCCGACATCGAGCTCATGGAGCAGGCGGGCCTGAACGTCGGCTATCTGGCCATGAACGTCGAACGCGAGCCGTTTGACAACGTCAAGGTGCGCCAGGCACTGGCGCTGGCGGTCGATAGAAAAACCATCATTGACGTCATCTTCAACGGATACGCCGAGATTGCGTCCAACCCCATCCCGCCGTCGGTGCTGGGCTATGTCAAGGACCTGCAGGATTACGACTACGATCCGGAGCGGGCCAGGGAGCTGCTGGCCGAGGCGGGCTACGCCGACGGCTTCGAGACCGACTTGTGGGCCATGCCGGTGGCACGACCCTACAACCCCAACGCGCGGCGCATGGCGCAACTCATCCTGTCGGACTGGGAAAAGATAGGGGTCAAGACCAAAATCGTCTCGTTTGAGTGGGGCGAATACCTCAAGCGCGTGGCCGCTGGCGAGCACCAGACCGCGTTCCTGGGCTGGACCGGCGACAACGGCGACCCCGACAACTTCCTCTACACCCTGCTCGGCTGCGACGGCGTGGCCTCGGGTACCAACCTGGCACGCTGGTGCAACGACGCGTTCAACGAGCTGGTCACCAAGGCGCAGCGCGTCTCCGACCGCGATGAGCGCGCCGAGCTGTATCACGAGGCGATCAGGATTTTCAAGGAAGAGGCGCCCTGGATCACGCTGGATCACTCCACCGTCTTCCTGCCGGTGCGCAAGAGCGTCAAGAATTACGTCATGGACCCCATGGGCGGGCATTATTTCCATGCCGTTGACGTCGACTGAGGCGTCGCCGGCGGCGCGTCTTGCGCCGGATGCGCCGTAGCGGCTGGGCAAGCCGGCCATGTTTCGTTTTGTCCTGCACCGCCTGGCGCTCATCGTGCCGACGGTCTTCGGCCTGACGGTGGTCGCCTTCGGGCTGGTGCGGCTGATTCCGGGCGACCCGGTGCGCGTCATGGCCGGCATACACGGCGTCTCGCCCGAGCGCCATGCCGAGCTCATGCACCAGTACGGCTTCGACCTGCCGCTGTGGCAGCAGTACCTGGGCTTTCTGAACGGGCTGCTGCACGGCGATCTGGGCACCTCGCTCATTACGCGCAGTTCGGTGCTGTCCGACTTTTTCTCGCGCTTTCCGGCCACGGTCGAGCTGTCGCTGGTGGCGTTGCTGCTGGCCTTGTTCATTGGACTGCCGGCCGGCATGATCGCTGCCGTCAAGCGTGGCTCGCTGTTTGATCACGCCGTCATGGGTGCGGCGCTGACCGGCTATTCCATGCCCATTTTCTGGTGGGGCCTGCTGCTCATCGTGTTTTTTTCCGGCTACCTGGGCTGGACGCCGGTCTCCGGTCGCATGGACGCCTGGTTCTTCATCCAGCCCATCACCGGATTCATGCTCATGGACACGCTGCTGCAGGGCGAGACAGACGCGTTCTGGTCGGCGGTGCGGCATCTGGTTTTGCCGGCGGTGGCGCTGGCAACCATCCCGCTGGCCGTGATTGCGCGGCAAACGCGCTCGGCCATGCTCGAGGTGCTGGGGCAGGATTACGTGCGCACGGCACGCGCCAAGGGGCTGGCACCGTGGCGCGTGGTCGGCCTGCACGCGCTGCGCAACGCGCTGGTGCCGGTGATCACCGTCACCGGCCTGCAGGTTGGGCTGCTGTTTGCCGGCGCCATCCTGACCGAAACCATTTTTTCCTGGCCGGGCGTGGGCAAGTGGCTGGTCGAGGCCGTCTACCGCCGCGACTACCCGTCGGTGCAGGGCGGCGTGCTGCTGGTGGCGCTGATGGTCATGCTGGTCAACCTCAGCGTGGACCTGATGTATGGCCTGATTGACCCGCGCATCCGCCACCGCCGCTCATGAGTACGCTGCCCGTCACCGCCCTGCAAGAGCCGCAGCCGCCACGAGCGCTGCAGGCGCCGCCGCATCCGCTGCGCGAGGCCTGGGCCTACTTTGCCGAAAACCGGGGTGCGCTGACGGGCCTGCTCATCATCGCTGCACTGGTGCTGGTGGCGCTGGGCGCCGACCTGCTGGCGCCGCATGGCTCCAACGAGCAGTTTCGCAGCGCGCTGCTGCAGCCGCCGGCCTGGACCAGCGGCGGCAACTGGTCGTTTGTGCTGGGTACCGACCCGCTGGGACGCGACATCCTCTCGCGCATCATCTACGGCTCCCGCTATTCGCTCCTTATCGGCATGGTGGTGGTGGTGCTGGCCACCACGGTGGGCACCTTGCTTGGCCTGGTGGCCGGTTACGTTGGCGGCCTGTTCGAGAGCCTCATCATGCGGCTGATGGACATCCTGCTGGCCATCCCCAGCCTGTTGCTGGCGATCGTCGTGGTGGCCATACTCGGGCCCGGGCTGACCAATGCCATGCTGGCCATTGCCGTGGTCTACATGCCGCAGTTCACGCGGCTGGCGCGCGCCTCGGTCATTGCCGAGCTGCAGCGCGAGTACGTCACGGCCAGTCGCGTCGCCGGCGCCGGGCCGCTGCGACTGATGTTTGTCACCATCCTGCCCAATTGCCTGGCGCCGCTCATCGTGCAGGGGGCGCTCACCTTTTCCAACGCCATCCTGGACGCGGCGGCGCTTGGCTTCCTGGGCCTGGGCGCACAGCCGCCGATTCCGGAGTGGGGCACCATGCTGGCCGACGCGCGCGACTACATCACTAGCGCCTGGTGGGCCGTGACCTTTCCGGGACTGGCCATCCTGGTCACCGTGCTGGCCGTCAACATCATGGGCGACGGCCTGCGCGACGCCTTCGACCCGGCCATGAGGCGCAGCTGATGCTCCTCGAAGTGCGCAACCTCTGCGTCGAGTTCCAGACCACGCGCGGACCATTCCGGGCCATCGAGCATGTCGACCTGGACGTGGCCGAAGGCGAGATCCTGGGCGTCGTGGGCGAATCCGGCTCGGGCAAGAGCGTCACCATGCTGGCCGTCATGGGGCTGTTGCCCTGGAGCGCCAGGGTGACCGCTGACTGCATGCACTTTGCCGGGCAGGACCTGCTGCGCCTGTCGCCGCGCGCACGCCGGCGCATCGTGGGCGCGGCCATGTCCATGATTTTCCAGGAGCCCATGACCAGCCTCAACCCATCGTTCACGGTGGGTTTTCAGATCATGGAGGCGCTGGCCGTGCACGTGGGCGGCAGCCGCCGGCAGCGGCGCGCGCGCGCGCTGGAGCTGCTGGCGCAAGTGGGCATACCGGCACCGGCGCAGCGCCTCAAGGCGTACCCGCACCAGTTGTCCGGCGGCATGAGCCAGCGCGTCATGATTGCCATGGCCATTGCCTGCAATCCGCGCCTGCTCATTGCCGACGAGCCGACCACCGCGCTGGACGTGACCATCCAGGCGCAAATCCTGGAGTTGCTGGTGCAGTTGCAGCGCCAGCACGGCATGGCGCTGGTGCTGATCACGCACGACATGGGCGTGGTGGCTGAAACAGCCCGGCGCGTCAATGTCATGTACGCCGGCCAGCTGGTTGAAGAGCAGCCGGCGCAAGGCCTGTTTGACAACCCCCGGCATCCCTACACGGCGGCGCTGCTGGCCGCCCTGCCCGAGCGCGGCACCCGCGGCCAGCGCCTGCCCACCATCCCGGGCATGGTGCCGGGCCAGGGCGACCGGCCGTCCGGCTGCCTGTTCGCACCGCGCTGCCCGTTTGCGCGGCCGCTGTGCTGGCAGCAGCGGCCCGAACTTGCACCCGCAGCCGATGCCGGCGGCGCGCTGGTGCGCTGCCACTACCCGCTGCAGGATGGCAAGCCGACCAACAACTGGCCCGCAGCGCCGGAGGGCGAGACATGAACGCGCGCGTGGTCGTGCAGGCCGAAGCGCTCACGCGCCACTATGGCGTGGGCCGGGGGCGCAGCGTCAAGGCGCTGACCGACGTTGGTTTTGCGCTGCATGCGGGCGAGACGCTGGCCGTGGTCGGCGAGTCGGGCTGCGGCAAGTCGACGCTGGCGCGCGTGGTCGCCATGATAGAAGCGCCCGATGCCGGTCGCCTGCACATAGACGGCATGGATGCCGCAGCCGCCGACCGCCGTGGGCGCCGCCAGTTGCGGCAAAAGGTGCAGGTGGTGTTTCAGGATCCCTTTGGCTCGCTCAACCCGCGCAAGAAGATAGGCACCATCATCGCCGAGCCGCTGCACATCAACACCCGCCTGGGCCGGCGCGAGCGCGTCGCCCGCGTGCGTGCGGTGATGGCGCAGGTCGGGCTCAACCCGGACTGGGCCAACCGCTATCCGCACATGTTCTCCGGCGGCCAGCGCCAGCGCGTTGCGATTGCGCGCGCGCTCATGCTCGAGCCCAGCGTGCTCGTCGCCGACGAGCCGGTGTCGGCGCTGGACGTGTCCATACAGGCGCAGGTGCTCAACCTCTTTGCCGACCTGCAGCGCGAGCTCGGGCTGGCCTACCTGTTCATCACGCACGATTTGAGCGTCGTGCGCCACATCGCCGACCGCGTGCTGGTCATGTACCTGGGCCGCGTCGTTGAAAGCGGCGCTGCCGAGCGGATTTTTGACGCGCCAGCGCATCCCTACACCAAGGCGCTGCTGGCCAGCACGCCGGCGGTCGATCCCGCCTTGCGCCACACGCACATCGGGCTCAGTGGCGAGCCGCCGTCGCCCATCAACCCGCCCGCAGGCTGCGCCTTTCACCCGCGCTGCCCCTATGCCGGCCCCAGATGCAGCAGCGAGCGCCCACTGCTGCAGGAGTTTGACGGCCGCGACGTGGCTTGCCATTTTGCCCCCGAGATCGCCAGCGGCGCGCGCAAGCCGGCAGTGGCGGCCGGCCCGATGCATCCGGCGGAGCCGGCGGCCGCATCAACCCAATGATCCTGGATTCAGCAGGCGGGCGCTCTGCTTTGTGTTCATATCGAACAAATAATCCTAGATTCCGCAGTTGGATGCGCCTGAGCGTGCAGCGATGGGCGTGTCAGGCAAGGGTGAGTGCTGCGGCTCCAAAGGTGCCTGCGCACCTTTGGACAGCACGAACAGAAGCAGCCTCTGGCTGCGGGGCGCCCTGCAAGGGCGACAACG
>JALOAS010000112.1 GCA_023228705.1 Ottowia sp. | reverse complement strand
GTCCAGCGACACCGTCTCGATGCCGCTGACGCCCTTCTCGTGCATGAACATCAGCACGCGCCGCGGGTTGGGTGCACGATAGGCGGTGTACAGTTTCATGGGGCTCCTTGCGGGTTGGAATCCTGCCCTGCAGTGTAATGCCTGCCCATGCGTGTCTGCGCGCGTGCCGCGGCGCGGTCAATCCGCTGCGCGCGCCAGGTCGGGGCCACGCGGTTCGCGTGACAGCGCCGTGATCACCGCGCCCACCACGGCGGACGCAGCCAGCGCGCCGGCAAACGGCGCAAGCGTGGGCACCGCGCCCGGAAAGCTGGCCGCATGCAGCGCCGCCGCCAGGCTGCCGGTGCTCAGCCAGGTGGGCAGGAAGGCACCGGCGACGCCGGCGCCGGCGCTGGCCAGCGCCGCAGCACGCGTCGTGCGTGGCGACAGGCCCATGAGCAGCGGCACCACCGCCGTGGCACAGAGCAGGTCGGCGATCAGGAACAGGCGCAGCACCGAATAACCCTGCAGCGCGACCAGGATGGCCGGGATCATCAGCAGCACGGTCAGCCAGCGTGCGCTGGCCAGCGACAGCGTCGGCCGCTGCGCCACGGCCAGCGACGCCAGCGCGTTTTCCAGCGTGTCCACGGACGACGCAACCAGCGTGACGCCCAGCAGCACCGCCGGCAGCACCAGCCAGGCCGGCAACGCGTGCAGCAGCGCAAAAAAGGGCAGCGGCGGGCTGCCCACGTCCAGTCCGGCCGCTGCGGCCAGCACGCCAAAACCACCCACCAGCAGCACCATCAGCAGCGTGGCTGCGGCACCCACGGCAGCACCGGCGCGCAGCGCCTGCCCGCTCCGGGCCGACCACATGCGCTGCCAGTAGCCCTGGTGGAAGAGGTTGGACGCCGTGACGGCGATGAGCAGCGTCAGCGCCACGGCCCAGGGGTTGGCGGCCGGCGCGCTGGGCAACTGCCAGGACAGCCCGGGCCGCTGCAGCAGCGGCGTCACGGCAAAGGAGACGATGGCCAGCAGCGCCAGCAGCAGCCAGGCTTGCCAGCGGTCGGTGAGCATGCTGGCGCGCAGGCCGCCCCAGGCCGTGTAGACCAGTGTTGCCAGCGCCACGCCCACGATCACGACGCGCCCGTCGACGTCGGTCAGCATGTTGACGATGGCACCGGCCGCGGTGAGCTCTGCCGTCACGAAGCAGAGCATGTACAGCACCGACAGCGTCAGCACCCAGCGCTCCATGCCGGCGCCAAAGCGCAGCCGCATGAATTCGGCAATGCTGCGGCCCTGTGGCATGAGCCGGCGCAGGCGCGCGCCAAAGAGTGCAAAGACGACAAAGGGCAGCGCGGACCCGGCGGCGTACCCGGCCACGGCGATCCAGCCCAGCCCCACGCCGACTTCCGGGGGTGCAAACAGGATCCAGCCGCCCATGCCCGACGCCAGGAACGACAGGCCCAGCGCCAGTGCGCCCTGGGAATTGCGGGCGGTGACGTAGTCGTCCACGCCGGCGCTGGGTGCGCGGGCGTACAGGCCGATGCCGATAAAGCCAAGGAGAGTGGCTGCCAGTGCAGCCCAGGTGAGAGCAGTCATGTCGCGCTTCCTCCGCCGGTATCAGCCGGATCAGGTTCCAGGGTCTGCGCAGCCCCATGCCACGCACTCTCAGCCCAAAGGTGGGCTCCCCTGGCGACTCGCCATTGAGAGTTGCCATTTTATGCGCAGGCCACGACGCCGGTGCGACGCCGGTGCGGGCAGCCCCGTGCTTGCCGGCGGCAGTGCCGGCAGGAAAGCAGCGCAGCCGCGCGTTCGTCGAGCCGTGCGGCAGGCCTCGTCCGTCAGCTCACCGGATGACGGATGATCGATGACCTCGGCCCATGAAGGTTTGGCGTCAGGCGTTGAGCGTTGATCGTGGTGGGCATACGCTGGACGCTCAACGCAATACGCTCAACCTCTTGTCGAAGCGCCAGCGAGGTCATCCGTCATCCGCCCGTCTGGATCGGTGCATATGCTTCTGACAACTCTGTTGTTTCCAGACTGGCTCGGGCGTTCGATAATGAACCCAATCAGACCGTCCTCCGTGTGGCGTGGTCGTCCAAAACCAGGTTTTCTTCGTGTTGCGTATCTTGTTCCTGTGCCTGCTTTGGCTGGCAGCTCCCGTTTTTGCTGCTCCGCCGCTGATCGCGCCGGATGCGCTGCATGCGCTGATTGCCGACGATGCCGTGCGCGTCATCGACGTACGCGAGGCGCCGGCGTATGCGCTGCAGCACGTGCCGACTGCGGTTTCCGCACCTTACGGGCTCTGGCGGGGCGCTGGCGACAACCCGGGGCAGCTGCCGCCGCAGGCCGAGCTCACCGAGCTGGTTCAGTCGCTGGGCCTGACGCCGGACACGCACGCCGTCATCGTCTACGCCGGGATTGACGCGACGGATTTCGGCAGCGCGGCGCGGGTGTACTGGACGCTCAAGGGCCTGGGCATGGCGCAGCTGTCCATCCTGGACGGCGGGCTCGCGGCCTGGGTGGCGGCAGGCCGGGACGCTTCTGACGTGCCGGTCGTGACCCAGCGCAGCAACTGGCAGCCCAGGTTCAACCGGGAGTGGACCGCCACCCGCGACGAGGTGCTGGCCGTGCTGGGCAATGGCGACACGCTGCTGGTCGACGCGCGGCCTTTGCCCTACTTTGACGGTCGGCAGGCGCCGCCGCAGGCTCGCGCACGGGGGACGCTGCCCGGAGCGGTCAACCTGGACAGCGAGCTGTTTTTCGAGCTGGGCAGCGCAAGTCTGATGGACGTGGACGGGCTGGCCGGCGAGGCGCAGGCGCTGGGCGCCGAGCCCGACCAGGCCATCATCACCTTCTGCAACGCGGGGCACTGGTCTGCCACCGACTGGTTCGTGCTGAGCGAAGTGCTGGGCTACCCCGACGTGCGCATGTATCCGGGCTCGCTGGTCGACTGGACCAACGCGCCCGATCCGCTGCCCATGGCCAACGAGCCCAGCCGCTGGGCAGCGCTGCGTTTCATGGTGTTTGACTGGCTGCACCGCAACTGGGGCGTGCCGATGCCCGGTTGATGGGCTTGTGCTGCCCAAGCCATGCCCGGTTGGCCGCGATCATAAGCTTGTGAAAAGACAATATTTGCCATCAGCCCGTGACGGCCCAAAATGGCCAAGAGCAAGTACATGCAGCGGGTTTTGATTCATGCGCTCTTCCATCCTTCGATTTCCCCTGTTCTGCCTGGCGCTTGTCGCCAGCGTTGCCGTTTCCGCGGCACCGCTGCTGACACCGGCCGAGCTGGATGCGCTGCTGCCGGACGACATGGTGCGCGTCGTCGACACGCGAGGCGACGACGATTTTGCCCAGGCGCACATTCCCGGCGCCGTTTCTGCGCCTTACGGGCAATGGCGCGGCCCGGCCAGCAACCCCGGTGAGCTGGTGCCAATGGACCAGCTCACGACGCTTGTCCAGGCGCTGGGCCTGACCCCGCAGACGCACGCAGTCATCGTCTACGCCGGCCGCAATTCCACCGATTTCGGCTCGGCGGCACGCGTGTACTGGACGCTGAAAAGCCTCGGGATGGCCCGGCTTTCGGTGCTCAATGGCGGGCTCAAGGCGTGGCAGGCTGCCGGCCTGCCGGTGACGACGCAGGCAGCAGACGTTGCGCCCAGCAGCTGGCAGCCGCAATTCAATGACCAGTGGCTGGCCACGCGCGACGAGGTCAGGGACCTGCTTGGCAACGGCCAGGCCCTGCTGGTCGACGCGCGTCCGGCGCCCTACTTTGAGGGGCACAAGGCGCATCCGGCTGCCGGTGCCTGGGGCACCTTGCCCGGCGCGGTCAATCTCGACAATGCGCGCTTTTTCAAACCGGGCAGCGCGGCCTTGATGAGTCCGGCCGAGCTGGCGCAGGTGGCACAATCACTGCAGCAGGCGCCCGGCGAGGACGCCGTCTCGTTTTGCAACACGGGCCATTGGGCCGCAACCGAGTGGTTTGTCCTGTCCGAAGTGCTGGGCGAGTCCAACATGCGCCTGTATCCCGGCTCCATGGTCGACTGGACCCAGGCCCGGACCCCGCTGCCCATGGCCAACGAGCCCGGCCGCGTGATGCAACTGGCCTACAAGATCTCCAACTGGATCAAGGGCGATTGAACCCGCTGAACCCGCAAGCTGCATGAACACATTGTCTGCTTCGCTGTCCGCAACAAAGGCGCCCGGCGAGCCGCCCCGCGCATGGAAACAGCGCTTGCCCATCGCCGTGGGCGTGGTCGCGTTGTTTGGCTGGCTGCTGTGGTCGGTGTCGGCGCGCCAGGCACTGCTGCTGGTGATCGGGCTGGGGCTGGGCTGGGGGCTGGCGCGGCATCGCTTTGGATTTACCACCGCCTGGCGCAACCTGGTGCAGGACCGTGATCCGTCCGGCGTCTACGGCCAGATCATCCTCTTGGCGCTGCTGGCGCTGGTGTCCATGCCCATCCTGGCGTGGTTTCCGGAGACCACCGCTGCGCTGGGGCCGCCTTCCTACAGCGTCCTGATTGGTGCGTTCGTGTTTGGCCTGTGCATGCAGTTGGCCGACGGCTGCGGTTCGGGAACGCTTTACAAGGCCGGCATGGGCGTGCCGCTCAACATGGCGATCCTGCCCATGTTCATCCTCGGCAGTTTTGCCGGTTCGGCGCAGCTCACCGACTGGGTCGCGCTGGGCAGCCTGGAGCCGGTCGGGCTCATCGACGTGCTGGGAGCCGGTGGCGCCCTGGCGGCGACGCTGGCTGCGCTGGTCGTGATCGCCATCGGGGTTCGCCTGTGGACGGGGCAGGCGTTTCACTTCGACAAAAGCGCGCGCCACTGGTTCTGGGGCGCCATTGCGCTGGCCATTTTTGCCGGACTCAACCTCTTTGTTGCCGGACAGCCCTGGGGCATTGTTTATGGCTTCGGGCTGTGGGGCGCCAAGGCCGCGACCGCGGCCGGCGTGTTTGATCCGGCCACCAACGCCTTCTGGAGCGATCCGGGCCACGCCATGCGGCTGTCGCAAACGCTGCTGCTTGACGTGACCAGCATCACCAACATCGGCATCCTGCTCGGCGCGTTCTGGGTGACGACGAAACAGCCACCGCGCAAGCCGTCCAGGCGCACGGCAGTGCATTGGGTGGTGGGCCTGGTTGCCGGCTTCTTGCTCGGCTACAGCTCGCGCATGGCGTTCGGCTGCAACATCGGCGCCATGGTCAGCGGCATCAGCAGCGGCAGCCTGCACGGCTGGATCTGGGTGCCTATGGCATTTTTGGGCACCCTGCTTGGCGTGCGCCTGCGGCGCCTGCTCCATTATTGAACCGAACGGGCGAGGGCATTTGCATGTTGGGACCTGCCGCGCGAAGCTGGATTTTCTGGCTGGTTTTGATCGCTTTCGTGGCCTGGGATTTCATGCATTCGGCGCCGGTGAATGTGCGGCTGGAGCCCCCCATCATTGCGGCCGGATCGGGCACGCCCAGCCAGGCCGGGCATTGCGCCATGCTCAAGTAGCCGTTGCAAGCGCTTGCATCCGGATGCAGGTGCAGACGTCGCCGCGCGCGCCCACGCCGGATAATGGGCTTTTCATCCATTGCCGGAAGCTGGATCTGCCATGACCCATCGCCTTGCATCGCTGTTTGGCGCGGCCTGCGCCGCGCTCCTGCTTGCAGCGTGCGCAAGCACCACCACGGGGAGCCTTGCCACCGGGGGCGCCGCGCGCTCGCAGTTGCTGTTGGTCTCGGCCGACGACGTCATGCAGCAGTCGCTCAAGTACTACGCGGAGCAGAACCGCCAGGCGCGCGCCAAGGGCGAGCTCATCACCAGCGGCGCGCAGTTTGACCGCGTCAACGGCATCATGCGCCGCCTGGTGCCGCAGGTGGCGGCGTTCCGGCCCGACGCGGCGCGCTGGCCCTGGCAGCTGGTGCTGTTGCGCAACGACAACGTCAACGCCTACGTCATGGCCGGTGGCAAGATCACTGTCTACACCGGCCTGCTTGACAAGCTCCGGCTCAGCGACGATGAAATTGCCGCCGTCCTGGGCCACGAAATGGCGCATGCGCTGCGCGAACACACGCGCGAGAAGATGTCGCAGTCGGCGTTGGGCGACCTGGCGCTGTCCGTGGGCGGCTCGCTGATCGGTGCGGGCGAGGGCGCGGTGCAGCTGGCCGGCGTGGGCAAGCAGCTGGCGCTGGACCTGCCGTTCTCGCGCCGCATGGAAAGCGAGGCCGACCTGTACGGGCTGGAGCTGGCCGCACGTGCCGGCTACGACCCGCGTGCCGCGCTCACGCTGTGGCAAAAGATGGCCCGCGAGGGCGGTGGCGGCGGGCCGTCGTTCCTGTCCACGCACCCGACGTCCCGCGAGCGCATGGCTGCGCTGGAAGCGGCCATGCCGCGGGTCATGCCCCTGTACGAGGCAGCGCGCAGGCGCTGAGGCGGATCACGCCGCCGCCGCCGGTGTTGCGGCGTTGAGCCGGTCGCGCAGTTGCTGCGCCGCGTTGCGTGCGGCCTGGTCAAAATCGCTGCCGCTGCCGGCATAGAGGATGCCGCGCGAGCTGTTGACGACGATGGGGCCGCTGTCGGGCTGCGGCAGCGCCGCGCGCACCGTTGCCGCGGCATCGCCGCCCTGTGCTCCCACGCCGGGGATGAGCAGTGGCAGCCGTGGCGCCAGCTCGCGCACGCGCGCCAGTTCTGCGGGGTAGGTGGCGCCCACGACCAGCCCGAGCTGGCCCGTCCTGTTCCAGGGACCGGCCGCCAGCTGCGCCAGGTGCTCGTACAGCCGCGGCGTTCCGGCAACATCCGCGAGGCGCTGGTTCTGGAAGTCGTTGCCGCCGGGGTTGGACGTGCGGCACAGCAGGAACAGGCCCTTGTCGGCGTATTGGAGGTAGGGTTCGATGGAGTCGAACCCCATGAACGGCGACAGCGTCAACGCGTCTGCGCCGTAGCGCTCAAAGGCTTCCCTAGCGTACTGGGCTGCCGTGCTGCCAATATCACCGCGCTTGGCGTCCAGGATGACCGGCACCTGCGGCGCTGCGTCGCGGATGTGCGCGATCAGCTGCTCGAGCTGGCGCTCGGCGCCCAGCGCGGCAAAGTACGCGATCTGCGGCTTGAACGCCAGCACCAGGTCCGCCGTGGCGTCGACGATCGCGGCGCAAAAATCGTAGAGCGCCTGCGCGTCGCGTCCGAGCTGGCCCGGAAAAAGCTGCGGATCCGGGTCCAGCCCCACGCACAAGCGGGACTGATGAAGCGCTTGCGCAGCGGCCAGCTGGTCAATGAAAGTCATGGCCGGACATTATGCGGGGTGGACACGTAAAATGTCGGGTTTGGCGCGCCACGCCACCGCCTGCAGCGGGCGGCAGGGAAGATGCCTGGGGCCGCGCGGGGCGGGGATGCCGACGCGCCTGCAGCGCGCGATTCGGATCCGTGCTCCGGCGCCCTGCGCATGATCGGACGCGGCGCTGCATTACCCGGTCTGGCCTGGCCGTCGCCATGCGCGGCTCCGCTGCGGGAGTGGCGGGCATGGCGTGCTGCCGGGCGTCTTTTTGCCGATTCGTATCTCAACAACCTGAATGGTGCCATTGCCATGAGCAACAAACCCGCGGTCAAGCCCGCCTGTCCCAATTTTTCATCGGGTCCCTGCGCCAAGCGCCCGGGTCATGATGTCTCCCGGCTCGATCTGAGCGTGCTCGGGCGCTCGCACCGCAGCGCGCTGGGCAAGCAGGTGCTGGGCGCGTGCTGCAGCGAGACGGCGCGCATCCTGGGCTTGCCGGAGGGCTATCGGGTGGGCATCGTGCCGGCGTCGGATACGGGCGCCATGGAAATGGCCATGTGGTCGCTGCTGGGCCCGCGCGGCGTCGATGTCTTTGCCTGGGAAAGCTTCGGCAAGACCTGGGTCGAGGACGCGACCGAGCAACTGCAGCTGGAGAACGTCAACAGCTACGTGGCCGACTACGGCGAGCTGCCGGACCTGGGCAAGGCGGACTTTGCCAACGATGTCATCTTCACCTGGAACGGCACCACCAGCGGGGTCAAGGTGCCGGATGGCGACTGGATTGCCGACGACCGCCAGGGCCTGACCATCTGCGACGCGACATCGGCCATCTTTGCCATGGAGCTGCCCTGGGAGAAGCTGGACGTCATCACCTATTCCTGGCAAAAGGTGCTGGGCGGCGAAGCCGCGCACGGCATGCTCATCCTCGGTCCGCGCGCGGTCGAACGCCTGGAGAGCCACGTGCCCGGCTGGCCCATGCCCAAGATCTTCCGCCTGACCAAGACGGACAAGGCCGGCAACGTCAAGCTCAACGAAGGCATCTTCGAGGGCAGCACCATCAACACGCCCAGCATGCTGTGCGCCGTCGACTACCTGGACGCGCTCCAGTGGTGCGAGAGCGTGGGCGGCGTGCCCGGCATGATTGCGCGCAGCCAGGCCAGCTTCAAGGCCATCGAGGACTTTGTCGCCCGGCATGCCTGGATTGATTTCCTGGCCAGCGATCCGGCCACGCGCTCCAACACCAGCGTCTGCCTCACGCTGGACCTGCCCGCGGACCGCGTCAAGAAGCTGGTCGCGCTGCTGGGTGAAGAAGGCGTGGCGCATGATGTGGGCGCCTACCGCGCAGCGCCTGCCGGCCTGCGCATCTGGTGCGGCTCGACGGTGGAAACCTCGGACGTGCAAGCGCTCCTGCCATGGATAGAGTGGGGCTACAAGCAGGTCAGGTCCTGACGCTGCGGACCCAGGAGCCTGTCGGACTTTGGTCCAATCTACTGCGCCGGTGGGACAAGCGGTCCATTTTTGCCCGCTTTTTCGTTGCATAGCTGGGCTATGCGCCTCAAAATCAAACAAAACTGTCCTCGCTTT
>JALOAS010000111.1 GCA_023228705.1 Ottowia sp. | reverse complement strand
TGAAAAGTGGATATAGTCTCAACCCCCTAAGTCGGGTCAAATAGATTCTTACAAAATAACTGACCCCGAGTTGCAAGAGATTGCAAAAGCGTCTCAACCCCCTAAGTCGGGTCAAATAGATTCTTACTTACTAAGGGGACTTGATCCCCTTTTTTCTCTTTTTTTGTCTCAACCCCCTAAGTCGGGTCAAATAGATTCTTACACAGAGACTTACAAGTCTCTGCTAAAGATAATTAAAAAGTCTCAACCCCCTAAGTCGGGTCAAATAGATTCTTACGTTCGAATAAAAAGCGTTTCCATTTTTCACGAAATTAGTCTCAACCCCCTAAGTCGGGTCAAATAGATTCTTACAGTACATATTATGAAAAAGAAAGACAGAATGGTTAAACTAATGTCTCAACCCCCTAAGTCGGGTCAAATAGATTCTTACAAGTTATCTTACAATGATGATATTAGTCCGGAAACAAAGGTCTCAACCCCCTAAGTCGGGTCAAATAGATTCTTACAATATATAACGTATTAGATGAAGATTGCGGTTCAAACTTGTCTCAACCCCCTAAGTCGGGTCAAATAGATTCTTACACAGAATTAGATTACCAGAACGACGGCGAGCTTGAGTCTCAACCCCCTAAGTCGGGTCAAATAGATTCTTACTTAGATAGAGTGAAAAAAGAAACAAGCTTGCAATTAAGTCTCAACCCCCTAAGTCGGGTCAAATAGATTCTTACTGCAACAAGTCCAAGCGGCTGGGCACATTGTGCAAAGCGTCTCAACCCCCTAAGTCGGGTCAAATAGATTCTTACGTAGATATGAATATTTCAAGCTGGGATTATTCCAGTGAGTCTCAACCCCCTAAGTCGGGTCAAATAGATTCTTACGAACCTGAAATAGTCATTGCCTGCGTCTTTGAAGACGGGTCTCAACCCCCTAAGTCGGGTCAAATAGATTCTTACGAAAGCTTTGAATGCTTTCATTGTAAACAGGAATTTGGTCTCAACCCCCTAAGTCGGGTCAAATAGATTCTTACTTGTGTACAGTGTCAGATAATGAAAACAACTATCACGTCTCAACCCCCTAAGTCGGGTCAAATAGATTCTTACTTATTTACAGAAGTTCTGACATTGTGTACAGTGTCAGTCTCAACCCCCTAAGTCGGGTCAAATAGATTCTTACAGTGGCAAGTAATTAGAGTGCAAACATTCGATATATGTCTCAACCCCCTAAGTCGGGTCAAATAGATTCTTACACATGGTTGTTTTTGCTGTCCATGTTTTGTTGTGTCTACTGTAGTCTCAACCCCCTAAGTCGGGTCAAATAGATTCTTACTCAAGAATTGCAGGCCTTAGAAAATGACATAAACGGTCTCAACCCCCTAAGTCGGGTCAAATAGATTCTTACCTTGGCTTGAAATAAGCCAGGATGAATATAACAAATTGTCTCAACCCCCTAAGTCGGGTCAAATAGATTCTTACTTTTTCAATTGCGTGGCTCTTGCAGGTTGCATTTAGTCTCAACCCCCTAAGTCGGGTCAAATAGATTCTTACGACCAGACACACAAGAAGCCGATGAGTACACATTAGGGGTGGTCTCAACCCCCTAAGTCGGGTCAAATAGATTCTTACATAGGGACAAAGAAGCTCTTTTTTTACCTCTTAGAGGGCTTCTGTCTCAACCCCCTAAGTCGGGTCAAATAGATTCTTACAATAACTTAGGTTTCAATCAAGAACGAAGTCTTGGAATGAGTCTCAACCCCCTAAGTCGGGTCAAATAGATTCTTACCAGACTGGCTTGAAGGAGGAACTGGACATTATATTTTGTCTCAACCCCCTAAGTCGGGTCAAATAGATTCTTACTCCCTGATATCCTGTGTAGGATAGGAATACACTATAAGTCTCAACCCCCTAAGTCGGGTCAAATAGATTCTTACGAAAGATGAAACATGATTACAGAAAAGCTATGTATTTGTGTCTCAACCCCCTAAGTCGGGTCAAATAGATTCTTACAAATGAATTATGGGAATCTCAAGGAAAATGTGTCTTAAGTCTCAACCCCCTAAGTCGGGTCAAATAGATTCTTACAAAATCAAGTTGGATGGTTAATTGAAGGAGTTCAGAATTAGTCTCAACCCCCTAAGTCGGGTCAAATAGATTCTTACGAAGAGAGTTAAAAATGAAAAAAATAAACAAGATAGGTCTCAACCCCCTAAGTCGGGTCAAATAGATTCTTACTATGCAGACATGAGCAATATATGCTCATCTATAATGGTTGTCTCAACCCCCTAAGTCGGGTCAAATAGATTCTTACATATCGATGAGAGATAAGGAGAGAAAAATGGAAAAAATTATGTCTCAACCCCCTAAGTCGGGTCAAATAGATTCTTACGGACTCTATTTAGAGCACTGGGATGAAGAGTTAAAAAGTCTCAACCCCCTAAGTCGGGTCAAATAGATTCTTACGGAGGCAACATTTGACGGAACAATGAGTTCCGTCTGTCTCAACCCCCTAAGTCGGGTCAAATAGATTCTTACTGGGTTAGAGTTGGTGGTGGCTGGATGGAGTATTGTCTCAACCCCCTAAGTCGGGTCAAATAGATTCTTACGGGGGGTAGACTTATTACTTCTTTAGTAAAGAAGAAATAAGTCTCAACCCCCTAAGTCGGGTCAAATAGATTCTTACTATAATGGTGTTGAAAAAGAACAAGTGATTAAATTATTGTCTCAACCCCCTAAGTCGGGTCAAATAGATTCTTACGTTTCATCGAATGATGAAACATATTGTTAGGTTAAAACGTCTCAACCCCCTAAGTCGGGTCAAATAGATTCTTACTCCACCATTACAGTAATTGATAATAACGGGAAAAAAGTCTCAACCCCCTAAGTCGGGTCAAATAGATTCTTACCCAAAGGGCACTAAAGAGTTTTATACTCTGATGGATGTCTCAACCCCCTAAGTCGGGTCAAATAGATTCTTACTATATGGGACTACTATATTGTGAGTGGTTATACTTACGTCTCAACCCCCTAAGTCGGGTCAAATAGATTCTTACCCAGAACGACGGCGAGCTTGACGACTTTGACGACTACGTCTCAACCCCCTAAGTCGGGTCAAATAGATTCTTACACCTAGATTCAAAAATTCAGATTGTTGGAAATATTTTGTCTCAACCCCCTAAGTCGGGTCAAATAGATTCTTACCGAAAGACTATTTGTAGAAATTCTGGCATTGTTTAGTCTCAACCCCCTAAGTCGGGTCAAATAGATTCTTACATTGATAAAAAGTTTGAAATCGTTTAATGAAAATAAGTCTCAACCCCCTAAGTCGGGTCAAATAGATTCTTACAGAGACAAGCTTGCAATTAAGCAGGCTTGAAAAAATAGTCTCAACCCCCTAAGTCGGGTCAAATAGATTCTTACGCATACTATGCAGCGCGCTTTATATGGTTGCAACTATGTCTCAACCCCCTAAGTCGGGTCAAATAGATTCTTACAAAAAAGAAAAAAAATAAACAGTATCTTGATTTTACAAGTCTCAACCCCCTAAGTCGGGTCAAATAGATTCTTACGACAACTTTCATCTAACAACATGGATTTATGACGTTCCTGTCTCAACCCCCTAAGTCGGGTCAAATAGATTCTTACGATAACATATTGCTAGAACATAGCGTGACAGCTATGGCATGTCTCAACCCCCTAAGTCGGGTCAAATAGATTCTTACAAAAAAAAAGAAAAAAAATAAACAGTATCTTGATTTTAGTCTCAACCCCCTAAGTCGGGTCAAATAGATTCTTACAATCTAAAGATTTAGAAGAAGTAACTTATTCTATAGATAGTCTCAACCCCCTAAGTCGGGTCAAATAGATTCTTACAAGCTAAAGGGGTGGGGGGTAGACTTATTACTTCTTTGTCTCAACCCCCTAAGTCGGGTCAAATAGATTCTTACGGTAACTTAACTTGTCAGTAAAGGAGTTAAAATGAAAGTCTCAACCCCCTAAGTCGGGTCAAATAGATTCTTACAGATTATATCTTTGATCAGATATACGATAATAACTTGTCTCAACCCCCTAAGTCGGGTCAAATAGATTCTTACAATTATGGGAATCTCAAGGAAAATGTACTTTGAATTAGTCTCAACCCCCTAAGTCGGGTCAAATAGATTCTTACCATATGAGATCTCATACTCTGAATACAGGGTAACAAGGTCTCAACCCCCTAAGTCGGGTCAAATAGATTCTTACTGAAAAAGATTGTCGTTTACGAAATTTATGAGCATGAAGAGTCTCAACCCCCTAAGTCGGGTCAAATAGATTCTTACACTATCATCATTCAACCAGTCCAAGCGGCTGGACACATTGGTCTCAACCCCCTAAGTCGGGTCAAATAGATTCTTACATAATGGTAGTTAATAACATTAAAAAACAAGACAACAGAGTCTCAACCCCCTAAGTCGGGTCAAATAGATTCTTACATAGAGGTCTCTCTTAACGATCTCAGGTTAGTTGAGTACATGTCTCAACCCCCTAAGTCGGGTCAAATAGATTCTTACATTACAAGAGATGATTATCAATCACTGACAGAATCAGTCTCAACCCCCTAAGTCGGGTCAAATAGATTCTTACAGTTAGACTACCAAAACGAAGGAATCTTAGATGATGGTGTCTCAACCCCCTAAGTCGGGTCAAATAGATTCTTACGGCAATAATGTTGCTACTTAGAAAGTTCAAAGATATTGCAGGTCTCAACCCCCTAAGTCGGGTCAAATAGATTCTTACTCAACACTTAGTAAAAACTAAGACTTCTTAAGAAACTAGTCTCAACCCCCTAAGTCGGGTCAAATAGATTCTTACGGCAATAATGTTGCTACTTAGAAAGTTCAAAGATATTGCAGGTCTCAACCCCCTAAGTCGGGTCAAATAGATTCTTACTGATACATTCATGCTATACTATAGAGTGAATGAAGACAATGTCTCAACCCCCTAAGTCGGGTCAAATAGATTCTTACTGAAATTCTTACCTAATGAAATATTAAATGCAGTAAAGGTCTCAACCCCCTAAGTCGGGTCAAATAGATTCTTACAAGAAAACATGAAGAGACATTTGGACATTGTTATCAGTCTCAACCCCCTAAGTCGGGTCAAATAGATTCTTACAACGAATTATGGGAATCTCAAGGAAAATGCAGTCTAAGTCTCAACCCCCTAAGTCGGGTCAAATAGATTCTTACAGTAAAGGTAAATTTGATCTATGATAGATCATACACTAAGTCTCAACCCCCTAAGTCGGGTCAAATAGATTCTTACTAAGTGACTGCGATTTTAACGAAAATGTTAGAGTCGATTTCGGTCTCAACCCCCTAAGTCGGGTCAAATAGATTCTTACACAAATGATTTGGAGTAATAAAGCACATGAAAAAAAAGTCTCAACCCCCTAAGTCGGGTCAAATAGATTCTTACAATGACGAAGATATCGTCATTGAATCAATGACAATAAGTCTCAACCCCCTAAGTCGGGTCAAATAGATTCTTACAAGAAATCAAATGCCCATACTGTGGGTCAGTTGATATGTCTCAACCCCCTAAGTCGGGTCAAATAGATTCTTACTATGATTACAAAAAGGCTATGTATCTCTTCGAGGAAGAGTCTCAACCCCCTAAGTCGGGTCAAATAGATTCTTACTGGTTATTGCCTGCGTCTTTGAGGACGGAGAGGCAATGTCTCAACCCCCTAAGTCGGGTCAAATAGATTCTTACAATTTTTACTTCGGTAATCCTAAAAGAGGATTAGAAGTAGTCTCAACCCCCTAAGTCGGGTCAAATAGATTCTTACGTGTGTTGTTGAGAATCAAAAACAAATATCTCAACCTCGTCTCAACCCCCTAAGTCGGGTCAAATAGATTCTTACAAAGTGGTAGAGGCAGAAAATTAATAGTCCTACCTTCTGAGTCTCAACCCCCTAAGTCGGGTCAAATAGATTCTTACCACAACAAGTCCAAGCGGCTGGACACACGTTTCAAAGTCTCAACCCCCTAAGTCGGGTCAAATAGATTCTTACGTCTCCTATATTAGGAGCTACACAAACAGTAATTTGTCTCAACCCCCTAAGTCGGGTCAAATAGATTCTTACTAGTATGACTATCATGTTCTTGGTTGAACCCTAATAAGTCTCAACCCCCTAAGTCGGGTCAAATAGATTCTTACAAAAAAAATGGAAAAGATTATCAAGGTTAATAACCACGTCTCAACCCCCTAAGTCGGGTCAAATAGATTCTTACACTCAACAAAGTAAAATTTAACTCTCATAAAGAGAGAGCGTCTCAACCCCCTAAGTCGGGTCAAATAGATTCTTACAAGAAAAAGAATTCCCTTTTGGGAAAATAAATGTAAGTCTCAACCCCCTAAGTCGGGTCAAATAGATTCTTACCCTCACTATAGACTGGCTTGAAGGAGGAACTGGACATTAGTCTCAACCCCCTAAGTCGGGTCAAATAGATTCTTACGAGCACTGGGATGAAGAGTTAAAAACAACTCTTGATCTGTCTCAACCCCCTAAGTCGGGTCAAATAGATTCTTACCAATCTTTGCAATGAGATATAATGAAGACACAAATATGTCTCAACCCCCTAAGTCGGGTCAAATAGATTCTTACGGGTTGAAAATGTTATGAAAAACACACACATTGTAAGTCTCAACCCCCTAAGTCGGGTCAAATAGATTCTTACAATAACATAATGTAACTTATTCATGTACGTTAAGGTCTCAACCCCCTAAGTCGGGTCAAATAGATTCTTACTATAATTAACAACTATGTTGTTAGTTACAACATATGTAGTCTCAACCCCCTAAGTCGGGTCAAATAGATTCTTACTTTAATTATTATGTTGAAGTAAGAATAAAGGAATGGGTCTCAACCCCCTAAGTCGGGTCAAATAGATTCTTACCATTAAATAGAGGTCTCTCTTAACGATCTCAGGTTAGTTGTCTCAACCCCCTAAGTCGGGTCAAATAGATTCTTACGGGATATGAACCCACAAGCAACAATCAGATTGGAAGAGGGTCTCAACCCCCTAAGTCGGGTCAAATAGATTCTTACGGCTAGAAGAGGGCGACCTCTTCGATGCACTCTTAAAAGTCTCAACCCCCTAAGTCGGGTCAAATAGATTCTTACTAGAAAATATTGTAAAATGTTTTAATCCTGATGATAACAGTCTCAACCCCCTAAGTCGGGTCAAATAGATTCTTACAAAAAAATATAAAGGAGGTGTGAGTATGAGATACTCACAAGTCTCAACCCCCTAAGTCGGGTCAAATAGATTCTTACAGGTGAGTATGTCACAAGCGCAAGCACAAGCAACTATGTCTCAACCCCCTAAGTCGGGTCAAATAGATTCTTACATAATGGGTGGTTAGACTTATATGGACCACCTATTAAGTCTCAACCCCCTAAGTCGGGTCAAATAGATTCTTACCCCATCGAAACAGATTTCGATGGTAACCCCATCATAGTCTCAACCCCCTAAGTCGGGTCAAATAGATTCTTACGGGTATGCCTTCGTCGTTATAGGGATGAAGGATGGAGAGTCTCAACCCCCTAAGTCGGGTCAAATAGATTCTTACGGGAACGTTTCGACTACAGAATTGGATATGAACATGTAAGTCTCAACCCCCTAAGTCGGGTCAAATAGATTCTTACTGGATCTATGCAAAGAATAAATATAAGGAGGAAATATAGTCTCAACCCCCTAAGTCGGGTCAAATAGATTCTTACGAAACTACCAAAAGAACTTATTAAAAGAATCAATGAAATAGTCTCAACCCCCTAAGTCGGGTCAAATAGATTCTTACAATCATAATGGGGTTGACATTTATACCCCAGTTAAAGTCTCAACCCCCTAAGTCGGGTCAAATAGATTCTTACAATAAAGACACTAAAGTCTTAACAGTAGAGTTTAAAAAGTCTCAACCCCCTAAGTCGGGTCAAATAGATTCTTACTATAAAGATTCCTTTTTTTATAAACTAAATAAAAAAACAGTCTCAACCCCCTAAGTCGGGTCAAATAGATTCTTACAGAATAAGTTTTTTTAAATTATTTTTCTAAAAATTCTTAGTCTCAACCCCCTAAGTCGGGTCAAATAGATTCTTACTAAATAAAAAAAAAGAAAAAAAATAAACAGTATGTCTCAACCCCCTAAGTCGGGTCAAATAGATTCTTACACCAAAGAGCTATAAAAGATAAATAAATTAAATAATTTGTCTCAACCCCCTAAGTCGGGTCAAATAGATTCTTACAGATATCGTGTTTATGTTTGCGCATAGCGATAGAGTAAGTCTCAACCCCCTAAGTCGGGTCAAATAGATTCTTACAAAAATAGAGAATGAAGAATCCATCGAAAATGATTTCGATGGTCTCAACCCCCTAAGTCGGGTCAAATAGATTCTTACTTTGATATGTTTTCTGTTTAAATTCAATAAATATAGGTCTCAACCCCCTAAGTCGGGTCAAATAGATTCTTACTCTTAACACTTTATTGAGTCTGTTGCCAACCATGAAGGTCTCAACCCCCTAAGTCGGGTCAAATAGATTCTTACTAGTATGACTATCATGTTCTTGATTGAACCCTAGTAAGTCTCAACCCCCTAAGTCGGGTCAAATAGATTCTTACAATGTATTAGGATTAACAACTAAATTCTAATTCCTTCTATTGGTCTCAACCCCCTAAGTCGGGTCAAATAGATTCTTACCCCTACCTTTTTATCTGGCTCTGGGAGCGGGCTAAAAGTGGGGTTTTTCACAATGATTGGTTTTCGGGCAGGTGTACTATATAGGTATAA
>JALOAS010000110.1 GCA_023228705.1 Ottowia sp. | reverse complement strand
TACCAGGGATTTGGCAATGGCCTGGCACAGGATCGCGCCGCGCTGGACAAGCTGGCCCGGGCCGGGGTGAGCTTCCTGGTTGCCAATTCCTTTTCCAAGAATTTCAGCCTGTACGGCGAGCGCGTCGGCGCGCTGTCCGTGGTCTGCGCCAACGCCGAAGAAGCCGGGCGCGTGCTGAGCCAGCTCAAGGTCACCGTGCGCACCAACTACTCCAACCCACCCACGCATGGCGCTGCCGTGGTCACGCACATCCTGCGCGATCCGCAACTGCATGCACTCTGGGAGCAGGAGCTGGCCGGCATGCGCGAGCGCGTGCGGACCATGCGCCAGAAGCTCGTGGACGGGCTGGTGGCGGCCGGCGCCAGGCAGGACATGGGATTCATGCTGCGCCAGCTCGGGATGTTCAGCTACTCCGGGCTGTCAACGACGCAGATGCACCAGCTGCGCAGCGCGCACGCGGTCTACGGGCTGGATTCCGGGCGCCTGTGCGTGGCCGCGCTCAACGAGCACAACATTGACTACGTCTGCAACGCCATTGCGCAGGTGTTGTAAATCGCCGGAGCTGCACCCGCCATGAAAATCACGCCTTCCTGCATCGTTGAACTCACCTGGACCCTTGAGGACAGCCAGGGCGAGCTGCTTGACGATCTGCCCCAGCCTGTTGAATTCCTGCTTGGCGGCCACGACCTGCTGCCCGCCATCGAGACGGCACTGCAGGGCCACGGCAGCGGCGATGCGCTGGATCTGTACCTGGACCCGGAAAAGGCCTTTGGTGGCTACGACGAACAGCTTGTTTTCCTGCTGCCGCGCGATGCGCTGCACGCGGACGTGACGCCGGGGCTGCTCATCGAGGCCAGGGCGCTTGGCAGCCATGCGCCGCAAGGCATTGCCGATGACCACCTGCTGACCATCACCGAAATCTATCCCGAGCACGCCGTGCTGGACGGCAACCATCCGCTGGCCGGCATGAGCCTGCGGCTGCAGCTGAAGGTCTGCAACGTACGCGCAGCCACCGCAGATGAAATCCGCAAGGGCAGCGCGGGACCCGGATTTTTCCGGCTCCAGGCGGCGCCGCCGCCCGACACCACGACCCACTGAGCGCCAGGCACCAACCCACCCCTGCAGCGCGACCCGGCCCTCAGAGCTTGAGAATGAATTGATCGCGCCCGAGAGGATCGCCAAAGCCCGGCCAATCAAGACGCAAAGCGCAAGCATGGCCCGTGCCATGGCGAGCATTTGCAACGCGGAGTGGGCGGGTTTGGGCGGTCAAAGCGGGCGCTCAGGGATTCTTTCTCAAGCTCTCAGCTGCGCTGGTGCACGAACGCAGGGTCCATCAAGGCGCGGATCGCGTCAACGATACAACTGGTTGCCTTCGGCGCGCACGCGGTCACCGATGCTGACGTTGGGTGATTCAGCGTAATCGAAGTCACGCACCGAGCCGTCATCAAACTGCACCGTGACGCGGTAGACGGGCTGTCCGCCCATGCCGCCCGCGCTGCGCTCGATGGCATTGCCGATGAGCGCACCGCCGATGGCGCCGGCAATGGTGGCGGCCGTGCGCCCTCTGCCCTTGCCCACCTGATGGCCCAGCAGCCCGCCGGCCGCGCCGCCGGCGACGGTGCCGACCACGCCGTCGGAACCGCTGCCACGCACGTATTGCACATTGGTGACGCGACCATATTGCGCGTATTGGCCGCTGCGCGCGCCGTAGCTGCCCTGGGCTTGCGGCGTGGCGTAGCCACCGCCCATCGGCTGGTTGGCACAACCGACCAGCAGCGCGGTTGCAGCCACAGCGGCTGCCAGTGAAATCACGGGTTTCCTGACGATCATGAGGGCACTCCTTTGGTGGTGGCCGTGCGAATTTGCGCGGCGCCATTGGTTGCAATTAGAGCACCAAAAATTGACTGCCATGCCACTTCAACGTAAAACTGCACAGCGTTTTGCTTCGAAACGAAACAGAAACAGAACCGCGGCGCCGGTCAGTTGCACCCGGTGGAGCCGTATCCGCCGCCGCCGCGCGCCGACGGCGCAAAGCTGTCAACCAGGTTGAACCGGGCCTGGACCACCGGCACGATGACCAGTTGCGCGATGCGCTCCATGGGGGCAACGACGTAGGGCTTGCTGCCGCGGTTCCAGGCGCTGACCATGAGTTCGCCCTGGTAGTCGCTGTCGATCAGCCCCACCAGGTTGCCCAGCACGATGCCGTGCTTGTGGCCCAGCCCGGAGCGCGGGAGGATGAGCGCGGCAAACCCTGGATCGGCCAGGTGGATGGCCAGGCCCGTGCCCAGGAGCAGGTTGGCGCCGGGCGCCAGCGCCAGCGGCGCATCCAGGCAGGCACGCAAGTCCAGGCCGGCGCTGCCCGGCGTTGCGTAGGCGGGCATCTGCTGGCGCACGCGTTCATCCAGGATGCGGACGTCTATTTCCATGGGCTCAGGCAGCGTCACCCGAAACGCGTCTTGCGATTTCGGCGACCAGTTGCTTGGCCAGGACCCGCTTGCTGGCGCGCGGCAACTCCATGACGCCCTCGTCGTCAACCAGCAACAGCGCGTTGTCATCGCGGCCAAAGGTGCTGGGGCCAATGTTGCCCACCAGCAACGGCACGCCCTTGCGCACGCGCTTGGCTTCGGCGTTGGCCTGCAAGTTCTCGGTCTCGGCGGCAAACCCCACGCAGTACAGCTCGCCTGACTGTGCGCGTGGCGAATGCGCCACCTCGGACAGGATATCGGGGTTCTCCACGAATTCAAGCACAGGCGCGTGTCCGCTCCCGTCCTTCTTGATCTTCTCCTGCGCCGCATGCGCCGGGCGCCAGTCGGACACGGCCGCCGCGGCAATGAAGATGTCGGCGTTCTCCGCGGCAGCGACCACCACGTCGCGCATGCCCTGCGCCGACACCACGTCCACGCGCTGCACGCCCTGCGGCGTGGTCAGCGCCACCGGACCCGTCACCAGCGTCACGTCGGCGCCGGCCTCACGTGCGGCACGGGCCACGGCAAAGCCCATCTTGCCGCTGGAGTGGTTGGTGATGACGCGCACCGGATCTATGGCCTCGGCAGTGGGGCCGGCGGTGATCAGCACGTGCTGGCCCAGCAGCGAATTGGGCGTGAGGCTGGCGGTCAGCTCCTCCAGCAGTTGCTCGGGTTCAAGCATGCGTCCGTCCCCGGTCTCGCCACAGGCCTGCTCACCAAAACCCACGCCCAGCACCTGCGCGCCGTCACGCACGACCTGCCGCAGGTTGCGCTGGGTGGCCGGATGCGCCCACATTTCCCTGTTCATGGACGGCGCGATCAGCAGCGGCACGCGTGCGATGGGGCGCGCCAGGCACAGCAGCGACAGCAGCTCGTCGGCGCGCCCGTGCGCCAGCTGCGCAATGAAGTCGGCGCTGGCCGGCGCGATGATGATGGCATCGGCCTCGCGCGTCAGGTTGATGTGCGGCATGTTGTTGGGCTCGCGCGCATCCCATTGCGAGACAAACACCGGCTGTCCCGACAGCGCCTGCATGGTCACCGGCGTGATGAACTGGCAGGCGGCCTCGGTCAGCACGACGTGGACCGCTGAGCCGGCCTTGACCAGCAGCCGGCAGAACTCCGCCGCCTTGAAGCAGGCCACGCCACCGGTCAGGCCCAGCACGACGCGGCGGCCGGTCAGTTCGGCAGCGACATCGACAGGAATCATGGGGACAATGTACCAAGAACGACCACGCCGCACATTATGGCAGCCCGCGGGCGGGGCCTGCGGCGGCCTTCCTATAATTGACATTTCCCACCGCAACGCGGCATTGGCCACGGGCTCTTGCGCGACCAGCGCCCGGCCGGGTGGCCGGCGCGGTGCAAAAACGTCTTCTGCAATGACCAAATTCATTTTCGTCACCGGCGGCGTGGTCTCCTCGCTGGGCAAGGGGATCGCAGCAGCGTCGCTGGCGGCCATCCTGGAGTCGCGCGGCATCAAGGTGACGCTGATCAAGCTCGACCCCTACCTGAACGTCGACCCCGGGACCATGAGCCCGTTCCAGCACGGCGAGGTCTTCGTCACCGACGACGGCGCGGAGACCGACCTGGACCTGGGCCACTACGAGCGCTTCATCACCACGCGCATGAAGCGGGCCAACAACTTCACCACCGGCCAGATCTACCAGCGCGTGCTGGAAAAGGAGCGGCACGGGGACTACCTGGGCAAGACGGTCCAGGTGATCCCGCACGTGACCAACGAGATCCAGGCGTTCATCGAGCGCGGCGCCGGCATCGGCACGCCCGACGCGGTGGACGTGGCGATTGCCGAGATCGGCGGCACCGTGGGCGACATCGAGTCACACCCCTTCCTGGAGGCGGTGCGGCAGATGAGCCTGCGGCTGGAGCCGCACCAGAGCGCGTTCGTGCACCTGAGCTACATTCCGTGGCTGGCTGCAGCCGGCGAGCTCAAGACCAAGCCAACGCAGCACTCGGTACAGAAGCTGCGCGAGATCGGCATCCAGCCCGACGCCCTGCTCTGCCGCGCGGACCGTCCCATCCCCGATGACGAGCGGCGCAAGCTCAGCCTGTTCACCAACGTGCACGAGTGGGGCGTGATCAGCATGTGGGACGTCAACACCATCTACAAGGTGCCGCGCATGCTGCACGAGCAGGGCCTGGACGGGCTGATCTGCGACAAGCTGCGGCTGAACACGGCGCCGGCGGACCTGACGCGCTGGGATGCGCTGGTCCGTGCCACCGAAAACCCCGAGAGCGACGTGACCATCGCCATGGTCGGCAAGTACACCGAGCTCTCGGACAGCTACAAGTCGGTCAACGAGGCGCTGCACCACGCCGGCATGAAGAACAAGACCCGCGTGCGCATAGCGCACATAGACTCGGAGACCATCACCGACGAGACGGTGGAGCAGCTGGCGCAGTACGACGCCATCCTGGTCCCCGGCGGCTTTGGCGCACGCGGCATTGCCGGCAAGATTGCCAGCGCCCGCTTTGCGCGCGAGCGCGGGATCCCGTATCTGGGCATCTGCCTGGGCATGCAGGTGGCGGCCATAGAATTTTCCCGCAACGTGGCCGGGTTGAAAGGCGCCAACAGCACCGAGTTCGACCCCGGCGCGCCGCATCCGGTGATTGCGCTGATGACCGAATGGCACGACCGCAGCGGCAGCCTGGAGACCCGCACGGCCGGCACCGACCTGGGCGGCACCATGCGCCTGGGCGCGCAAAGCTCGGACGTCACGCCGGGCACGCTGGCGCACAGCATTTACGGCGACGTGGTGACCGAGCGCCACCGCCACCGTTATGAACTCAACCCGGAATACATCACGCGGCTGCAGGACGCGGGCCTGGTGATCTCGGCGCTGACGCAGCGCGAGCGGCTTTCCGAGATCGTGGAACTGCCGCAGGACGTCCACCCCTGGTACATCGGCGTGCAGTTTCACCCGGAATTCAAGAGCACGCCCTGGGATGGGCATCCCCTGTTCAACTCCTTTGTCGCTGCGGCGCTGGAACAGCACCGGCGGGTACAGGCCACAAACACCCCGTCGCAGGCCGCGTCGCTGGCGTCGCTGAAGGCGGTTTCATGAAGCACCCTGGTTTCCTCATGGGGTTGGACAAGCCCGTGTTCGCTGCGGCGGGGCAACGCTGCAGCACGGCACGCGGCGCCGCGGCCGCAAGTGGCGGAGCCGGGTCGGCGGCAACGGGCGGAGGATGCCGATGAAGCTGTGTGGTTTTGAAATCGGCCTGGACAAGCCCTTTTTTCTCATCGCCGGCCCCTGCGTCATTGAATCCGAGCAGTTGCAGATGGACGTGGCGGGCCAACTCAGGGACATCACGGCCGACCTGGGCATTCACCTTGTCTTCAAGAGCAGCTTTGACAAGGCCAACCGCAGCTCGGGCAGCAGCTTTCGCGGCCCCGGCATGGCCAGGGGGCTTGAGATCCTGGCCAAGGTCAGGACGGAAATCGGCGTGCCGGTGCTCACCGACGTGCATACCGAAGCGGAAGTGGCGCAGGTTGCGGCGGTGGTCGACGTATTGCAAACGCCGGCTTTCCTGTGCCGGCAAACCGACTTCATCCGCGCAGTGGCGCAAAGCGGCAAGCCGGTGAACATCAAGAAGGGTCAGTTCCTGGCGCCGCAGGACATGAAGAACGTGATAGCCAAGGCGCGCGCCGCCGCAGCGGAAAAGGGTCTTGAGACCGACAATTTCATGGCTTGCGAGCGCGGTGCCAGCTTTGGCTACCACAACCTCGTGTCGGACATGCGCAGCCTGGCCATCATGCGCGAGACCGGCGCGCCGGTGGTCTTTGACGCCACGCATTCGGTGCAGCTGCCCGGCGGGCTGGGCAGCGCCAGCGGCGGCCAGCGTGAGATGATCCCGGTGCTGGCGCGCGCCGCCGTGGCCGTGGGCGTGGCCGGCCTGTTCATGGAAACGCATCCGGACCCCGAGCACGCGCTCAGCGACGGCCCCAATGCCGTGCCGCTCAAGCACATGCGCGTGCTCCTGGAGACGCTGCGCGCGCTCGACGAGACGGCCAAGCGGCAGCCCTTTCTTGAAAACGACTTTTCCGCCTGAGCGCAGCAACCCGGAGCAACCATGGCCAGCGGACTCATCATTGCCAACGTGCGCGTGACCGACCCCCAGCAGTACGAAGAGTACAAGAAATGGTCGACTGCCGCCATGCAGGCGCATGGCGCCGAAGTGCTCGCGCGCGGTGGCGCAACCGAAGTGCTGGAAGGCGACTGGCAGCCGGATCGCGTGGTCATCCTCAAGTTTGCCAGCATGCAGGCCGCCCGGTCGTTCTATGATTCAGCGGAATACAAGAAGGCGCGCGCTGCGCGTGCCGACGCGGCCGTCATGCGCATGGTCGTGGTTGAAGGAACCTGAGGACCGCTGGCCAGGCCAGCGCGCCCTCCATCAACAGTCAAATGCAAAAGGACAGTGAATGAGTGCCATCGTTGACATCGTCGGCCGCGAGATACTCGACAGCCGCGGCAACCCCACCGTTGAATGCGACGTCCTGCTGGAGTCCGGCGTCATGGGACGCGCGGCGGTTCCCTCTGGCGCGTCTACCGGCTCGCGCGAAGCCATCGAGCTGCGCGATGGCGACGGCAGCCGCTACGGCGGCATGGGCGTGCTGCGCGCGGTCGAGCACATCAACACCGAGATGAGCGAGGCCGTGCTCGGCCTGGACGCCACCGAGCAGGCGTTCCTGGACCAGACGCTGATCGACCTGGACGGTACCGAGAACAAGGGCAGGCTGGGCGCCAATGCGATCTTGGCGGTATCCATGGCCGTGGCCCGGGCTGCAGCGGAAGAAGCCGGCCTGCCGCTGTACCGCTACCTGGGCGGCATGAGCGGGCGCGAGCTGCCGGTGCCCATGATGAACATCATCAACGGCGGCGCGCATGCCAACAACAACCTGGACGTGCAGGAGTTCATGATCATCCCCATGGGCGCGCCCTCGTTCCGCGAAGCGCTGCGCTATGGCACCGAGGTGTTCCACAGCCTGAAGAAGATCCTCTCGGACAAGGGCATGAGCACCGCCGTGGGCGACGAAGGCGGCTTTGCCCCCACCGTCGACAGCCACGACGCAGCGCTGGACCTCATCATGCAGGCGATCAATGCAGCCGGCTACATTGCCGGCGAAGACATCATGCTGGGCCTGGACTGCGCCAGCACCGAGTTCTTTGACGAGGCCCAGTACAAGCTGGCCGGAGAAGGCCTGGCGCTCTCGGCCGAGGCCTGGTGCGACATGCTGGCCACCTGGGTCGACAAATACCCCATCATCAGCGTGGAAGACGGCATGGCCGAGAACGACTGGGATGGCTGGCAGCTGCTGACCGAGCGGCTGGGCGACAAGATCCAGCTCGTGGGCGACGACCTGTTCGTCACCGACACCAAGATCCTGGCCCAGGGAATCTCCCGGAAAGTCGCCAACTCCATCCTCATCAAGATCAACCAGATCGGCACGCTGACCGAGACGTTTGCCGCCATAGAAATGGCCAAGCGCGCCGGCTACACCGCGGTCATCAGCCACCGCTCGGGAGAGACCTCGGACACGACCATCGCCGACATCGCGGTGGGCACCAACGCCGGCCAGATCAAGACCGGCTCGCTCTCGCGCAGTGATCGCGTCGCCAAGTACAACCAGCTGCTGCGCATAGAGGAAGACCTGGGCGACATGGCGCTGTACCCCGGGCGCGCCGCCTTCTACAACTTGCGATAATCCGGGGAGTCCGTCAACCGCCCCTGCCCCCGCCGCTACCGCACCATGGCCCCGCGCATCGTTCCGGTCATCCTGATCCTGCTGCTGGCCGTGGTGCACGGGCAGATGTGGTTTGGCCGGGGCAACGTGAAGCGGGTGGCTGCGCTGGAGCAGGAGCTGGAGCAGCAGCGCGCGGACAACGCGCGCGCCCGGCTGGCCAACGAGCAGCTGAACTCGGAACTCCACGAACTCAGGACCGGGCTGGCCATGGTGGAAGAAAAGGCGCGCTCGGAGCTGGGCATGGTGCAGGCCAACGAAATCTTTGTCCAGGTCACCGAAACCCGGGACTGACGTGCGCCCGGGCGACCCGGGCTGCGATGCAAGCGATCACGCCAGCATGTCTTGGCGCCGCAAGGGGTTCGGGAGACGCCCGGCTGCCGCGAACCCTGTCATGGCATGTTCTGCGGCGTCGCTCAGAGCTTGAGAATGAATTGATCGCGCCCGAGAGGATCGCCAAAGCCCGTCCAATCAAGACGCAAAGCGCAGGCATGGCCCGTGCCATGGCGAGCATTTGCAACGCGGAGTGGGCGGGTTTGGGCGGTCAAAGCGGGCATGAAGGATTTTTTCTCAAGCTCTCAGTAGTCGGGCTCCCAGCCCACCGTGATCAGGCCGGCGTCCAGATCAACGCGATCGACCCAGGCGGGCACGAACGGAATCAGCGTT
>JALOAS010000109.1 GCA_023228705.1 Ottowia sp. | reverse complement strand
AAATGCTCGCCATGGCACGGGCCATGCCTGCGCTTTGCGTCTTGATTGGCCGGTCTTGGGCGATCCTCTCGGGCGCGATCAATTCATTCTCAAGCTCTGAGCCGACGTACACGCTGGCGCCGGCCCGGCAAGAACCGCAAAACCAATCAAACCCCATGACCCAAGCCAAAGCACAACGCCTGTACATCATCACCGGTGCCTCGCGCGGACTCGGGCACGCGCTGGCGCTGGAGCTGCTGCAGCCCGGGCACCGCCTGCTGACGCTGTCGCGACAGCCCAGCCAGGCGCTGCAAGAGCAGGCCGCAGCGGCGGGCTGCACGCTGGTGCAGTGGCCATCGGACCTGGCCGATGCAACAGGGGCCAGCGCGCAGCTGGCGACCTGGCTGCATGCGCTGGATGCCGACCGCCTGGCCAGCGCCACGCTTGTCAACAACGCCGGCATGATTCCGCCGATCACGCCGCTGCGCAATGCCCACGCCGCAGACATGATGCAGACGCTGCGCGTCGGGCTGGAAGCGGCCATGCTGCTGACCGCCGCATTCCTGCGCGCGACGGCTGACTGGCACGCCCAGCGACGCGTGCTCAACATCTCCTCGGGGCTGGGTCGCCGGCCGATGGCGGCGCAGGCGCCCTACTGTGCCGCCAAGGCGGGCATGGACCTGTTCACGCACTGCGTCGCGCTGGAAGAAGCGGACCTGCCCAACGGCGCGCGCGCCTGCTCGCTGGCGCCCGGCGTCATAGCCACCGACATGCAGCGGCAGCTGCGCAGCGCCGATCCGCAGGCGTTCCCGGACCACGCCTACTTCCAGGGCCTGCACGACAGCGACCAGCTCGCCGAGCCCGCTGCCGTCGCGCAGCAGATTGCGGCATTCCTGGAACACCCGGATTTTGGCCGCCAGCCCGTTGCCAGCCTGAAGGATTTGGCTCTATGATGGGCCAGTTCACGCGCCTGCGCCGCGCCTGAGGCGACCGCAAGATCCGCGTCCAGCGGCGGGGCAGGATACGTGCCAGCACGGTGCACTGATCCCGCCGCATGCAACGCAGCCGCGCAGGCTTCCAAGAGACGATTTACCGATTTCCCAGCATCCAAGGAGAGTGGCTCATGTCCCGTGAAGTTGTCATCGCCAGCGGTGTCCGCACCGCAGTCGGCAGTTATGGCGGCAGTCTCAAGTCCGTCCCGCCCATAGACCTGGCCACCACGGTCGTGCGCGAATCCATCGCGCGCTCGGGACTGGAAGGCGAGGATGTGGGACATGTGGTGTTTGGACACGTGATCAATACCGAGCCGCGCGACATGTACCTCTCGCGCGTGGCGGCGATCAACGGCGGCTGCTCCAAGGAAACACCGGCCATGAACGTCAACCGCCTGTGTGGCTCGGGCCTGCAGGCCATCGTCAGCGCCAGCCAGGGCATCCTGCTCGGCGACTGTGACGTGGCCATAGGTGGCGGCGCCGAGAGCATGAGCCGTACCCCGTACGCCAGCCTCAATACGCGCTGGGGCGCGCGCATGGGCGACACCAAGCTGGTCGACATGATGGTCGGTGCGCTCAACGATCCCTTTGACACGGTGCACATGGGCGTCACCGCTGAAAACGTCGCACGGCAGTTCCACATCACGCGCGAGGAGCAGGACGCGCTGGCGCTGCAAAGCCACCAGCGCGCGGAGCGCGCCTGGGCCGAGGGGCGCTTTGACGGCCAGATCGTGCCGGTCACCATCAAGAGTCGCAAGGGCGACATCAGCGTTGACCGGGACGAGCATTTTCGCTCCGGTGCAAAAATCGAGGACTTCCAGAAGATGAAACCCGTCTTCCAGAAGGAAAACGGCACCGTCACCGCGGCCAACGCCAGCGGCCTCAACGACGCCGCTGCCGCGGTGGTGCTCATGGAAGCAGGAGTCGCCAAGAGCCGCGGCGTCCAGCCCCTGGCACGGCTGGTGGGCTACGCGCACGCCGCGCTGGAACCCAAAATCATGGGCATGGGCCCCGTGCCGTCCACGCAGGCGGTGCTCAAGCGCACCGGGCTCAAGCTTGAGCAGATGGACGTGATCGAGGCCAACGAGGCGTTTGCCGCGCAGGCCTGCGCGGTCAGCAAGGAACTGGGCGCCGATCCGGAAAAGGTCAACCCCAACGGGTCGGGCATCTCGCTGGGGCATCCCATAGGCGCCACGGGCGCCCTGATCACCGTCAAGGCCATCTACGAGCTGCAGCGCATCCAGGGCCGGTACGCGCTGGTGACCATGTGCATAGGCGGCGGCCAGGGTATAGCCGCCATCTTCGAGCGCATGTAGCACGCGACTGGCCGCCTGCCATCGTGTGCGCCGCCTGCGCTGCCGTGGGTAGCGCACGCGTTGGTCATGGGCTGCGCAGGATGCTGCCGTCTCCGGCGGCAGGCGGCCGGCCGGACCATGTCAAATGCAGGACGGCGCGCGGCGGCCCGTCAGCGCACGGCCAGGCTCATTGCCGGCCGCAGCCGCTCACTGCCAGTCGGTCACCTGGATCATTTGGGTGTCGCTGGCGTGCTCGGTCAGCATCTGGCGCACGCGCCCCTGCCAGAGCTCGCCAAATCGCTGCAGCTGCCCGGCATCGGCCTGCCCCGATGCCGCCAGCGGCATGACGCCGCGCATCTTGTCGGGCCAGGGCACCACCGAGGCATCCAGCGCAACCTGCACCGCCCGGCCCGTGTCCATGCGGCGCAGGCCCAGCGTGCCGCGCAGCGGCTGGCCGTAGGCCAGCAGGTTCCGCCGTGAGAAACGGCCGCCTATGCCGTGGAATCCCGTCTCCGCGGCAGCACCGGTCAGCAGCTGCGCGACCGTGGCCATGACGCCGGTGGCGCCGGCGTCGGCCGCGTCGGCCATGAACACCTGGATCTCGCCGCGCACGGGCAACTCGTCTTCCCCGTAGAGCGCGCGCAGGCCGGCAATCACCATGAGCCAGGTTCCGGCCACGGTGGGACAGGAGTGCCCGGCCAGTCGGACCGCATCCGCGTAGTGGTACGTCAGAACGCCCTGCTCGGCCGCGCCCAGGAACTGGGCCAGCGGGTCGCGCACGGTCAGGCTGGGCGCCTGATCATAGAAAGCGGGCAGGTTCTCTGCGGCGGCTGCGGAAGCGGACATGGTCACCTCGGGTCGTGAGAAAAGAGCAAGAGACCCGTCCGATTATTGTCAATGCCGGAGTCAGCATCCCCAGTGGGGTTGCTTGGCACCGCTTGTGCTGCCCGGCACGCACCGGTGTGCCGCCCGGGGTCCGGCGCCGGGTCGGGCACGGCTCAGGTTCAGGCCTGCGCGCCGGGCGCGTCGGCTGACGCCTTTGACGCCTCTTCCGGAGTCTGGCGCACGACCAGCGTCGCCACGTGCGTGTGTGCCAGCACGCTCTGCGTCACGCTGCCCAGCAGCAGCCGTTCCAGCCCGCGCCGGCCGTGCGATGCCAGGATCACGAGGTCGGCGCCCACCTCGTCTATGACGTCGGTGACGCCGCGCCAGATGGCGTGCGACTCCACGACGCGCGTGTCCGGCTTGATCCCCTGCTCCTCGAGCCGTTGCACGGCCAGGTCCAGCGCCGCACGCCCTTCGGCACGTGCCGCGTTCAGGTACTCATCCTGACCGTAGGCAAACTCGGTGCCCACGCCGGTAAAGGGATACGGGTCGACGACGTAGACGAGGGTGACCCGGGAATCAAATGCGCGGGCAATGGCAACGACCTTCTCCAGCGCAGCCAGAGACCCGTACGACCCGTCAACTGGCGAGACGATGTGAGTGAACATGACAGGGCTCCTTTCTTTGTATTAGTTTACTTGCTGCCCGCCAGAACACCAAGCCGGGAAGACGCAAGTCTCCTGCTCGAGCGCAGCCTGGCACGCGCAGTCCGGGCCACGCGTGCGACCGTGGCCCCATCCGCCTGCGCCCTGGCTCCAGGGGCCCCAGCGTGGTCCTGAAAGAACAAACAGGACACGGACCTGGCACGCCAACGCGTTTGCAGCGACAATACCTCAGTTGCCATCGTCTGTCATCTGCGGCGCGCAAACAAGGAATCGCGCCGTTTTTGTCGTTCTCTCCTGGCAACCGGCGCTTGGCGTCTTTTTCTCCCCACCATTCTCGCAGCACCCGCGCGTCTTGCCTGCCGTCCGCCGTTGCAGCACTTGCACAACGGCCGGCCATTTCGTCCCATCCCTTGCATCTTGCAGGACCGGCTCCACCGGGCAGCCGAGCGCCAGCGGTTGCCCCAATTTCGGCAGCGGCCGGCCGCTGCCGGGCAGAAAGCCCAACATTGCCATGACATCTTCTGAAATCATTCCGACGTCCAGGGCGCATCGCGCCAACCCCGGCGTTACGGAAAAGCCCCGCACGGATCCCGCGCCCGCCACATTTGCCGATTTGGGCATCGCGCCGGACTTGCTTGCCGCGGTGGCCGCACTGGGCTACACGCGGCCCACCGCAGTGCAGCAGCAGGCCATCCCGCTGGCGCTGCCCCAGGCGCATGGCCAGCGCGACCACCTCATGGTCAGCAGCCAGACCGGCAGCGGCAAGACCGCTGCCTACCTGCTGCCGGTGCTGGATGCGCTGTTGCAACTGCGCCAGGCCACCGTCCTGCAGGACAGCAAGGCCCGGGACGCCCAGGCAGCGGCCGCGCGTGCCGAGGGCGAGCCGGTCCCCAGAAAGCCGCGCCGACGCAATCCCCGCAATCCGCGCCATTTCAGCCCGGCGACACCGGCGGCCCTGGTGCTGGCGCCCACGCGCGAGCTGGCGCAGCAGGTGGCCCGCGACGCCATCGCGCTGCTGCGGCACAGCCAGGGCCTGCACGTGGCCACCGTGATGGGTGGCATGGCGTACGGAAAGCAGCTGCGGGAACTGCAGAACGCCGACCTGGTGGTGGCCACGCCCGGCCGCCTGCTGGACCTGCAGCGCAGCGGCAAGCTCAAGCTCAAGCAGGTGCGCTTCCTTGTCGTGGACGAGGCAGACCGCATGCTGGACCTGGGCTTCGCCGATGCCCTGGCGCAAATCAACACGTTGACGGCAGCGCGTGAGCAAACGCTGATGTTCAGCGCAACCTTTGCCGCGCCCATCCAGAAACTCGCGCAACGCATCCTGCCCGCTGGCCAGGCCACGGTGCACCGGTTGCAGATCGACAGCCCGCAGCAAAGCCAGGCGCACATACGCCAGGAGCTGTACTGGGCCGATGACCGCAAGCACAAGCGCCGCCTGCTGGACTATTGGCTGCGCGACCCGGCCATCGGCCAGGCGCTGGTCTTTGCCTGCACCCAGATCGAGTGCGAGGCGCTGGCGCACGAGCTGCACGACGCCGGTTTTGTCGCCGCTTCGCTGCATGGCGGGCTGGGCCAGGCGCTGCGCAATCGGCGCCTGACAGCCCTGCGCGACGGCAGGATCCAGATCCTGGTCGCCACCGATGTCGCGTCGCGCGGCATCGACGTGCCAACGGTCACGCACGTCTTCAACTATGGCTTGCCCATGAAGGCCGAAGACTACACACACCGCATCGGGCGCACGGGGCGTGCCGGGCGCAGCGGGCTGGCCGTGACCCTGGCCGAGTTTGGTGACCGCAAGCGCCTGGCCGCCATAGAAGCGCATACGCAAAAGGCGTTCGTGCCACTGGCAGTCAGCGGCCTGGAGCCCACGCAATCGTTCCCGCCCATTTCGGGATCCAAGGGACGCGGCAAGCCGCAGGGGCGTCGCGCCCCCGGCGTGGCCGGCAGGGACCGGTTCAAGGCCCATGGCGGCCGCGCTCGCGACAGCGTGCCGCGCAGCCACAAGCCGCGCAAACCGCGCCGCTCGGCCGCGCGCTGACTTGCCGCGGGTCAGCCGGCGTGCAAGGCCAGCAGCGCGGTCACGGCCTCGTTGGCCGGAGTCGCCACGTCCGCTTGCATGCCCAGCTCGACGACGGCACCGCTGAGCCAGTTGACTTCCAGCGGGCGTCCCACCCGCAGGTCATGATGCATGGATGAATCCATGTTCTCCGGCATGGCGTCGATGAATGCAAGCCGGTCCCGGGCAAAATCAGCCGGCAAGTCCACGCCGTGTGCGCGACCCACGGCAACCACCTCCTGCATGAGCTGCAGCAGGAAGGCACGGCTGCGTGCGTTGGCCCGTATCGGGCCTATGCTGCTGCGCATGACGGTGGTCACGCCGGACAGGCCCACGAGCAACACGAATTTTTCCCAGATGGTGCGGCGGATGTCGTCGCTGACATGCGCCTTGACGCCTGCCTGCCTGAACACTGCAGCCAGCGCATCCACGCGCTTGGAACGGCTGCCGTCGTATTCACCCACCGAAACCCCCTGCATGCTGCCGATCTGGTGGATAACCCCCGGCCCGGCGATGTAGGCGCCCACGTACGCCACGCCGCCCACCACCGGCCCGCGGCCGTACGCACGCCACAGCACGTCATCCTTGGTCACGCCGTTCTGCAGCGAAACAATCATGGTCCGCGGCCCGACCAGCGGGCGCACGAGTTGCGCCGCCGCTTCGCTGTCGGCCAGCTTGACCGAGATCAGCACGCAGTCGGCCACGCCCAGCGTTGCCGCATCGTCGCTGGCCCGGATGGATTTCAGGTGCAGCGGCCCGTGCGCCTCGCTGTCCACGCGCAAGCCATCGGCCTGCAGCGCCGCCAGGTGCGCGCCACGCGCCACGAAGGAGACATCGCAGCCGGCCTGCAGCAGGCGCGCGCCAAACAGGCCACCCACGCCGCCGGCGCCCATCATGACAATCTTCAAGGTCTTGCTCCTGTTGTTTCTGGGCCCAGTATAAAGAGCACATAAGGGCTGTTTTGTTTGTCGTGGGCGCGGCACGATGTCCCGCGGCCTCGCGCCCGCCAGCGCCTGAGCAGGCCCAAATCCGCACCTGCCCCATATCTGCCGCCGGTCTTGTTATTCTTTGCGCCTGTGTCATGGCACAGTGACATGATTCGCCCCCTTTCCCGTCATCCTTGGCCTTTCAGACTTTGACCAGCAACCACCCGGCCCGTCCGCTGCCCGACCTCTCGAGCCACACGCCCATGATGGCGCAATACCTGCGCCTCAAGGCCGACTTTCCGGACACCCTGCTCTTCTATCGCATGGGTGACTTCTACGAGATGTTCTACGGGGACGCGGAAAAGGGCGCCGAGCTGCTGGACATCACGCTGACGTCGCGCGGCCAGTCGGCCGGCCAGCCCGTGCCCATGGCCGGCGTGCCGTTTCATTCGGTGGAAGGCTACCTGGCGCGGCTGGTCAGGCTGGGGGAATCGGTGGCGATCTGCGAGCAGGTGGGCGATGTCGCCACCGCCAGGGGACCGGTCGAGCGCAAGGTGGTGCGCGTGATCACGCCCGGCACGCTCAGCGACAGCGAACTGCTTCCCGAAAAAAGCGACGCCATCCTGCTTGCCATCCACCATGGCCGCGGCCGCCGCGTCGGCCTGGCCTGGCTGGCCGTGACGCAGGACGAGGTGCACCTGGCCGAAGCCGGCCACGCCGACCTGCCCGGCTGGCTGGAACGCATCGCGCCCAACGAACTGCTGCTGGCCGAGTCCGTGCTGCCGGCGCACGAGCAGCGGCTGCGCCAGTGGCTTGCAAGCATCGGCCCGGGGCCAGTGCTCACGCACCGGCCGGACTTCCAGTTTGACGCGGCGCTGGGCCGCGACCGCCTGCAAGCGCAACTGCAAACCGGAAGCCTGGCAGCGTGGGACGCGCAGGAGCTGAAGCACGCACATGCGGCCGCTGCCGCGCTGCTTGTTTACGCAGAGCACACACAAGGCCGGGCGCTGACGCACTTGCGCAGCCTCAAGGTGGCGCGCAGCGGTGAGCTCATGGACCTGCCAACGACCACGCGGCGCAACCTCGAGCTGGTGCGCACGCTGCGCGGTGAAGACGCGCCCACGCTGTTCTCGCTCATCGATACCTGCATGAGCGGCATGGGCAGCCGCCTGCTCCGGGAATGGCTGCTGTCGCCGCCACGCGATCGCGCCATCCCCCGCGCGCGCCTGGCCGCCATTGCCGCGCTGCAAGAAAAGAACCTGTGGGAGCCGCTGCGCGCGCGGCTGCGCGGGACCAGCGACGTCCAGCGCATCAGTGCGCGCGTGGCGCTGCAGCGGGTACGGCCACGCGAACTGGTCGCGTTGCGCCAGGCGCTGCAAAAAGACGTGCTGCGCGCCGAGCTGGCCGGCTTGCCGGCGCCGCTGCTGCAGAAGCTGAGCGAAGACCTGCAGCCGCCCAGCGACGCGCTGCAGCTGCTACAGCAGGCGCTGGTGGACGAACCGGCCGCGCTCGTGCGCGATGGCGGCGTCATCGCAGCGGGCCTGGACGCCGAGCTGGACGAGCTGCGCGCCATCAACGAGCACAGCGACAGCTTCCTGCTTGAACTGGAAACCCGCGAGCGCGCACGCAGCGGCATCGCCACCCTGCGCGTGCAGTTCAACAAGGTGCATGGCTTCTTCATCGAAGTCAGCAAGGCACAGGCGGGCAAGGTGCCCGAGGATTACCGGAGGCGACAGACGCTGAAGAACGCCGAGCGCTACGTCACTCCCGAGCTCAAGGCATTTGAGGACAAGGCGCTGTCGGCGCAGGAGCGGGCACTGGCGCGGGAGAAATGGCTGTACGAGCAACTGCTGGAGCAATTGCAGCCGCAGGTGCCGCAGTTGACGCGCTTTGGCCAGGCGCTGGCGGCGCTGGACGCGCTGGCGGCGCTGGCCGAGCGCTCGGTTGCTTTGGGCTGGTGCGCGCCCGAGTTCGTTCCCGAACCCTGCATTGAAATCCGCGGCGGCCGGCATCCGGTGGTCGAGGCGCGGCTGCAGGAAACCCGCAACAAGCCGTTCATGGCCAACGACACCGTGCTGGGCCCCAAGGCACGCATGCAGATCATCACCGGCCCCAACATGGGCGGCAAGAGCACGTACATGCGGCAGGTGGCGCTGATCGTCCTGCTGGCCA
>JALOAS010000108.1 GCA_023228705.1 Ottowia sp. | reverse complement strand
TTGCGCGGCCCCTGGTCCGATTGCAGACGCACCACCGCCCCAGCCTATCAGCTCGGGCGCGAGCTTGGCCATGCGCAGCAGGTTGTGCGCCAGCACAAACAGGCCCACCACCGATTTGACCCGCCCGAGCCCGCGCACCGGCAGACGCTGCATGCCGCGATTGCGCGCCAGCGCATTGACGCACTCGGCCGTGGCCGCGCGCTGCTTGTAGATCTTTTGCGCCTCATCCGTGGCCATACGCTCGCGCCAATCAGCTATCATCTGTGAATCCCCGGCCTTGGCCCGTCGCTTGTCTTGGCTCTTGTGCTTGTCCTGCGCCTTGTTGTCGGGCTCACTCGTGCTGTCGGGCTTGCCCGTGACGCCGGCCTTGTTTGCCGTGCTGGCCTTGGTGCCGGGCACCGGCGCATACACTTCCGTATTCTGCGCGACCGCTTCAATCTGCTCGTGGGCGGCAAAGCCGCCATCGACCAGCCATTGATCGGGGTGCCTGCCCACACGCGCGTGCACCTGGCGGGCCATGGGCGCCAGCTGCGCCATGTCGCTACCGATGTTGACCACGTCCACGCCAACGATGACCTGGTCCTGGCACGTGCTGGCAAATTGCACGTTGTACGCTGGCCGAAAGCCGCCATCGCCCATCTTCATGACCCGCGCCTGGGCGTCGGTGGTGCTCACGCGCGCTGGCGCCTTGGAGCCATTGCGTTTTTTGACCGCTTGGACTTCGGGCAGTTGCGCCAAGGCCGCTTCGATGCGCTGCTGACGCTCACGCGCGGCGCGCAGCCGGGCCGCTTCGCGCTGGCGCCGCTCACGGCCGGGGTCGACTCGGGCTTGCGCTTTGAGCGTTTGCACCAGTGCGCGCGCCTGCCCCAGGTGCGGCTGAAGGCTTGCCCCGCGCCGAAAGGAGGCGGCGCCCGCTGCAGCGCGCACGCGCATGCCGTCTTGCGCCACGCGCTGTAGGCTGATGGCGCCTGCGGCAGCAAGCGCTGCAACGTTGTCGCTGAGCAGCTCGTCCATGAGCGCTTCGTTGCCCGCGCGAAAGTCGTTGAGCGCATGGTAGTTGACGCTCACGCCCCCGCAGATCCAGCGGTAGGCATCGTGCGCCTGGCACAGGCGAGCCAGCTCGCGGCCGCTGCCCACGCCCTGCAAGGTGGCGTACAGCCACAGCGCAAAGAGGATGCGCGGGTCGATCGCCGCGCGCCCCGCGTTGCTGCCGCGCGCCTTGACGGCGTCGATGAGACGGTCCAGCCTCTGGCGCTCGACGTAGCCCCATACCAGGCGCGCCCGGTGCCCTTCGGGCAGGAGCGATTCGAGGTCCGAGGCGCGCAGCTCAACTTGCTGGCGGTTGGGCTCGAGCAGGCGCACGGCGCCTTGGGCTTGCCTGGCCTGACGTCTGTCTTGCGTTGCCTGCAGCAGTTGCTCGGCGCTGGGCTCGGCAAGGTCGGTGAACAGGGCGTCGGTGCCTGCGTGCGCTGTCTCTTGTCGGATGCTCATAGGGGTGAGCATAACCGGGCTCAGGCGCGATTTGTGAAATTCTTGGCTATCGGGGGAAAAACTCTCAAGCTCTGAGCGCTTGGTGCGTCCGGCAGCTCAGGCCAGCTGCAGCGTCACCGGCACGTGGTCGCTGGGGCGCTTCCACTTGCGCGGGGCCCGGTCTATGGTGCAGGCCACCGCCCGTTCCACCAGCGGGGCGCTGATGAGGATGTGGTCTATGCGCAGGCCGCGATTCTTGGGGTACGCCAGCCGCCGGTAGTCCCACCAAGTGTAGCTGGCTTCCGGCTGTTCGAAGAGCCGGAACGCGTCGGCGAGTCCCAGGTCGATCAGCGCCCGGAAGTGCGCGCGCTCGGCATCCGTGTGCAGGATGGTGCCGGCCAGCCCCACCGGGTCGTGGCTGTCCCTGTCCTCGGGCACGATGTTGAAGTCCCCCAGCAGGACCAGCCGCGGATGCTGCGCCAGCTGCGCCTTGACCCAGCCGTGCAGGGCATCGAGCCAGCGCAGCTTGTACTGGAATTTGTCGCTGCCTGGCGACTCGCCGTTGACGAAGTAGCCGTTGATGACGCGGATCGGCTCCCGCGCGCTGGGCACGGTGGCCGTGATCACGCGCGCGCTCTCGTCGTCAAAACCCGGAATGTTGTGCACGACGTCCGTGCTCGCGGTCCGCGTCAGCAGCGCCACGCCGTTGTAGGTCCGCTGGCCCAGCACGGCGGCCTCGTAACCCGCCTCGCGCACCGCGTCGAACGGGAACCTGTCCTCGGTCTGCTTGAGCTCCTGCAGCGCCAGCACGTCCACGGGGTTGGCCTGCAGCCAGTCGAGCACGTGCGGCAGGCGCACGTTGAGCGAGTTGATGTTCCAGGTGGTGATTTTCATGATGGTCTTGACTGTCTGCTATTTGATTTGATGCGTATGGATTTGATGGGGGGACCGAAAGGCGCCGTCCGAGGGCGCTCCCGGACAAGCCATGCGCTGCGTTGACCACCGCTCACCTTGACCCCCATTTCATGGTGCCCAGAAGCCCGCGCGAGAGGAAGCGGGGACGTTGGGGACCAGGGAATCCAATACACATCCTGCCGACTGCTGCGCCCGAGTATGGCATTGCCGGACGATACGCCGCTCAACGCGCATCCGCCGGCCGGGATCGCGCCTGGGAGCAAGAGGTTCCCCGACGGCCCGCGGCCGGATGCCAGGACCCGCAGGAAGAGCCGCCAGCTTCCACGCATGCGATCCACACAGCGCCGGGAAACCTCCTGTACCGGGATGGGTCAATCCAAAGCCGGATGAGCAACGATTTTCAGCTGTCTTGATGCACCTCCATCCGGATGCAAATCTTGGACACCCGTTCTATCCGTCTTTGCGAGGAGGCGAAGCCGACCCAGCAATCCACCCCATGGCGGCGGCGGAAATAGACTACGCTTTTCTGTAATGGTCTTGCCTGGATCGCTTCACTGCGTTCACGATGACACCCGTTTCATAAACAGACAAGCACTGTTGCCAATCAAGTTCCAAAGTAGCCCTGTGGCGCGCTGACACTTGATGTTACAGTGTCTTGGACTCCCACACGCTTCTCCTTGCCCGGCCTGACTTGGAAACGCCCGTCCTCGACTCCTTGCGCGCACGTGCCCGGCGCATCGCCGCCGAAGGTCGGTTGGTGTCCGTCGACGTCGAGTCCCACCCGGAGAAGAACCAGAAAATCTTCGCCATCGGCGCCGTCCGCTCGGACCGCGAGGCCTCCTTCAACAGCGCCTGCTCGTCCGCCAGGGCCGCGTCGGTCGCCACCGCCCTGAACGGCTTTGCCCGTGACGGCCACGTGCTCCTGGGCCACAACCTCAAGCGCCACGACGTGCCGCTGCTGCGCGAGCAGCTCCCCCAGCTCGAATGCCTGCACTGGCCCGTGCTGGACACCCTGGAGCTGTCGGCGCTCGCCTTTCCGAGCAACCCCTACCACCGCCTGGTCAAGGGCTACAAGCTGATCACCGACGCGCGCAACAACCCCACCAGGGATGCGCGGGTGGCGCTCAAGGTGTTCGAGGAGGCCGTCGAAGCCTTGCTGGAAATGCGGGAGCAGGCGCCCTGGTGGCTGGCCTTGCTGCACTTCCTGCTGCGCGATGACCCAGGCATGGCCACGCTGCTGCGGCAAGTCCGCCAGGAGTCGGCGCCGACCGGCGCGGTGGCGGCACGCATGGTGCTCCATCGCTTTGCGGATCGGTGCTGCAACACGCACTTGCGCGTCTTGGCGGCCCACATTGCCGGTTCACCCGAGGCGCATGACCCGTGGTCGGTGGCCTTTGCCCTGGGCTGGATACGGGTTGCCGGCGGCAACTCCATACTCCCGCATTGGGTCTTCCGCGAGCTGCCGCAAGTCCGGCAATGGATTGCCCAGCTGCGCGAGATCGCCTGCGACCAGCCCGACTGCGCCTATTGCCGCCGCAACCACCACCCCGAATCACTGCTGTCGGCGTGGTTTGGCCTGCCCGGCTTCCGGCCCCACCCGGCCATGCCCGACGGCTCGTCCATGCAGCGCGCCATCACCCGCGCCGGCCTGGCGCGCGAGAGCCTGCTGGCGGTGCTGCCCACCGGCGGCGGCAAGTCCATCTGCTACCAGCTCCCCGCGCTCGTCCACTACCGCCGCTCGGGCCAGCTGACCGTCGTCATCTCGCCGCTGCAGTCGCTGATGCGCGACCAGGTGGAGAACCTCATGAAGGCCGACATCCAGTGCGTGGCCACGGTCAACGGCATGCTCACGCCGCTGGAGCGGCGCGACGTGCTGGACCGCATCCGCCTGGGCGACGTGGGCATCGTGCTCGTCTCTCCCGAGCAGTTTCGCAGCCGCACCTTTGTCGCCGCCATCCGCACGCGCGAGATCGCGGCCTGGGTCTTCGACGAGGCGCACTGCCTGTCCAAGTGGGGACACGACTTTCGCACCGATTACCTCTACGTCTCGCGCTTCATCCGCGAGCAGTTCCCGGGCCGGGCGGCCATCGCCTGCTTCACCGCCACCGCCAAGCCCGACGTCATAGACGACCTGTGCAGCCACTTCCGGGACAACCTGCAGCTCGAGCTCAGGACCTTCCTGGGTGGCCACGAGCGTCAGAACCTGTCCTATGCGGTGCTGCCCACCACGGGCGGCGAGAAGCCGCAGCGCATCGTCGAGCTGTTGCGCGATGGCCTGCGCGAGGACGGCGCCGCCATCGTGTTCTGCGCCAGGCGCAAGAGCGCGGAGACCCTGGCCCAGATCATCGCCCAGCAGGGTATCGTCTGCGCCTGCTACCACGGCGGGCTCAGCGCCGATGTGCGCAAGCAGACGCAGCGCCGCTTCCTGGGCGGCGAGCTGCAGGTGATCGCGGCCACCAACGCCTTTGGCATGGGCGTGGACAAGCCCAACGTCCGCCTGATCATACACGCGGACATTCCCGGCTCGCTGGAGAACTACCTGCAGGAAGCAGGCCGGGCCGGGCGCGACGGCGAGCCGGCGCACTGCATCCTGCTCTTTGACCCGCAGGACGTGGAGACCCAGTTCCGCCTGGCTTCCTCGTCCCAGCTTTCGCAACGGGACTTTGTCGGCCTGCTGCGCGCCCTGCGCCGCCAGGCCAGGAAGCTGGGCAAGCCGGAGATTGTCATCTCGGCCCGGGAGCTGCTGGCGCAGAGCTCCGGCACCGGCATAGAAGCTGACGCGCCGGATGCCGCCACCAAGGTCACCACCGCGATTGCCTGGCTGGAACGCAACGGCTTTCTCAAGCGCAACGAGAACGCCACCCGCGTGTACCCGGCCAGCCTGCAGGTGGGCTCGCTGCAGGAGGCCAAGGCCAGGATGGCCCGGGCCAACCTGAAGGACTCCGCCTGGCAGAAGTTCCTGGCCGTCGTCACCGCGCTGTTCCGCTCCGAGACGCCCCAGGGCCTGAGCACCGACGAGCTCATGCTCGACGCCGGCATACAGCCCGAGGAGTGCTTCCGCATCGTTCACCAGCTGGCCAAGCTGGGCATCCTGGTCAACGACCTGGGGCTCACCGTGCGCCTGATCCGCGGCGCGCGCGGCGCCTCCGCATCGCGCCTGGAATTCCTGGGCGCGCTGGAGCAGGCGCTGCTGGACCTCATGGCCGAGCAGGCGCCCGACGCCGACCAGGACGACGCCCAGCAACACCTCAACCTGCGCGCCGTCTGCACCGAGCTGCGCGCGCGGCTCCAGATCGACGGCAAGAAGACGCAGCTGGACCCCACGCAGGTGCGTGCCTGCCTGCGATCGCTGGCCGACGGCTTCGGCGCCGGCAACGACAAGCGCAGCATGATCCACCTGCAGCCGCTGGGCAACGACACGTTGCGCGTCACCCTGCGCCGCCCCTGGCCCCAGATCCGCCGCATCTGCGCGCTGCGCCGCGCCGTGGCCCAGGTCACGCTGAACCGCCTGCTGGCCGAAATCCCCGATGGCGCCCGGGGCGCCTGCCTGGTTGAGTGCAAGGCCCAGGCCCTCCTGGACGCGCTGGACAATGACCTGGCCTTGAAGACCCAGCTGCGCGAGCCCGACGTAGCGCTGGAGCACGCGCTGCTGTACATGCACCAGACCCGCGTGCTGGAGCTGGACAAGGGCCGCTCCGTGTTCCGCTCCGCCATGACCCTGCAGATGGCCGAGGACAGCTCGCGGCGCTTCAACCAGGCATCCTTCGCGCCGCTGGAGGATTTCTACAAGGAGCGCACGCTGCAGACCCACGTCATGCACGAGTACGCCAAGCTGGGCGTGGACGAGCCGGGCAGGGCGGCAGACCTGGTCAGCGCCTACTTCACCTTGCCGCAGAAGCAGTTCATCCGGGAATACTTCCGCGGCCGCACGGACCTGCTGGAGCGCAAGACCACGGATGAGTCGTACCAGCGCATCGTCACCGACCTGCGGCACCCGGTGCAGGAGGCACTGGTCACGCAGCCCAGTACGGGCAACCACCTGGTCCTCGCTGGCCCCGGCTCCGGCAAGACGCGGGTCATCGTGCACCGCATCGCCTACCTCCTGCGCGTGCTGCGTGTGAGCCCCGGCCGCATCATCGCGCTGGCCTACAACCGCGGCGCCGCCATCCAGCTGCGCCAGCGCCTGCTGGCCCTGGCCGGGGGCGACGCGCGCGGTGTCCTGGTCATGACCTACCACGCCATGGCGCTGCGCCTGACCGGCACCAGCCTGGCTGGCGCCGAGCGCGCGGCCACCCCCATCGACTTCAAGCAGATGCTGCAGGACGCCATCGACCTGCTCGAGGGCAGCAGCCCGGCCTTGCTCGACGCCGACGACATCCGCGACCGCCTGCTGCAGGGCTACGAGTACATCTTCGTCGACGAATACCAGGACGTGGACGCCCAGCAGTACGCCCTGGTCAGCGCCCTGGCCGGCCGCCGCCGCACAGACGCGGACACCCGGCTGAGCATCATGGCCGTGGGCGACGACGACCAGAACATCTACTCCTTCAAGGGCGCCAACATCGCCTTCATCCGCCGCTTCCAGGCCGACTACGCGGGCCAGCTCAGCTACCTGGTCGAGAACTTCCGCTCCACCCAGAACATCATCTCGGCCGCCAACCACGTCATCCAGCGCGGCAGCGACCGCATGAAGGTCGACCACCCCATACGCATCAACGCCGGCCGCAAGGACGGCCCGCCCGGTGGCCAATGGGCCAGCCTGGACCCGGACAGCCACGGCGCCGTGCGCCTCATCACCAGCCCGGCCGATCCCAACCTGCAGGCGCAACTGGTCCATGCCGAGATCCAGCGCATCCGCCGCCTGGCCCCGGCGGTGAAGCTGTCCGAGATTGCCGTGCTCTGCCGCACGCACGCCCCGCTGGAGAAGATGCGCGCCATCTGCGACATAGCAGGCCTGCCCTGCGAGCTCACTGGCCCCGAGGCGGCCAAGGGCCAGATCTCACTCATGCGCACCCGCGAAGGCTGGGCCCTGGCCCAGGCGCTGCGCCGCCGCCAGCTGCGCATGGTGCGCCTGGCCGCACTGCGCCGGCACCTGACCCGCCAGCAGCGCGCCCAGCCCGCAAACACCGCGCTGCAGGACCTGCAGGACATCCTCGAAGACATCGCCGCCACCCTGCAGGCCGACACTATCCCCGCCGCCGAGGCGCTCGACCTCTTCTACGAGGCCGCCAGCGACCTGCGCCGCGACGGCCGCTGCAACGCCATCAGGCTCATGACCGCGCACGCGGCCAAGGGCCTGGAATTCGACCACGTCATCGTCATGGACTGCGCCGACTGGCGCTGGGACCAGGAGGACGAGCGGCGGCTGCTCTACGTGGCCATGACGCGGGCACGGCAGACGCTGACCCTGATGCGGGCGGAAGGGGGGCGCAATCCCTATCTGGTGGACCTGGGAACGGTGGCGGGGGTGCAGGACCGGCTGCCCGCTGCCCGGCCGCTGCATAGACCGGATCTGGAGCGCCGGTATGTCATGTTGGGGCCGAGCAGTATGGACATTGGGTTTGCGGGGCGTCAGCCGGCTGGAGCGGCTGTCCAAGGTGCGATAGCCGCTCTGTGTCCTGGTGATCCAGTGGAGGTGCAGGGGAGATTCGTACGATCAAGCGCCGGCCAGATCGTTGGGCGGTTGGCTGCGAGTGTGGATGAGGTTCCGCTACAGGATGCACGTGCGTCCGTGGTGGCGGTGATGGTGCGGACGCGTGAGCAGACACCAGAGGAGTATCGGCCTTCCTTGCGGGTGGAGGAGTGGGAGGTGCCACTGGTGGAAGTCGTCCATAGGCGTTGAAATGAAGCAGGATGCCTAGTTTCTGCTCTTAGGTGGACTCGTCGGAGCTGCGGTCGCGCTGTTATTCGATGAGATGACGTCTGCACAAAGCCACTTCCGGTCCTTGGCCAAACCTTCGGCCACGATAGCCTTGCTCTCTTTGCTATCCCTCGTCCTGTAACGCTCAACGGGACCTCTTCGCATCCGCGGACCCCCGGCTCGACGGGCGTATCCGGCATCTGGCGATAGCATGACTGGCCCACTTTGTGGGTTGTCTATCGCGGTTTTGGCGTTCAGGGGAGAGTTATACAGAGATACGCGGGATTGGCGCATTGTCCGAGTATACGGGTAAACCCTAATTGACAATGACATCGCGCTCCGTAAACTGTTAACAGTTAACCTGATTCCGTGACTCTTGCTCCCAAATGCCCCGCCATTGCAAAACCAGCGTCCCATGTCGCTTCAATTTGAGCCAATGACTGCTGCCAACGCCGGCCATCTGACGTGCGTGCGCCCTTGCCATGCCGATTTGCGCGGCTGGCGACGCCGTTTGCAGTCAGCAGGCAAGCCCCGGCTCCGCCCCGGCGCATGGGTGGGCATTGTGGCATGGGATAGGTGCTTTGAAGCGGCCAGCTACAGATCAACCGGGAGCGCACAAACTCTTGTGGTGTCGCTCAAACACGGCAAAGCCCGCGTCATTGGCCCCCAGGCCCAATATCCAGTAGCCCGCATGGCGGATCATGC
>JALOAS010000107.1 GCA_023228705.1 Ottowia sp. | reverse complement strand
CGCTCCTGCGGAATATCACAGTGCAATGTCTCCGGCAGCAGGCGACCGGTGGCGCTGTCCTCCAGCCGGTCGAGCAGTTGCCGCAGGATGCGAAAGGTTCCGGGAACGAGCCCGGACGCGTCTCCCGAGTGCACGCCTTCGGTCAGTATCTCGACCTGGAGCGTGCCGCCGCCCATGCCGCGCAGGTTGGTCGTCAGCCACAGACGCTCGTAGTTGCCCGCGCCCGAGTCCAGGCAGACGACCAGCCCGACGTCGCCCAGCCGGTCGCCCAGCTTCTGGATGTACGGCAGCAGGTCGGGGGAGCCGCTTTCTTCGCTGGCTTCAATGAGGCCGACGATGCGCGGATGCGGCTTGCCCTGCGCCTTCAGCACCTGCAGCGCCGCGATGGCCGCGTACACAGCGTAGCCGTCGTCGGCGCCGCCCCGCCCGTACAGCCTGCCGTCCATGTATTTGGGTGTCCACGGGCCCAAGCCCTCGTGCCAGCCGCTGAACTCGGGCTGCTTGTCCAGGTGCCCGTAGATCAGCGCCGTTTGCGCCGACTCGGGCCGCGTGCCCGCCACCTCGAAGAAGATGAGCGGCGTGCGCCCGGCATCCTGCAGGATCTCCAGCGTGAGCCCGGGGACGTCTTGCGCGCGCGCCCAGTCGGCGGCGTTCTTCACCACCTGGTCTATGTGGCCATTTTTGGCCCAGTCCGGGTCAAACGCCGGCGACTTGGCCGGTATCCTGATGTATTCGGTCAGCTGCTGCAGGATGTCGCCATCCCATTGCGCGTCGATTTGCGCCTGCGCGGCAGCGGCGTCCAGTACGGGCGCCTGCCCGTGGGGTTGTGGTGTGTTCATGGGGTTCGGCGGGCAGGTGGGTCAAGCAGAAAATCGCGGCGGGGCGCCGCTCCAGTGCGCCCGCCTCCTTCGCACGCCTCAGCTTTTTTCACTGTAGCCGAGGATGGCCTTGACTTCAAGGAACTCGCGGAACCCGTGCTCGCCCCACTCGCGGCCGTTGCCGGATTGCTTGTAGCCGCCAAAGGGCGCGGCCAGGTCCGGTCCGGCGCCGTTGAGGTGCACCTGGCCGGTACGCAGGCGCGCGGCGACGCGGCGCGCGCGATCCAGGCTGCCCGACTGCACGTAGCCCGAGAGCCCGTACGGTGAGTCGTTGGCGATGCGCACGGCATCGGCTTCGTCGTCGTACGGCAGGATGGCCAGCACGGGGCCAAAGATCTCCTCGCGCGCAATCATCATGTCGTTGCTGACGTTGGCAAACACCGTGGGCTTGACGTAGTAGCCCTTGTCCATGCCATCCGGCCGGCCGGTGCCGCCGGCCACCAGCGTCGCGCCTTCGTCCAGGCCCTGCTGGATCATGCGCTGCACCTTGTCAAACTGCGCCTGGCTCGACAGGGGGCCGATGTGGCGCCCGTCGGCGCGCGGGTCACCGACTTCTGTCGCCTCGGCCGCTTTTTTGGCGATGGCCGCCGCCTGCTCGTGCAGCGCGCGCGGCACCAGCATGCGCGTGGGCGCGTTGCAGCTCTGGCCAGTGTTGACAAAGCAGGCGCGCACGCCGGCGCTGACGGCCTTGTCCAGGTCGGCGTCGTCCAGGATGATGTTGGCCGACTTGCCGCCCAGCTCCTGCGCCACGCGCTTGACCGTATCGGCGGCGGCCTTGGCCACCGCGATGCCCGCGCGCGTGGAGCCGGTGAACGTCATCATGTCGACATCGGGGTGCGCAGACAGCGGCGCGCCCACGCCTTCGCCATCGCCGTTGACCAGGTTGAAGACGCCGGCCGGCACGCCGGCTGCGTCCATGACCTCGGCCAGCACCAGCGCGCTCAGCGGCGCCACTTCCGAGGGCTTGAGCACCATGGTGCAGCCGGCGGCCAGCGCCGGCGCGACCTTGCACATGATCTGGTTCATGGGCCAGTTCCAGGGCGTGATCATTCCGACTACGCCCACCGGCTCGTAAACATCTGCCGACGTGCCCTTTTCCTGCACGAACTCAAAGTCGCGCAAAACGGCGATGGTCTGATTGAGGTGCGCAACGCCCATGGGCGCCTGCGCCTTCTGCGCCAGCCACTTCGGCGCGCCCATCTCGGTGGAGATGGCGGTGGCGATGTCGTCAAAGCGGTTCTTGTATTCGGCCAGGATGCGCTCCAGCAGCGCGATGCGGTCGTCGCGGCTGGTTTGCGAGAACGCATCAAACGCATCGCGCGCGGCCGCGACGGCAGCGTCAACGTCTTGCTTGTTGCCCAGGCTGATTTGCGCCACCGCTTCCTCGGTGGCGGGGTCGATCACCCCCAGCGTGGCCTTGCCCGCGGGCTCTGTCCACTGGCCGTTGATGTAAAACTGCAAGTACTGTTTCATGCTTGTCCTGTGTCAAATGGGTTGAAACTCACGCGCGCTGGCTCACCCGTCAAAAACGATGACCCCGCGCAGGTTGCGGCCGGCCTGCAGGTCTTCAAATGCCTGCGGGCCCTGGTCTATGGTGTACGTGCGCGTGACCATCTCGTCCAGCTTGAGCCGGCCGCCGCGGTACAGCGCAAGCAGCGCCGGGATGTCCTTTTGCGGCCGCGCCGAGCCGTAGTTGCTGCCGCGTATGCCCCGCTCATCCAGCGCCATGGACGCCGGCCGGAAGCAGGCCTCGTCGCGGGTGGGCGCCAGGCCCACCACGACCACGGTGCCGCCGCGCGCCAGGCACTTGTACGCGGCCCCGGTGAGCGCAGCCGAGCCCACGCACTCAAAGGCGTAATCGACACCGCCTCGGCTGCGGATCGCCTTGACCACGTCTTCTTCGCTGGCGTTGATGGTTTCGGTGGCGCCAAACTGCCGGGCTTGCGCCAGCTTGTCGGCGTTGGTGTCTATGGCAATGATGCTTGCCGCGCCGGCCAGGTGCGCGCCCTGCACCGCGCTCAGGCCGACGCCGCCCAGGCCAAACACCGCCACCCGCGAGCCCGGGTCCACCCGCGCCGTGTTGGTCACGGCCCCCACGCCGGTCATGACCGCGCAGCTGACAATGGCTGCACTGGGCATGGGAACGCCGCCCAAATCCACCTTGATGGCGTTGTCGGCATGCAGCGTCACGTACTCGGCCATGGCGCCCACGCCGCAAAACACGTTCAGCGGCTCGCCGCTGGCGTCGTGCGTGCGCACGCTGCCGTCGGGCAGCGTGTACAGCGCCTCGGACAGGTGCTCGCAACGCGCCGGGTGACCGCTGGTACACGCGGCACACTTGCCGCACATGCGAACAAACGAGGTCAGCACCGTATCACCGACGGCAAATCCGCTCGTCTCCGGGCCGACGTCGACCACGGTCCCGGCGCCCTCGTGACCCAGCACGATGGGCGGCGGCAGGCCTATGGTCCCGGTCGTGGCCGAGAGGTCGCTGTGGCAGACGCCGCAGGCTGCGATCCGGATGGTGATCTCACCGCGCCTGGGCGGCGCCACGGTGATTGTTTCAACGGCCAGCGGCCGGCCTTTGCGGTGCACCACGGCCCGGGCGGTTCGCATCATGGGGGTTGCCTTTCTGAAAAATGGGTTGCTGCGGCGCCAGCGGCTGGACGCCACGGTCGCTGAGCGCCCCATTGTAGGAACGAACGCGCCAGTTGCGCTCCGGCAGGTTGCGACGGTTTTCGCTGCGGCGCCACAGCGCACCGGCCCGGCGGAGAACCGCGCCCGGGCATGCCGGCGCGGCCGGGCCGCTCCGGCTACAGCGTGATCACCTGGTCCGGCGGGTTGCCGGCCAGCGCCGCATACAGGTCCGGAAAGCAGCCGATGCGGGCGCCGTCGACCAGCCGGTCGGCAATCTCGCGCTCGTAGCAGCACTGGTCGCAGCCCATGAGGAGCATGCCCTGCTGCTCGGCCACGACGCGCAGCCGCTCGCCCAGCGGATGGCCCTTGAGCAGGACCCAGTTGTTGTCCTCGAAGAAGAACATGCCGACCACGTCGGCGCCGTGCCGGCCCTCCTCGAGCTGGGGCAGGATCATGCGGCCCAGGACGTAAGACACCGTGTGTCCCTGGGTGGAAAAAATGTATGCAACCTTCATGACGGCTCCGTGTGCAAGGCAGTGGTGCGGGCCGTGTGCAGCGCCGAACCCAGCGCTGCAGCAGCCAGAATGGCGCAGGCCTGCTTGCTCGCGGGCACCCCCGGCAGGCGCGCCAGCAGCGGCGCGGCATCCCGCACCACGGGTGCCTGCACCGCGCAGCCCTGGTTGAGATCGACCAGCGCCTGGCAACAGGCGATCAGCGTTGCACAGTGGCTGCAGGCAAAGTGCAGTTCCTGCACGCGGCCGTCGCCCAGCTGCAGGCTGAACCGGGCCCAGCGGCCATCCGTGCCCGCCACGCGCTTGCCCAGCAGCGGCAGCGGCGGCTGGCGCAGCGTCCTGAGGCCGCGCTCGAAGCAGTCCCAGGGCGTCAGGTCCCGCGGTGACGTGGCCGCGGCGCAGCAGGCACTCATGCGTACTTCCAGCGCAGCAGGCGCCGCTCCAGCCAGCCGGCAGCGGCAAACAGCAGCATGACAACGGTGGCGACCATGAAGATGAGCGCCAGGCTGAGCGCGGCGTTGTACGTGGACTGGGCAAACGCCAGCAGGTAGCCCAGCCCGCGCGTGGACGCGACGAACTCGCCGACCACGGCGCCGGTGAAGGCAAAGCCCAGCGCCACCTTGAGGTTGCTCATGACCCAGGAGACCACCGAGGGCACGTAGACCTCGCGGATCAGCGTGAACGTGCCGCCGCCCAGCGTGCGCACGCGCTCGACCAGCGTCTGGTCCACATCGCGGATGCCGTTGTAGACGGCAAAGAAGATGATGACCACGACCAGGATGAACGACAGCGCCACCTTGGACGGCAGGCCTATGCCCAGCCAGATGATGAACAGCGGCGCCAGGATGACGCGCGGGATGGCGTTGAAGAGCACCATCACCGGCTCGAGCAGCTCGGCCAGCAACGGCACCAGCGCGGCGATGAAGCCAAGCACGATGCCGCTGGCCAGGCCCAGCGCCAGCCCGGCAAAGGCAGCGCCAAAGGTGGCTTCCAGGTGCGTGTAGATGCTGCCATCGGCAAAGAGCTGGCCGATGGTCGCGGCAATGCTTGATGGCGCAGGCAGGTAGAAGGGATCGATCCAGCCCAGCACGCCCGCGCCCAGCTGCCAGAGGCCGAGCACCAGCAGCAGCGCCAGGCTGCGGCGCAGGTACAGACCGGCGTTTTTCATGACCAGACGACCCCGGCCTCAGGCAACAAGGCGCAGCCCGGGCGCCTGCACGGTGCCGCGGCGATGCCCCGGGATGTCGATCTCGCGGGACATCGCGTCCCACAGCCGCCGCACCAGGCCGGCGTATGCCGGCTGCTGGCGCACCTGCTGCAAATCGCGCGGCCGCGCCAGCGGCACGTCAAAGCGGCGCTGCACCTGCGCGCGCGGGCCGCTGCCCAGCAGCACGACGCGGTCGGCAACGGCGGCGGCCTCCTCCAGGTCGTGCGTGACCATGAGCACGGTCAGTTGCTCGTCGGCGACCCAGCGCAGCAGGTCCTCGGTGATGTAGCGCCGCACGATGGCGTCCAGCGACGCAAAGGGCTCGTCCATGAGCAGCAGCTGCGGCCGGCGCGCAAGCACCTGCGCGATGGCCACGCGCTTGCGCTGTCCGCCCGAAAGCTCGCGCGGGTAGCGCGCGCCCAGGCCTGCCAGGCCCACCGACGCCAGCCAGTGCTCGGCCTCGGCGCGTGCGGCGCGGTGCGAGCTGCCGGCGGTGCGCAGCCCCAGCGCCACGTTGTCGCGGGCGCTGCGCCAGGGCAGCAGCGCGTCGCCCTGGAACAGGAAGCCGACCTTGCCTGGCGCAGCGTCCAGCGCAATGCGGCCGCTGCGTGCCTGCGCCAGCCCCATCACGGCCCGCAACAGCGTGCTCTTGCCGCAGCCGGATGGGCCGATGAGGCAGACGAATTCGCCACGCGCCACGTCCAGGTCGACGCCCTCGAGCACCGGCTCGGCCGCGCCCTCGTAAGCAAAGCCCAGGCCTGCCACGTGCAGCATCATGCCCCCATCACCGTCGGGTCAAGCAGCGCGTCCAGGTCGACCGCTGCGGTGACGATGCCGGCTTCGCGCTGCGTCTCAACAACGCGCTCGCAGGCCGCCCGGTCTATCTGCACCCCGGCCGGGTACAGCGACTGGCGGTGCTTGTCCAGCGCGGCAGCGAGCACCTCGGTGTCGCCGCCGGCAACCAGCGCGGCCGGCAACATCTGGATCAGCTCGTCCAGCGGCGCCTCGCGCGTGTACCTGAGGCCGGCGGCCAGCGCGCGGCCGACCTTCTGCATTTCAGCGCGGCGCTGCGCCTGCTCGCTGGTGCGCACCGCCACGCCCATGAACGCGTACGGACCACCCAGGTAGCGGTTGGCGTCGTCCAGGTCCATGAGGTTGGCCAGCACGCGCGCGCCGCCGCGCTCGAGCAGGGTCAGCCCGGGCTCCTGCACCATGCCGGCGTCCACCTGCCCCAGGCGCAGCGCGTCGTACAGGTTGGGCCCCAGCGTGGCAAACCGCACGCTGCCCGGGTCGACCCCGGCACGCCCCAGCAGGTACAGCGTGAGCGCATGGTCGGCGTTGCCCAGTTGCGCCACGCCCACGGTCTTGCCCGCGAGCTGCGCAATGCCGCTGATGCTGCCCGCCGTCTTGGGACTGGTTGCCAGCGCAAACAGCGGCAGCCGCCCGGTGGCGGCAAAGCGGCGGATTCCGGCCTTGTGCACAAACGCGTTGAGCGCCGCGTCAAACGATGTGGCGGCGTAGTCGACGGCGCCGGCGTTGAGCGCCTGCAGCGCCGCGCTGCCGCCGCGGCTGTACACCAGCTGCACGTCCAGCCCTTCTTCGGCAAAGAAGCCGGCAGCGCGGGTGACTTCATACGGCACCACGCACAGAAGCTGGCTGCAAAACGCCAGCTTCAGGTTTTTCTTGTCGCCCCGCGCCGCGTACGCGGGCAGCGCCGACAGCGCGGCGGCCGAGCCGGCCAGCGCCGTCAGCCGCCGCAGGACGGCACGCCGGTTGATGCCCTGGCTGACGATGCCCCCGGGATGATGGCCCGCCACGGGGCCGGCTTCAGGTTTGCAGCAGGAAGACATACACGGGACCCTCGCAACACATAGTTGATTCGATGTCCTTCATGGTACGCAAATAACCTCAGTTTATGAAATACATTGTTCTCATGCGCTTATTACGGTATCTTGGAAAGACCGTCGCATCCCCCGTTTCCTGCGCGAGCTTCTATCATCGGCGCATGAATCCACTGAATGCATTTCCCGTCACGCACAAGTGGCCGGCGCGCCACCCGGACCGCCTGCAGCTGTACTCGCTGCCCACGCCCAACGGCGTCAAGGCGTCGATCATGCTGGAGGAGACCGGTCTGCCGTACGAGCCGCACCGGGTCCGCTTTGACCACAAGGACCAGCTGTCGCCGGAGTTCCTCTCGCTCAACCCCAACAACAAGATACCGGCCATCCTGGACCCGGACGGGCCGGGCGGGACGCCGCTGGCGCTGTTTGAGTCCGGCGCCATCCTGGTTTACCTGGCGGAAAAAACCGGCCAGTTGCTGCCGGCCGATGCAGGGCAGCGCTACCACGCGCTGCAGTGGCTGATGTTCCAGGTGGGCGGCATGGGCCCCATGTTTGGCCAGCTGGGGTTCTTCCACAAGTTTGACGGCAAGGCGATTGCCGACAAGCGGCCGCTGGCGCGCTACGTGAACGAGAGCGTGCGCCTGCTGCGCGTGCTGGACGGCCACCTGCAGGGACGCGACTGGATGCTTGGCGATGCGTACGGCGTCGCCGACATCGCGACCTTCCCCTGGGTGCGCAACCTCATCGGCTTCTACGAGGCGAGCGAGCTGGTGGGATTCGGCCGCTTTGCCCAGGTGCAGCGCGTGCTTGACGCCTTCCTTGCGCGCCCGGCGGTGCAGCGCGGGCTGCAGATCCCGGCCGAATAGGGCGCCGGCCGGTGCGCGCTCAGATCACGCGCACGCGGATCACCTCGTCGACGGCACGGATCGCGGCGACCACCGCGTCGCTGGGAACCGACTCGACGTCGATGAGGTTGTACGCCAGGTCGCCGCGGCTGCGGTTGCTCATGTCGGCCACGTTGACGCCGGCATCCGCCAGCACCGCCAGCACCTGGCCCAGCACGCCGGCCACGTTGTGGTTGGCAAAGGCGATGCGGGTGGAGCCTTCGGTGCGGTCCATGTGCAGCGCGGGATAGTTGACGCTGTTCATGATCTGCCCGTCGTTCAGGTACGCCTTGAGTTCCTCTGCGGCCATGATGGCGCAGTTTTCCTCCGCCTCTTCGGTGCTGGCACCTATGTGCGGCGTGGCGATGACCTTGTCCGAGCCCAGCAGCGCCGGCTCCGGAAAATCGCAGACGTAGTAGCGCAGCCTGCCGGCGTCCAGCGCCTGCCGCGCCGCCTGGGCATCGACGATGCTGTCGCGGGCCAGGTTGAGCAGCACGCCGTCCGGCTTCATCTGTGCCAGCGCGTCGGCGTTGATGAGGTGGCGGGTGGCCTCGATTGCGGGCACGTGCACGGTGACGTAGTCGCTGCGCTGCAGCAGTGTGGCCAGGTTTTCAATGTGCGCAACGGCGCTGGGCAGGCGCCATGCGGCGTCCACCGACAGCTTGGGGTCGTAGCCCAGCACGTTCATGTCCAGCGACAGCGCCATGTCCGCCACCGACGAGCCTATGGCGCCCAGCCCGATGATGCCCAGCGTCTTGCCCTTGAGCTCGGTGCCGGCAAAGCGCTTTTTCTCCTTTTCAACCAGCACGGCGACCGCATCGGCATCGGCGGTGCCGGCCAGCGACTGCACCCAGGCAATCCCCGGCAGGATGCCGCGCGTGGCCAGCAGCATGCCGGTCAGCACCAGCTCCTTGACCGCATTGGCGTTGGCGCCCGGCGTGTTGAATACCACGATGCCCTGCTGCCCGTACTCGGCCACCGGGATGTTGTTGACGCCGGCGCCGGCACGCGCCACCGCGAGCAGCGTGTCGGGCACCGGCAGGCCATGCAGCTTCTGGCTGCGCAGCAGGATGGCGTCTGGCGCCTCGACGTCTGCGCCCACCTGGTAGGCCTGGCTGTCAAAGCGCTCCAGCCCCTTGGGCGAAATCGCGTTGTACGTCTTGATCTTGAACATGTTGCTTTTTTCCGGAAATGGGATGACTGCGGCCTGAACTGCCGGCAGTTCAGGCCGGGATGACTTGGAGAACGGGACGCAGGAGTCTGTCGGGCTTTGG
>JALOAS010000106.1 GCA_023228705.1 Ottowia sp. | reverse complement strand
AATGACTGCGGCTGCGCCGCCATGATGGGGAGGTTGAGCGTTTGAAGAGGTTGAGCGTTGAGCGTGGTGGGCACACGCTGGACGCTGAACGCTTGACGCCAAACCTTCATCAGCCGCCGCAGGCGGCTTTCATCCAAGGCCCGCAAGGGCCGAGATCATCGGTCATCTGGACAGGTTGAGCGTTGAGCGTGGTGGGCACACGCTGGACGCTGAACGCTTGACGCCAAACCTTCATCAGCCGCCGCAGGCGGCTTTCATCCAAGGCCCGCACGGGCCGAGATCGTCATCCGGTGCGCCGACCATGCTTGCCAATCAGCTCGCTCCATACGCAAGCCGCGCCGAAAGTGACACGCGCATCGCAACGCCGCACCGGCCATGATTCCCAGGCGCCTGCCGGTGGGTGAGTAGCCCCTTTGAGCTATGGCAGCCGCTGTCATGGCCAGTTCTTTTCATCATTTTTGACGCTTGCTGATACGTCCAATCGGTGATAGACAGGAGCGCCGCTGTCGGGGATGATGGTGGTCATCAGGGCAGTTCGGATGAGAAAGTACAAATGCCACGGCATTCGAGGATTGTGTGTGAAAGCGGCACCACCAATGCTGCCGCTGCCACAGGTTGGCTCCTGGCCCGGCTTTTCCTGCTGCTGATCCTGCTCGGTGTCCAGTTGGCGGCGCAGGCCGCGTCGCCACGCCTGGCGCATTTTCTGCCGGAGATCGACGTTGCCCGGATCTTCCCGGGTGCCGACCGCCTGGGACCGCTGCAAGACGGGCTGCCGGTTGCTCCCGTTTACGCCGGCAGCGAGCTGCTGGGCCATGTATACGTGACCTCGGATGTCGTCAATACGCGCGGTTATTCCAGTTATCCCATTGACACCCTGGTCGCGATGGCCACTGACGGCACCGTCGTCGGAGCCGAGCTGCTGGAACACAACGAGCCCATCGTGCTCATCGGCATCTCCGAGGCGCGGGTGGAAAAATTCATCGCCGGCTACGTGAGCCAGAATTTCGTCAGCAACCCACCGGAGCCCGGCGCCCTGCCGCCGGTGGACATCATCAGCGGTGCCACGGTGACGGTCATGGTCATAGGCGACAGCATCATGCGCTCGTCCATGCGCGTGGCGCGTGAACTGGCACGCCTGCAGGGTCCGGTGCAAGCGGCCGGGCCGCAGGACGAGCGCATCGTGGATACCGAACAGCAGCAGGTGCTGGGCTGGGACGAGTTGCTGGCGCAAGGTGCCGTGGCGCGCCTGCACCTGACGGTGGCCGACGTCAACCGGCGCTTTGCCGAGAACGCGCGCCAGGAGGCGGCTGCACACCCGCAACAGGGCGACCCCGACGATACCTTCATCGATCTGTACGTGGCCCTGGCCAGCGTGCCGTCCATAGGCCGCAGCCTGCTCGGTGCGCGCGAATACGACTACCTGCAGCAGCGGCTCAAGCCCGGCCAGCAGGCGCTGCTGGTCGCCGGCAACGGAATTTATTCATTCAAGGGTTCGGGCTACGTGCGCGGCGGCATCTTTGACCGCATAGAGGTGGTGCAGGACCTGAACAGCTTTCACTTCACCGACCTGAACCACCAGCGCCTGCCTTCCGTGCTGGCCGAGGGCGCGCCACGCCTGCGCGAGGTGGCGCTGTTTGTTGTACCCACCGACGAGGCCGGGCTGGACCCGGTCGCCCCGTGGCGACTGCAGCTCATGGTACAGCGCGAAATCGGCCCAAATGACAAGGTTTTTGTCAACTACAACCTCAATTACGAGCTGCCGCAATCCTTCACCAAGGTGGTGCAGGCCGCCGCACCGGCGCCTGCCGCGGCCGCAACTGCCGCGGCCGCGCCTGATTTTGCCGCCGAGGCCGCGGCGCCCAGCGATTTGTGGAAGCAGATGTGGCACGCCAAGCGCGGGCAGATCGCGGTGCTCGTCGTGGCGCTCGTCATTCTTGCCGGCGTGTTCTTCTTCCAGAACCAGGTCACGGCCAACGAGAAGCGCTTCAGGATTTTCCGTGCCGCCTTCCTGACCTTCACCCTGGTCTGGCTGGGCTGGTATGCCTCGGCGCAGCTGTCGGTCGTCAACGTACTGACCTTCACCCATGCGTTGCGCGGCGATTTCCACTGGGAATTCTTCCTCATGGATCCGCTGGTGTTCATTTTGTGGGTTGCCACGGCGGTATCGATCCTGTTCTGGAACCGGGGCGCCTTTTGCGGATGGCTCTGTCCTTTCGGCGCGTTGCAGGAACTGACGAACAAGCTGGGCCGCCTGTTGCACGTGCCGCAGGTCAAGGTGCATTTCAGCGTGGCAACCCGATTGGCGGCGATCAAGTATGTGATCTTCGTCGGGCTCCTGGGCATCTCGTTTTATGAATTGGCGCTGGCCGAAAAACTGGCCGAGGTCGAGCCCTTCAAGACCGCCATCATCCTCAAGTTCATGCGCGACTGGTGGTTCGTGCTGTTCGCCGGGGTGTTGCTGATTGCCGGCCTGTTCATAGAGCGCTTCTACTGCCGCTACCTGTGCCCGCTGGGCGCGGCGCTGGCGATCCCGGCGCGCCTGCGCATCTTCGACTGGCTGCGCCGCTACCACATGTGCGGCAACCCCTGCCAGCTGTGCGCGGTGGAGTGCCCGGTGCAGGCGATCGCGCCGGAGGGCCAGATCCAGCCCAACGAATGCATACAGTGCCTGAACTGCCAGGTGCTCTACCACAGCGAGCAGCGCTGCCCGCACCTGATCGCACGCAAGAAGCGGGGCCGCCGCAGCAAGCCGGCGGCCACCGGCGCGACCGCCAAGCCGGTGGTGCAGGCACCCCGAATTGTCATGAGTGACACGTAAGACACATATGCCGAATCACTTCAATTGTCGATTTCCAACCGACGTGCTCACGCGCCCTGACAAACGCAGGCGCCAGGCACGGCAATTCTCCACAGGAGTTATTCCATGACCGACGACAACAGGATCAAGACCGGCGTCAGCCGCCGGACATTGCTGGGCACAGCCGCGCTTTCCGGCGCGGCGGTGGTCGGCGCATCGCACCTGACGCGGGTGCAGGCGGCCGACAAAAGCGGCGCACAGAGCACGGAGGTCCATCCGGGCGACCTGGACGACTACTACGCGTTCAACTCCGGCGGCCACTCGGGAGAGGTGCGCATCCTGGGGCTGCCGTCCATGCGCGAGCTCATGCGCATCCCGGTGTTCAACATCTGCAGCGCCACGGGTTGGGGCCTGACCAACGAGAGCCGCAAGATCATGACCGAGGGCCTGACGCCGGAGACACGCAAGTTTGCCCTGGATCACTTTGGCGGCGTGCTGCCCAACGGCGATGCGCACCATCCGCACATGTCGTTCACCGACGGCACCTACGACGGGCGCTACATCTTCATCAACGACAAGGCCAACACGCGCGTGGCGCGCATCCGTTGCGACGTGATGAAAACCGACAAGATCATAGAAATTCCCAACGCCAGCGCCATCCACGGCCTGCGGCCGCAGCGCTACCCGCGCACCGGCTACGTGTTCGCCAACGGCGAGCACATCGTGCCCATTCCCAACGACGGCACCGTGATGGACGACCCGCAGAAGAACTTCTGGGCCGTGTTCACCGCCATAGACGGCGACACCATGGAAATCGCCTGGCAGGTGCGGGTTGACGGCAACCTGGACAACATGGACGCCGACTACCAGGGCAAGTACGCCTTCTCCACCTGCTACAACTCGGAAAAGGGCCTGAATCTTGGTGAAATGACCGCCAACGAGCAGGATTGGGCCGTGGTCTTCAACCTCAAGCGCATCGAGCAGGCGATAGCGGACGGCGACTACCAGGAAATCAACGGCGTCAAGGTGGTGGACGGCACCCACGGCTCGGAGCTCACGCGCTACATTCCGGTGCCCAATTCGCCGCACGGCTGCAACGCCGCGCCCGACGGCATACACGTGGTCTTCAACGGCAAGCTCTCGCCCACGGTGACCGTGATCGACGTGCGCAAGCTCGACGACCTGTTCGACGGCAAGATCAAGGAGCGCGACGTCGTGGTGGCCGAACCGGAGCTGGGCCTGGGCCCGCTGCACACGGCCTTTGATGGCCGCGGCAACGCCTACACCACGCTCTTCATCGACAGCCAGATCGTCAAGTGGAGCCTGGAAAAGGCAAGGCAGGCGTACGCCGGCCAGGACGCGGAATACATCGCGCAAAAGCTCGACGTGCACTACCAGCCGGGCCACAACCACACGACCATGGGTGAAACCCGGGAAGCCGACGGCAAGTGGCTGGTGTCACTGAACAAGTTCTCCAAGGACCGCTTCCTCAACGTCGGCCCGCTCAAGCCCGAGAACGACCAGCTCATCGACATCTCGGGCGACAAGATGAAGCTGGTGCACGACGGCCCGAGCTTTGCCGAGCCCCACGACATGCTGCTGGTGCGGGCCGATGTCGTGCGACCGAAAAATGCCTGGGACCGCGACGACCCCTGGTGGGACGACGTGCGCAAGCAGGCCGAGGCAGACGGTGTCACGCTGGAGTCCGCGGCCGAGGTCATTCGCGACGGCAACAAGGTGCGCGTGTACATGACATCGGTGGCGCCGGTGTTCAGCCTGAACCGGTTCGAGGTCGACGAGGGGGACGAAGTCACCGTGGTCGTGACCAACGTCGAGCAGATCGAGGACCTCACGCACGGCTTCACCCTGAGCGGCTATGGCCTGGCCATGGAGGTCAGCCCGCAGCAGACCTCCTCGATCACCTTCACGGCCTCGCGCCCCGGCGTGCACTGGTACTACTGCCAGTGGTTCTGCCATGCCCTGCACATGGAAATGTCGGGGCAGATGTACGTCAAGCCCAAAAAGGCCTGAGCGATGCGGCAGGCAGTGCGCAAGCTGGTCCTGCCCGTGCTGGCTGCGTGCGCGCTGGTCCCGGCGGCGCACGCAGCCGGCATTGCCGTGCCTGCGGGCGCCGACCTGCAGGCGGCCATCGCCGCCGCCGCACCCGGCGATACGCTGCATCTGGCCAGCGGCATCTACCGCGGCAACATCATCGTGGACAAGCCGCTGACCCTGCAGGGCCCGGCCGACCACAGCGCGCACGTCAAGGGCGAGCGCCGGGGGCGCACGATCTGGATCAAGGCCTCGGACGTGAGCGTGCGCCGGCTCACCGTCAGTGACTCGGGCCTGAGCCTGCCGGACATGGATGCCGGCATTTTCCTCGAGCGCGACTTCAAGCGCGCACTGATAGAGGACAACGTGATCGTCGACAACTCCGTTGGCGTCTACGTCTGGGGCGCCATCGATGCCCTGGTGCGTGGCAACCGCATCGTGGGCAACAACGAGCTGCGCCGCAACGAGCGCGGCAATGGCGTGACCGTCTGGAATGCGCCCGGCTCCAGGATACTGGACAACGACATCTCGCAGGGGCGCGACGGCATTTATTCCAACGTCAGCAAACAAAATGTCTTTGCCGGCAACCGCTTCAGCAAGCTGCGCTACGCCGTGCACTACATGTACACGAACGACAGCGAAGTCAGCAACAACGTCTCGGTGGACAACGAGATCGCCTACGCGCTCATGTTCTCGAGCAACCTCACGGTGCGTGGCAACATCGGCGTTGGCAGCAGCGAGCAGGGGCTCAATTTCAACGCCACGCAGTACTCCACGGTTGAGGGGAATGTGCTTGAAGGCGGCAAGCGCTGCATGTTCCTCTACAACTCCAATTTCAATCGCATTGCCGACAACGTCTTTCGGGGCTGCGAGGTTGGCGTGCACTACACCGCCGGCTCCGAGGGCAACCGGATCAGCGGCAATATCTTCATGGACAACCGCAACCAGGTCAAGTATGTCGGCACACGCTACCTGGAGTGGTCGCATGAGGGGCGCGGCAATTACTGGAGCGACCACAGTGGTTTCGACCTCGACGGCGACGGCATTGCCGACACCGCCTACCGGCCCAACGACATCATCGACCAGGTGGTCTGGCGCGCACCGGCTGCACGCCTGCTCATCAACAGCCCGGCAGTGGCCATGGTGCGCTGGGCGCAGACGCAGTTCCCGGCCATATTGCCCGGCGGCGTGGTCGACAGCGCACCGTTGATGGTTGCTCCCGACACGCCTGCGCTGCGCCGGTTCGAGGTCTTGCAGCCATGAGCGGCATGCCACCAGCCACGCCGCAGGCGCCGGCACCCGTGCGCCTGCAGGCCGCCGTCAAGACCTATGGCCGCCAGCGTGCCGTCGACGGCGTCAGCCTGGACCTCGCGCCGGGCCAGACCACGGTGCTGGTGGGGCACAACGGCGCCGGCAAGAGCACGGTCATCAAGCTCATCCTGGGCCTGATCCGCGCCGACGCGGGCCGCGTCGAGGTCCTTGGCGAGGACGCAAGCAGCCGTGCCGCCGCACGCCAGCGCCGGCACGTCGGCTACCTGCCGGAAACCGCAGCGCTGCACCCGGCGCTCACCGGCGCCGAGACCCTGGACTTTTACGCCCGCCTGAAGGGGCTGGATCCCGGCGGCAATGCGGCGCTGCTGACACGCGTGGGCATTGCCGATGCCGCCCGCCGGCGCGTGGGAGGCTACAGCAAGGGCATGCGTCAGCGCCTGGCCCTGGCGCAGGCCATCCTGGGCCAGCCGCGCCTGCTGCTGCTGGACGAGCCCACCACCGGCCTGGACCCGGCATCGCGCCTGCTGTTCTACGACATCGTGGCCCAGCTGCGTGACGCCGGCGCCGCCATCCTGCTGAGCACGCATGCGCTGGCCGAACTGGAGCGCCACGCCGACCGCGTCATCGTGCTGCAAAAAGGACGCAAGATTGCCGACGGCACGCTCGGCGACTTGCGCGCCAGCGCCGCGCTGCCGGTGCGCGTGCGCGCGACGCTGGCTGCGGAAGTGGCGGCCGTGCCCGAGGGCTGGCGACGCGTGGGCCGGCACCGGCTGGAGCGCAGTTGCAGCGAGCCCGACAAATTGACCGTGCTGCGCCAGGCGTGCGCAATGCCGGGCCTGGCCGACATAGAAATCGACGCACCCAGCCTGGACGAAATGTACGCGCACTTCCTGCGCCGCGAGCAAGGGTGACCGCCATGTCCGCCATCTTCATCATCCTGCACAAGGAACTGCGCGACGGCCTGCGCAACCGCTGGGTGCTGGCTGTCACCTTGCTGCTGACGGCGCTGGCGCTGGCGCTGGGCTTCCTGGGCAGCGCGCCCACCGGCGCAGTCAAGGTCGACCCGCTGACGGTCACCGTGGTCAGCCTGTCCAGCCTGTCCATCTTCCTGGTGCCGCTGATCGCGCTGCTGCTGTCCTTCGATGCCGTGGTCGGCGAGGTCGAACGCGGCACCATGGCCCTGCTGCTGAGCTACCCGGTGGCGCGCTGGCAGGTCATGGTCGGCAAGTTCCTGGGCCACCTGGCCATCCTGACGCTGGCCACGACCCTGGGCTACGGTCTGGCCGGCATCACCCTGCAGTGGGCGCACGGCGGCATCGACTTTGCCGCCTGGGGGCCCTTTGTCTTTCTCATCGTCGCCAGCGTGCTGCTGGGCGCAAGCTTCCTGGCCATGGGCTACCTCGTCAGCTCACTGGTGGCCGAGCGTGCCACCGCGGCCGGCATCGCCATCGGCGTCTGGCTGCTGCTGGTGGTCATCTACGACATGGCACTGCTGGGCCTGCTGGTGGCCGACCAGGGACGCGTCATCACGGCACCGCTGCTCAACACCATCTTGCTGTTCAACCCCACCGATGTCTACCGCCTGCTCAACCTCACCGGCTACGAGAACGTGGCCATGTTTGCCGGCATGGCCGGCCTGAGCGAACAGATCGATCTGTCCAGGGCTGCGCTGCTGGCTGTTCAACTGCTGTGGATCATCGTGCCGTTTGCACTGGCAACGGCCGTTTTCCGCCGGAGGCCGCTGTGATGGATGCACACGGATACGCGCTGCTCCGGGGCCTGCTGCTGGCCCTGGTCCTGTCGCTCAGCGCGTGCAGGAACGGCGGCCCGGCCAGCGCCGCAGCGCCGCCGCCGGTGGCGGAAATCCCCGACGATGCGCGCGGCCACTACTGCGGCATGTACATGTTCGAGCACCCTGGCCCCAAGGGACAGGTCCTGATTCGCGACGAGGACAAGCCGATCTGGTTTTCCACCATACGCGAGGTTTTTGCCTTCAGCATCATGCCCGACGAGCCCAAGGCCATCCTGGCCATCTACGTGCAGGACGTGGCGCACCTGCAGCCCGACGGCAGCTTCCCGCCCGACGCCTGGATCGATGCGCGCCAGGCCAGCTATCTGGCCGGCAGCGATCATCTGGGCAACATGGGCGTACCCGATGTGCTGCCGTTCGGCGACGAGGCCGCAGCCCAGGCGTTCCAGCAGGAGCACGGCGGGCGCCTCGTTGCCTTTGACGACATGCCCGAGGACCTCATCTTCGGCACCGCAGCCGGAACGCCGCCGGCTGCACGTTCCACGCGCACCGGAGCCACGCCATGAAACCATCACCCAACCGCCGCCGCTTCATCGGCATCGTTGCCGCCGGCAGCGCCGCTGCCCTGCTGCCGCTGGCCCTGCGCCCGGCGCAGGCCGGCAGGCTGCCCGATGTCACGAGCTGGCGCGGGATCGCGCTCGGGGCCGACGCGCAGCTGCAGATCCACCACCCGGACCGCGCCTGGGCCGAGCAGCTGGTGTTGCGCGCCGTGACCGAGGTGCGGCGCCTCGAGCAGGTCTTCAGCCTGTACCGCAACGACAGCGCACTGGTGCGCCTGAACCGCGCAGGCCGCCTCGACGCCGCGCCCGGCGACCTGCTGCGCCTGCTACAGGAGTCGCGCCAGTTGAGCGCGCTCACGCAGGGGGCTTTTGACCCCAGCGTGCAGGTGCTGTGGGACCTGTACGCCGATGCCGCCAGGCGTGGCCAGGCCCTGCCCCGTGCCGAACAGGTGGCCGAGGCCCTGAAACAGGTGGACTGGCGCGCCATAGAAGTCACGGGCCGAAGCGTGCGCCTGGCACGGCCCGGCATGGCCCTCACCCTCAACGGCATCGCCCAAGGCTACATTACCGATCGCGTAACCGAGCTGTTGCGCGACGCCGGCCTCGAGCATGCACTGGTGGACATGGGCGAGGTACGCGGCCTGGCGCTGGACGCCGGTCTTGCGCCCTGGCGCGTCGGCCTGGCCGATGACAGCGAGGCACGCCGGCCGCTGAAGACGCTGCAAATCCGCAACCAGGCGGTCAGCACCTCGTCCGGACGCGGCACCCTGCTGGACACGACCGGCGCTGTCACGCACATCTTCGATCCGCGCAGCGGACGTGCCGACGCACGCTACCGCAGCGTTTCGGTGCAGGCAGCCAACGCCACCACCGCCGATGCGCTGTCCACGGCACTTTACGTGATGGATTCGACCGGGATGCGTCGCGTACTTGCAGCCAGCGGCGCAAGCGCCTGGCTGCTGCGCAATGGCAGCCGGCGCTTCGAGGCCGTGGCCTGATCCAGCGTTTGCACCGGCTCCTGAAAATTTCACGAGGCGCCGTCAAAGTCACCGATGGCGACGGCTC
>JALOAS010000014.1 GCA_023228705.1 Ottowia sp. | reverse complement strand
CGGCAGGGCGTACGTCAGCGCGGTGGCGACCACGCGCCCTGGTTTGTTGCGCGCAAGGACATGGCCCGCAACACGCTGATCGCGGTCCAGGGCCACGACCACCCGGCGCTGCTGTCGCGCACGCTGGTCTTTGACGATGCCGCATGGATCGCCGGCCAGCCACCGGCGCCGGGCCGGTACGGCGCCAAGACGCGCTACCGTCAGGCGGATGCGCGGTGCACGCTGGCAAGCGCGGACCCGGCAGGCGGCAGCTGGACGCTGCGTTTCAGTGAGCCGCAGTGGGCCGTCACGCCCGGACAGAGCGCGGTCTTGTACAACGGGCCGGTTTGCCTGGGCGGTGGGGTGATCGCCGCGGCCGGAGCAGACGCGCAAGCGCCGCGAGACGTGGTCCGGCCGCGCATCGCAGACAAAGTGCCGGCGTAACGCGCAGGCCGCGCTGCACTGCCGCGTGGAATCCGCGCAAGAACTGCCCGAAACAGGGCAAGATCACACGACGCGTTTTGGCTCAGAGCCGCTCGACGATGGTGACGTTGGCCGTGCCGCCGCCTTCGCACATGGTCTGCAGGCCGTAGCGCTTGCCCTGCTGCTTCAGTGCATTGAGCAACGTGGCCATGAGTTTGGCACCGGTGGCGCCCAGCGGATGGCCCAGCGCAATGGCGCCGCCGTGCACATTGAGCCGCTCCGGGTCCGCGTGCAGCACCTTGAGCCAGGCCAGCGGCACCGAGGCAAAGGCCTCGTTGACCTCGTACAGGTCGATGTCGGACATCGTCATGCCGGCGCGCTTGAGCGCGAGTTCGGTCGCCGGGATCGGTCCTTCGAGCATGATGACCGGGTCGCTGCCGAGCACCGTCATGGTGTGGATGCGCGCCAGCGGCTCCACGCCCAGCTTCTTCAGACCCGCCTCGTTCACGACCATGACCGCCGACGCCCCATCGCAGATCTGGCTCGCGTTGGCTGCACTGATGACGCCACCTTCCTGCAGCAGCTTGACGCCCCGGATGCCTTCGATGCTCGCGTCAAAGCGGATGCCCTCGTCTTGCGCGTGCATCTCGTCGGTCGGGTTGCCATCGGCATCGCGCAGGTGCACGGGGATGATCTCGTCCCTGAACGCGCCCGCCTCGACTGCGGCCATGGCGCGCTGGTGGCTGAGCAGCGCAAACTGGTCCAACTCGTCCTTGTTGAGGCCGTACTTCTCGACCATCATCTCGGCACCGGCAAACTGGCTGAACTGGAAGTTGTCGTATTTGCGGTTGATCTCGGGGCTTTGCCCTGCGCCCAGGCCACCCTTCTTGTACATGACGGAAGTACTGAACATGGGCACGCGCGTCATGGACTCCACGCCGGCGGCAATGATGATATCCTGCGTGCCGGACATGACCGCCTGCGCAGCAAAGTGGACGGCCTGCTGCGAGGAGCCGCACTGGCGGTCCAGCGAGACGCCGGGCACCGATTCGGGCAGTTTGGACGCGAGCACCGCGTTGCGGCCGACGTTGCCGGTCTGCTCGCCGCCCTGGCTGACGCAACCCATGAGCACGTCATCGACGGCCGCCGGGTCGACGCCGGTGCGATCAACGATGGCGTTCAGAACCTGCGCGGCCAAGTCCACGGGGTGCCAGTTGGCCAGGCGGCCGCCACGGCGGCCCCCGGCGGTGCGGACAGCGTCAACGATGTAGGCTTCGGACATGTGTTCTCTCCGGTTGATGTTCAGCTCGATTGTAGAAACAGGCAACGGGCGACAGCGCTGGCGTGCGCTTGCGCCACCTCATTCGGGGTCTGCAAAAACAGGCGCGCGCTTTTGCAGGCCGGCAGCGACCGCTTCGCGCTGGTTGGCGCTGCCCACCAGCGCCGCCTGCGCGGTGGACTCGGCCTGCAGCACGGTGGCGGCGTCGGCGTCATGCAACTGGTTGAGCAGGTGCTTGGCGGCGCGGATGGCGTCCGGGTTGCGGCCGGCCAGCTCGCTTGCAAGGGCCAACGCCTCTTGCAATGGATCAGCACACACGCGCGTGGCCAGGCCCAACTGCACGGCCTCTTCGCTGCCGACCATGCGGCCGCTGTAGACCAGCTCGCGCAGCACGTCGCCGCGCACCACCTCGCGCAGCAGCGCCATGCCGGCCATGTCCGGCACCAGGCCCCAGACGATCTCGCGCACCGACAGCCGTGCATTCGGTGCGACGTAGCGCAGGTCCGCTCCCAGCGCCACCTGCAGGCCGCCACCCAGCGCAACGCCATGCACCGCCGCGATCACCGGCACCGCCAGCTCGCGCCACTGCCAGGCCACCTGCTGGAAGCGGTTGGCCTGGCCGTGCGTGCGCCGGGGCAGGTCGCCCAGGCCGTCGACGCCGTCCTGCATGGCGGCAATACTGGCCAGGTCCAGCCCGGCGCAAAACGCCTTGCCCTCGCCGTGCAGCACGACGGCGCGCACGCGACGCAGGTCACGCAGCCGGTCCGCGGCTGCAAGCAGGCCGCCGAACATGGCGCCGTCCAGCGCGTTCAGCTTGTCCGGGCGGCTGAGGGTCACCACGGCCACGCCGTGCGCGTCCACCTGCAGCCGCACGCGGTCGTGCAGTCGCTCGTCCCGGACGGCGGCCATGGCGCTTACAGGCCCCGCCATATCACCTCCTTCATGATCTCGTTGGTGCCGCCGTAGATGCGTTGCACGCGCGCGTCGGCGTACATGCGTGCGACCATGTATTCGTTCATGTAACCATAGCCGCCAAACAGTTGCACGCATTTGTCGACAACACGCCCCTGCGCTTCAGAACCCCACAGCTTGGCCATGGACGCGGTGGCGGTGTCCAGCGTGCCCGCCACCAGCTTTTCAACGCAGCGGTCCATGAAGGCGCGGCCGACGGCGATTTCGGTGGCAATTTCGGCAAGTTGGAACCGGGTGTTCTGGAACTCGGCAACGGCCTGGCCAAAGGCCCGGCGCTCGCGCACGTACTCCAGCGTGGCCTGGTAGGCGCCTTCCATGCACGCCAGCGCTGCCACGCCGAGGATGGTGCGCTCGTACGGCAGGTCGGCCATGAGCTGGAAGAAGCCCTGGCCCGGGACACCGCCCAGCAGTGCGTCGGCCGGGACGCGCACGTCGTCAAAAAAGAGCTCGGACGTGTCTTGCGCATGCATGCCGACCTTATCCAGCACGCGGCCCACCTTGAAGCCCTTGCAGTCCCTGGTTTCGACGATCAGCAACGAGGTGCCGCGTGCACCCTGGCCGGGATCGGTCTTGCAGACGACGACGATGACGCCGGCCAGGTAGCCATTGGTGATGAAGGTCTTGGCGCCGTTGACGAGGTAGCCGCCGTCGGCCTGCCGCTCGGCACGGGTGCGCACGCCTTGCAGGTCGGAACCGGCGCCGGGTTCGGTCATGGCGATGGCGCCGACCAGCTCGCCGCTGGCCATCCTGGGCAGGTAGTTCTTCTTTTGCGCCTCGGTGCCGTGGTTGAAAATGTAGTGCGCTGCGATGGAATGCACCGCCGTGTTCATGCCGGTGAGGCCGCGGCGCGCCAGCTCCTCGTGCAGCACCGCCTCGTGCCGGAAATCGCCGCCGGCGCCGCCGTACTGCTCGGGGATGTCCATGCACAGCAGGCCCAGCTCACCGGCCCGGTGCCACAGCTTGCGGTCCACGTGACCGCGCTCGCGCGCCGGCTCGTCGTCCGGCTGCACCTCGGTTTCCACAAAACGGATGGCCGACTCGCGCAACAGATCCAGTTCGTCGTCGGCCCAGGAGCGGGTGATATCCAGCGGCATGTTGCTTCCTTTGGTAAAACTCGGGATCAGGCTTGCGACGCAGCCAGCCGGCTTGCGGCAGCCGCGGCCACATTCCAGCGTTGCAGCACGGCGGCGGTGTCCTGGCCGGCGCCGGCGCCCGGCGCGTCCGCCTGGCTGCGACTGAAGCGCGGCGCCGGTGCCGGCTGCATTTTGCCGTCGACGTTGACAAAGGTCTGCCGTGCCACGTTGTGCGGGTGCCGCGGCGCCTCGTCCCAGTCGAGCACGGGCGCGAAGCAGGCGTCGCTGCCCTCCAGCAGCTCGCACCACTCATCACGCGTGCGCTGCTTGAACAACTCGGCCAGGCGTTCCTTCAGCCGTGGCCACCGGGCGGGATCCATTTGTGCGTCAAACTCGGCATCACTGGCCAGGCCGCAGCGCTCGCGCAGCAACGCATAGAACTGCGGCTCTATGGCACCGATGGCCACCCAGCGGCCATCGGCGCACGCGTAAGTGTCATAAAAATGCGCGCCGCCATCCAGCAGGTTGGTGCCGCGCCGGTTGTTCCACTGGCCCGCCGCGTGCATGCCGTACATCATGGCCGACAGCAGCGCCGCGCCATCGGTCATGGCCGCATCGATCACCTGCCCCCGGCCGGACTGGCCGCGCTCGTACAGGGCGGCCAGCACGCCCACCGCCAGCAGCATGGCGCCGCCGCCAAAATCACCGATGTAGTTGAGTGGCACCACCGGCTTCTCGCCGGCGCGGCCTATGGCGTGCAGGGCACCGCTGATGGCGATGTAGTTGAGGTCATGCCCCGCCGCATGCGCCAGCGGGCCCTTTTGGCCCCAGCCGGTCATGCGCCCGTAGATGAGGCGCGGATTGCGCGCCAGGCAGACGTCCGGCCCCAGCCCCAGCTTTTCCATCACGCCGGGGCGAAAGCCCTCAAGCAGCACGTCGGCGCCGTCAACCAGTGCCAGCACGTCGGCCCGCACCTGTTCCTGGCGCAGGTCCACGACCAGTTCGGCAGCCCGGCTGCGCAGCAGCACGTCATGATTGGCAGGCATCCGGGCGCCGGGCCGGGCGATGCGGATGACCTCGGCACCCAGGTCGGCCAGCAGCATGGCGCAAAACGGACCCGGGCCAATGCCGGCCATTTCAACTACCTTCAGTCCGGCCAGGGGTCCTGTCATGCCTGCTCCTCTCCTCTTGTCCCGACCGTCAGCGCGGCTGCATGCGAATGGCGCCGTCCAGGCGGATGGCTTCGCCGTTCATGTAGCCGCTGCTGATCAGGAATTCAGCGGCCTGCGCGTATTCATCAGGATCGCCCAGGCGCTTGGGCCAGGGCACCGACGCGGCCAGCGCTTCCTTGACCTTGTCGGGCAGGCCCTGCAGCAGCGGTGTATTGAACAGGCCCGGCATGATGGTGTTGACGCGTATGGCCTCGCTCATGAGGTCGCGCGCGATGGGCAGCGTCATGCCGACGACGGCGGCCTTGCTGGCCGCATAAGCGGCCTGGCCCATCTGGCCGTCCTGTGCCGCCACGGAGGCGGTGTTGACAATGGCGCCGCGGTCGCCGCACTCCAGCGGGTTGAGCGTGAGCATGCCGGCCGCCGATTTGGCAATGCAGCTGAAGGTGCCGACGAGGTTGATCTGGATGATGCGGTTGAAGTTGGCGATGGGGAAATGCCGGATCTCCCCCGTTTTCTTGTCGCGGCTGGCGGTTTTGATGGCGTTGCCGGTGCCGGCGCAGTTGACGAGGACGCGCTCCTGGCCAATCGCGTCGCGCGCCTTGGCAAAGCCGGCGTCCACCTGCTCTTCATCGGTGACGTCGACCCTGCAGAACACACCACCCAGCTCATCGGCCAGCGCCTCGCCAGCTTCTTCGTTGAGGTCAAAAAGGGCAACCTTGACGCCACGGCTGGCCAGCCGCCGGGCCGTGGCCGCGCCCAGGCCCGAGGCACCACCGGTAATGACCGCCGCTATGGTTGAATCCAACTGCATCGTCCACTCCTTGCATACACTGGCGGCCTGCGACCGCCACGCCAATCGTCAATGGTGCTGCCAGCCTGCCGGCAGCACAACCACGCAATATAACGGATAGCTGCTCCATGGGACCCATTGTCAACCGCTTGCCCGCCCACCTTGGCCAACGCCTGCGCCTGCCGCTGATTGCCGCGCCCATGCTCGGCGTCTCCGGGCCGGAGCTCGTCATCGCGGCCTGCCGCGCCGGCGTCATGGGCGCGTTTCCGACCATCAACGCGAGCCTGAACAAGGGCGATCCGGGGCTGGATGCCTGGCTTGAGCAGATCATGGGCGCCGTCACCCGCAGCGATGCGCCCGTCTGCGCCAACCTGGTCATGCGCACGCACGACTTGCAGGCACACGTGCAAAGCCTGATCCGGCACAAGGTCGAGATGGTCATCACCAGCGTGGGCTCGCCGGCGCCCATCCTGCCACAGCTGCACGAGGCCGGCATCTTCGTGCTGGCCGACGTCGCCAGCCTGCGGCATGCCGAGAAAGCGATAGAAGCGGGCGTGGATGGCCTGGTTCTGCTGACTGCGGGTGCCGGCGGCCACACCGGCTGGCTCAACCCCTTTGCCTACGTGCGCGCGGTGCGTCGCATGTTTGACGGCCCCATCGTGCTTGCCGGCGGCATGGTCGACGGCGTGGCGCTGCGCGCGGCGCAGGTGTTGGGCTGTGACCTGGCGTACATGGGCACGCGCTTCATCGCCACGCGCCAGAGCATGGCCAGCGCCGCCTACCGCGAGCTGCTGGTCGACGCCAGCATGGACGACATCGTGCTGACGCGCACGTTTTCCGGCCTGCCGGCCAACTACCTGCGCCAGTCGCTGCAAGCCAGCGGCATCGGGCCCGAAGACCTGGACGAGACCATGACGGTGGAGGAATCCGGCCAACGCTATGGCAGTCACGGCAGCGGCCCGCGGCGCTGGGTGGATATTCTCAGCGCCGGGCATTCGGTGTCCGGCGTTCAGGCCACGCAGGACGTGGCCGACCTGGTGCGCGAGCTGGAGGAAGAATACCGACGCGCCGGCGTCTGATCGCAGCGGCGGGCAGTCAGCGCTCCGCGTACAAGTCGCGATACTCGGCGCGCATGGCTTTCTTGTTGGCCTTGCCCACGCTGGTGCGCGCAATGGCGTCGACAAACACGACCTGATCGGGCAGTTGCCACCTGGCAAAGCGGCTGGACAGGTGGGCACGGATGTCGTCGGCCGTGACGCTGCCCTTCTCGCGCAACGCAACGACCGCCACCGGCCGCTCCTGCCACTTGGGGTGTGGTACGCCGATCACCGCCGCTTCCAGCACCTGCGGCATGGCGGCCAGCGCGTTTTCCATGTCTATGCTCGAGATCCACTCGCCGCCGCTCTTGATGACATCCTTGGTGCGGTCGACGATCTTGACGTAGCCGCGTGCATCCAGGGTCGCCATGTCACCGCTGCGCCAGTAGCCGTCATCGGTAAAGCGGCTGGCCATGTCGGCAGCGTCCATGCCGTGGTAGCTGGCCGTGATCCAGGGCCCGCGTATGCACAGCTCGCCCGCGCTTGCGCCGTCGTGCGCCACCTCCTTGCCATCCAGCCCGAGGATCTTGATGTCAACGCCAGACACGGGCAGGCCCTGCTTGCGCTTGAGGTCCCACAACTCGTCCTCGCCGAGTTCGGCCCTGGCGCTGGGCTTGTAACGGTTGACGGTGACCAGCGGCGAGGTCTCGGTGGCGCCGTAGGCGTGGATGATTTCGGCGCCGGTCTGCTCGTAAAAGCCGCGCATCAGCGACACCGGCGGCTCGGTGGCACCGCAGGGCATGCGCATGCGGCTCCAGTCGGGCTTGAGCTCGTTGGCGCGCAGATAGTCGAGCATGGGCTGGAACAGCACCGGCGCGCCGGCCATCATGGTCACGTCCTCGCGGATCGCGGCGTCGGTCAGCATGGCGATGTCGTCCATGCCATAGCGCCCCGGCAGCACGATCTTGTTGGCCGTGAGCGCCGCCGCCTGCGGCGAACCCCAGCAGCTGGCGTGAAACATGGGCGTCAGCAGCAAGGTGCAGTCGTCGAGCGTGATGCCGTAGTTGCTGGCAACCGCCATCGAATGCAGGTAAATCGATCGGTGCGAGTAGTACACACCCTTGGGGTTGCCGGTGGTGCCCGTGGTGTAGCAGGCGCTGTAGGCCGAATTTTCTGCAATCAGCGGCCAGTTGATGTCGGCGCTGGCGCCGGCCAGCAGCTCTTCATACTGGTGCAGCGGCGCCAACGGGGTCTTGATCTGCGCCAACGGCTTGTCGCTGATGACGATCCAGCCCTTGACCGCAGTCAACTGCCCGGCAAGGGCTTCGGCCAACGGCAGCAGCGTCTCGTCAACGACGATGAGCGACGCCTGGCTGTGGTTGATGACGTAAGCCAACTGCTCGGGTGCGAGCCGCAGATTGAGCTGCAGCATGACGGCGGCGATGCCGGGTATCGACCAGTACAGCTCGAAATGCTCGCGGTTGTTCCAGTCGAGGATGCCCACGCGATCGCCCGGCTGCACGCCCAGGCGGCGCAGGGCGTTGGCGCCACGGCAGACGCGTTCGTAGCAATGCGCATAATCGTAGCGCTGCCAGCTGCCGTCGCGCTCGCGATAGACGATTTCGCGCTCGCCATGCGTGCGCGCCGCGTGGCGGATGAGTGTGGTGGTGTTGAGCTGTACGTCGTCGCCCATGGTCGACGGGCAGCCTTGCACGATCTCTTGCGGCATGACGTCTCCTGTCATTTGAACCTAGATTCAGCAGTCGAGCGCTGCTTGGTGTGCATATCTTGTTGTGATCAAAGGAAAAGCCAAGTTTGCACGAACACACCATTTTGGTGAGCACGCTATGCGCTCGATCGCACAGCGCTGGACGCGCCATGCTGCGTTGCTCCGCCTTGCAGACAGTAGTCTGCCGCGTTGTCGCCCTTGCTGGGCGCCCCGCAGCCAGAGGCTGCTTCTGTTCGTGCTGTCCAAAGGTGCGCAGGCACCTTTGGAGCCGCAGCACTCACCCTTGCCTGGCACGCCCATCGCAGCACGCTCGAACGCATCCAACTACTGAATCTAGGTTGAAATTTCCGACAATTTTATTGTGCCGCCCGACACGCCGCAGCGCAGGATATCGGGACAGGGGGATCATTGCAGCCGCCCCAGACGGCTCGAGAGCCTGAGGCCATGACAGTCCTGGCACGCTCGGCCGCAGCATCACTTCAGCCATGCTGCGCGCTGCCGAGCGGCGCGTGAGCTGCCGACCCCCGGCCTTTGAGTCGGCCATTGCCCGGCCGCCCACCGCACGCAACCCGGAGGCTCGCGCCCAAAGGCGCGCGCCATGGTCACGTGATCAATGATCTCCGATGTAGTCTGACACCACCACCCAGCGGCCGTCCTGGATCTGCGACAGGCGCGAGCGGTTGCTGCCCAGGTGCTTGGTGGGCGAGAAGGTCATCTCGTCGGCGCCGAACATGTTGGCGGGCAGCGTGGCCTTTTCCATGGCGTCGGCAAAGCCGTCTGCCGTGAGGTTGGGGCCAACGCTTTCGGCCACCTGCGCAAAATAACCGACGATCATGTAACCGTAGACGGAAAACACGGCCGGGTCCTCGCCAAACTTGGTCTTGTACTTGTTGGCCCAGAAGCGGATCTGGTCGGATGCGGCGTCCAGGTAGGGGTGCTCAACGGTCATGGCCGCGTACAGGCCATCCATGGCCGGGCCGCCCAGCTTGTGGATGAGCTCGGTGTACGCGCCGGCGGTGCCCAAGAAGACGGGGTCAAAGCCGGTCTTGCGCGCCTCGCCTATGGTGCCTATGGTTTCGCGGATCAGCGTGCCCAGGAAGACGAAGTCGCAGTTGGCTGCCTTCATTTTGGCCACCTGCGATGAAAAATCGGTGGCGCCGCGCTTGAAGCTGGTTTTCTCGACCAGCGTCATGCCCAGGGACTTGACCGCATCCTCGGCGCCCTGCAGCACCTCCTGGCCAAAGTCGTCGTCCTGGTAGATGACGCACACGTTCTCGGCGTTCTTCTCCTTGATCAGGATGGGTCCGGCCAGCCGCGCCTGGTCATAGTAGGTGCTGGCAAACGACCACTTCATGCGGTGCACGGGCTCGTACATCTGGCGCGCCGCGGTCACCGGGAAGAAGTTGATGACGTTCTTCTTGAACAGGATGGGGAAGGTCGCCACGTTGCCGGCGGTGCCGATGTGGCCCAGCATGGCGAAGATCTTGTCCTGGTTGACCAGCTTCTGCGCCGCCAGCACGGCGCGCTTGGGGTCGTAGCCGGAGTCTTCCACCTTGAGCACCACCTTGCGCCCGTCTATGCCGCCCTGCTCGTTGAGCTCGTCCACGCGCAGCTGCATGCCGTCGCGCACCTGCTTGCCAAAGCCGGCCAGCGGCCCGGACAGGTCCTGGATGGTACCAATGGTGATGGTGTCCTTGCTCACGCCCTGCGTCTGCGCCAGGACCAGCGTGCTGGTCGCCAGCGCGCAGGCAAAGAACAGGATCTTTCGTTTCAGTGACATGGCTGTCATCTCCTCGCGTCGTTGTTGAAAAAAGGATAAAAAGGATGGTTTCTTCTTGTTTCAGCTAAGCATACATGGCTTCTATCTGCTCCGCGTACTTGGTTTGCACCAGCTTACGCTTGAGCTTCATCGTCGGCGTCAGTTCCTCGTCCTCGGCATCGAGCTGGGTATCGAGCAAAAAGAACTTCTTTACCTGCTCCACGCGTGCGAACCTGGTGTTGACCTCGTCGACCACGTCCTGGATCAGGGCCTGGATTTCCGGCGCGCGCGTGAGGCTGGCGTAGTTGGAAAAGGGCACGTCGTTGTCCTGCGCGTACTTCTCCACATTTTCCTGGTCGATCATGATGATGGCCGTCAGGTACTTGCGCCCGTCGCCAATGACCACGGCATCGGTGATGTAGGGGCTGAACTTGAGCTCGTTCTCGATCTGGCTGGGCGTGATGTTCTTGCCCCCGGCGGTGATGATGATGTCCTTCATGCGGTCGACGATGCGGAAGTAGCCGTCTTCGTCCACCGTGCCCACGTCGCCGGTCCTCAGCCAGCCGTCTTCGGTAAAGGCCTCGGCGGTCTGCTCCGGCAGGTTGAGGTAGCCGGCAAACACGTTCCTGCCCTTGACCTGGATCTCCCCTGTATCCGGGTCCAGGCGCACCTGGTTGTACGCCACCGCGGGACCGATGGTGCCCGGTTTGATGCGCGCAGCCGGCACCAGCGTGGAGACGCCGCAGGTCTCGGTCATGCCCCAGACCTCCAGCATGGGAATGCCCAGTGACAGGTACCAGCGGATGAGCTCGGGCGAGACGGGCGCGGCACCGGTGAGCAGGTAGCGCACGCGGTGGATGCCGATGAGCTTGCGCACGTTGTCCAGCACCAGCCAGCGCGCGAGCCGGAAGCGCAGCTTGAGCGCGCCGGGCACGGCCTGGCCGGCCAGCACGCGGTCGGCAACCCGCTGGCCCACGCCCAGCGCCCACCTGTACGCCAGTTGCTGCAGGCGCGTGCTCTCCTGCAGCGCAATGGTGACGCCGGAATAAAACTTCTCCCACACGCGCGGCACGGCAAAGAAGATGGTCGGCGCGATCTCGCGCACGTTCTCGGGCACGGTGTCCGGGTTTTCCACAAAATTGACCCGGGATCCGGTGTAGATGGCAAAGTATTCGCCGGCCATGCGCTCGGCCACGTGGCACAGCGGCAAGAAGCCCATGCATTCGTCGCTGGCGTCGCGCGGCAGCAACCGGGTTGCCTCGCGCACGGTGTACACCAGCCCGCCGTGCGTGTGCATGGCGCCCTTGGGGCGGCCGGTGGTGCCCGAGGTGTAAATCAGGATGGCGACGTCCTCTGGTCGGCACGCAGCCACGCGCTGCTGCAGCACGTCGGGGTGCGCGGCGTTGTGGGCGCGCCCCAGCTCGCGCAACGCGTCCAGGCTGATGACCTGCGCATCGTCCAGGTCGTGCAGGCCGTCCATGTCAAAGACCACGATCTTTTGCAACAGCGGCAATGCGCCCCGCACCTGCAGCACCTTGTCCAGCTGCTCGTCGTCCTCGACAAAGAGCACGCGCGTGCTCGAGTCCTGGCACAGGTAATGCACCTGCTCCGGCGCATCGGTGGGGTAGATGCCGTTGGAGACGCCGCCGCAGGAGAGCACAGCCAGGTCGGCAAGTATCCACTCCACGCGCGTGTTGGACAGGATGGATGCGGTCTGCTGCGGCGCCAGGCCCAGGCTCATGAGGCCGCCGGCAACCTCGGCCACGGCATCACCCACCTGCGTCCAGCTCCAGCTCTGCCAGATGCCCAGGTCCTTCTCGCGCAGCCAGACCTGCTCGCCGCGTGCGCGCACCGCGTTCCAGAACATGGCCGGAATGGTCTCGCCGGCCATCATGATCTCCTCGCTGGCCTGCAGTCGCGTCAAGTCCCAGAGCCCGCTCATGATGGCCTCACCTCCACGTCTTTCGCTTCTTCCAGCGCCGCTCGCCACGCACACCGGCGTCTTTCATGCCCAGGTAGAACTCCTTGATGTCTTCCTTCTCGCGCAGCGCGGCGCAGGTGTCTTCCATGACGATACGGCCGTTTTCAAGCACGTAGCCGTCATCTGCTGCATTTAACGCCATATTTGCGTTTTGTTCAACCAGCAGGATGGTGGTGCCGCGCTCGCGGTTGATGCGCACGATGATTTCGAAGATCTCCCGGGTCAGCAGCGGTGACAGGCCCAGGCTGGGCTCGTCCAGCAGCATGAGCACGGGACGCGCCATGAGCGCGCGGCTGATGGCCAGCATCTGCTGCTGGCCGCCGGAGAGCAGGCCGGCGTCCTGGCCGGCACGCTCCTTGAGGATGGGAAAGTAGGCGTACACCTGCTCCATGTCGCGCGCCACGGCGTCGCGGTCGCTGCGCGTGTACGCGCCCATGAGCAGGTTCTCGCGCACCGACAGCAGCGGAAACACCTCGCGTCCCTCGGGCACGTGAACCAGCCCCTGGCGCACGATCCAGGCCGGGTCGCGCGCGGTGATGTCCTGCCCCTTGTAGATGACCGATCCCTTGCGCGGGTCGACGATGCCGGAGATGGTCCTGAGGATGGTCGTCTTGCCGGCGCCGTTGCTGCCCAGCACGGTGGCAATGCGTCCCTGCCGCACCTGCAGGCTGACGCCACGCAGCGCGCGCACCGGGCCGTACGCGGCCTCCACGTTGAGCAGTTCGAGCACGACCTCGTGCGTCATGCTGGCCTCCGCAGCGACACCACGTCTTCCGCCGAGCCCAGGTAGGCCTCGACCACGGCCGCGCTGGCCTGCACCTGGGTCGGCGTGCCGCTGACCAGCACCTGCCCCTGGTTCAGCGCCAGCACGCGGTCCGAGACGCGCGAGACCAGCCGCATGTCGTGCTCGACCATGAGCACGGTGATGCCCAGCTCGCGCACGATGTCGTGGATCCAGAACGCCATGTCGTCGGTTTCTTCCACGTTCAGCCCGGACGAGGGCTCGTCCAGCAACAGCAGATCGGGCCGGGCGCACAGCGCGCGCCCCAGCTCGACCACCTTGCGCACGCCGTAGGGCAGGCCGCTGACCATCAGGTCGCGGTATTTTTGCAGCTCCAGGAAGTCGATGATCCGCTCCACCGCCTCGCGTGCGCGGCGCTCGGCGCGCCGCGTGGCCGGCGTGAACAGCAGCTCGCCCCAGAAGTGGCTCTCCCGGTGCGTGTGGTGGCCGATCAGCAGATTGCGCAACACGCTGGCGTGCTCGAACAGCTCGATGTTCTGGAACGTGCGCGCAATGCCCAGCGCCGCCACCTTGTGCGGCGGCTGCGCAGTCAACAGCACTTCACCGCCCTCGGCCTGGTAGCGGATTTCACCGCTGCCGGGCTGGTAGATGCGGCTGATGAGGTTGAACACCGTGGTCTTGCCGGCGCCGTTGGGGCCAATCAGCGTGAACACCTCGCCGCGGCGCACGTCAAAGCTCACGTCGTCCACGGCACGCAAGCCGCCAAAGACCACGCCCAGGTTGCGCACCGACAGCAGCACCTCGCCCGCGCCGCCCTTGCCGTCCCGCTTGCTGCTCATCGCAGCCGCTCCGACTTCTGGAACGATTTCTGGCGCCTGAACATGCCTTTTTCATAGAACGGGAACATCTGCAGCCAGGTGCGCATCTTGAGCCAGCGCCCGTAGATGCCCATGGGCTCGAACAGCACGAAGGCAATCAGCACCACGCCATAGACAAACACCTGCAGCCCCGGCGCCTGGCCAACGACTGCCGGCAGCCAGTCCTTGCCCAGGCTGATCAACTGCGGCATGGCGATCAGGAACGCCGCGCCCAGGAACGCGCCGTGCACCGACCCCAGCCCGCCGATCACCACCAGCAGCAGCAGGTCTATGGACTGGATGATGTCAAACTGCTCGGGCGACAGGAACATGATCTTGTGCCCGTACAGCGCGCCGGCGAGCCCGGTCAGCGCGGCCGACAGCACGAACGCCAGCGTCTTGTACCAGGCCAGGTTGATGCCCAGCGCCTGCGCCGAGATCTCCGAATCGCGGATGGCGACAAAGGCGCGGCCGGTGGGCGCGCGCAGCAGGTTGAGCACGCCCAGCGTGCACAGCACCGCCGTCACCAGGCAGATGAAGTAAAAGCCGCCGCTGGAGTCGATCTCCCGCCCAAACAGCGCCGGCGTATCAACCATCATGCCGGCGTTGCCCCCGGTCACGCTCTCCCAGCGCGCAAAGACTTCCTCGACGATGAAGCCAAAGGCCAGCGTGGCAATGGCCAGGTAGATGCCCTTGACGCGCAGCGCCGGCAGGCCGACGATGATGCCCACCGCGCCGGCCAGCACCGCGGCACAGGCCATGGCCAGCGGGAACGGCAGCCCGGCTGCAACCAGGATGGCCTCGGCATACGCGCCCACGCCAAAGAACGCGGCATGGCCGATGGAAAACAGGCCCGTGTACCCGGTCAGCAGCATCAGGCCCAGGCCGGCAATGCCGTAGATGAGCACGAAGGTCAGCTGCGCCAGCCAGTACTCGGGCAGCCACCAGGGCGCCGCCAACAGCAGCACCAGCAGCAAGCCGTACCAGAACTGGTGGCCGCCGTGCTTGGCCAGGCGGATGTCCTGGTCGTAGCTGGTCTTGAAGATGAAGCGCATGGTGGGTGTCGCCCCTCAGAGCTTGAGAATGAATTGATCGCGCCCGAGAGGATCGCCAAAGCCCGTCCAATCAAGACGCAAAGCGCAGGCATGGCCCGTGCCATGGCGAGCATTTGCAACGCGGAGTGGGCGGGTTTGGGCGGTCAAAGCGGGCATGTTCGCGGTATTCTTTCTCAAGCTCTCAGACTTTCTTGACCAGGCGTTCGCCAAACAGGCCATTGGGCATGACCATGAGCATGATGAGCACGACGACGTACGCCGCCACGTCCTTGAAGCCCTCGGGCAGGTAGAACCCGGACAGGGATTCGATGACGCCGATGATCACGCCACCCACAATGGCGCCCGGTAAGCTGCCAAAGCCGCCCACCACCGCCGCCGGGAACGCCTTCAGCCCGATGAAGCCCATGTTGGCGTAGACAAAGGTGATGGGCGCCAGCAGCAGCCCGGCAATGGCCGCCACCGCCGCCGCCAGCCCCCACACCAGTCCGTTGATGCGGCGCACCGGAATGCCCATGTAGTAGGCCGCCAGCTGGTTCTGCGAGGTGGCCTGCATGGCAATGCCCAGCTTGCTGTAGCGGAACAGCGCAAACAGCAGCAGGCTCAGCAGCACCGTGACAACGATGACCATGGCCTGCTCGGCGCTGACGATGAGCCCGCCCAACTGCCAGACCTGGCCCTTGTACGGCACCGGCAGCACGCTGGTATCGGTGCCTATGCCAGGAATCATGGTGATGGCACCACGCGCCACGTAGCCCAGCCCAAAGGTCACCATGATGACCGAGAACACCGGCTCGCCCAGGATGGGCTGGATGACGATGCGCTCCAGCAGCATGCCCACGATCCACATGGCTGCCAGGCTGGCCAGCACCGCCAGCCAAAACGGGAAATGCAGCGCCGTCAGCAGCGCCAGCCCGCAAAAGGCACCGACCATCATGAGGTCGCCCTGGGCAAAACTGACCACTTCCGTGGCCTTGTAGATCAGCACGAAGCTCAGCGCAACCAGGCCGTAGATACAACCCTGCGCCACACCGCTGATCAGCAGTTGGACAATCTGCACCTGGTCTCCCCTCGGTTGTCCTGTTTGTCGTTGTCCGTGCACTGCGCGTGCAGGCACCCGATGCGCGTCACAGTGTAATCGACTGCCGGCAGTCGGTAACTGAATGCACGAAATGAATGCACGAAAGGGGTGTCACGCGCGGCTCGGCAAGACAGCGCATGCCTGCCGACTCATGCGGCGGGCGTGCCCGGCACCAGCGCCTGCCGAGCGCTACAGGCGGTCTGCGACGTTCGTCCAGCCTGTGTCGCATGGCCCGGCCGCAGCGATGGCTCCCGGCGGCGCGAGCGACGTCCGGGCCCGCGGCCGGGCTGCTGGTTCAGTAGCGGCCCAGCGCGTCACGCGTGGGCGCGTCCAGGCGGCCGGTCGGCTGCAGCCCATTGTCGCGCTGGAACGCGCGCAACCCGGCGGCCGTGTTGGGGCCAATGGCGCCGTCGGGCGTGCCCACGTTGTAGCCCAGCTGGTTCAGCCGGCGCTGCGCATCGCGGACCGACATGGCGCCGCTGGCCCGACCGGGTGCCGACGTGTGCGAGGGCGCTGCACCGCCGTCCACGCCCAGCCGGCCGCCGCCGCCCAGGCCCTGGCCCGGCACGCGCTGCGCGCTGTAGCCGCGCAGCGACACCACCATCTGGTTGTACGCGTCCATGAACGCCGCAGCAATCACCTTGCCCTCCGGCGTGTTCGTGTAGCCGCCCAGGCCGGCACCGCCGCCACGCCCAACCAGTCCGCCAAACAGGTTCAGGTCGGACTTGGACGCACTGCCTTCGGCTGCGGCCACCTGCACGCCCGAGCGGTTGTCGACCAGCGTCAGCAGCGCCGCGGCTTCGCGCGTCTTCAGGCCGCCGCCAACCGTTGCCAGCGCGCGGCCGCTGCCGCCGCCAATGAGACCGCCCAGCAGGCCACCAATGCCGCCAGCGTCATCGCTGGAGAACACGATCTCCGGCGACATGGCGTAGTCCGAAGCAACCATCTGGCCCCTGCCGAAATTGCTGCCCGCGCGCATCTCGCCGGACTGCATCAGCTCCCGTTCCCGGCTCATGGCGCCCATGCCCGCGGCGCCGCGCTCGACCACGACAAAGCAGTTGGACTGCTGCACCAGCAGCCGCAGCAGGTTGGCCGTGGGTGGCAGCCGGTACTCGTTGCGCAGGATGGTGTACCAGCCCGCCTGCTGATTCTCCACCAGCGACACCGTGCCCAGCGGCGCGTCGCAGTACTCCAGCGCCGCGCTGGCGTTGGTCGCCGTGCCACCTGCGGCGCCCCCGGTGGCCACGGTCTTGGCGCCGGGGCTGCCCATCTGCATGTTGGTGGCTTCGCAGCCGGCCAGCGCAAACGCCGCTGCTGCCACGGCCGCCAGGACCCATTTGCCTTGAGGGCCTTGCGTGCTCCTTGCTGTCATCGCCATATCTCCTGCTCTCTCTCCAAAATGATTCCCGCTAGTGTACTGTGGCCCATACTCGGAAAACGCGGCTACCGGCTGCAAGCGGCAAACTTTTTGCGCGCCGCCTCCGTACAATTTGCGCAGCGGCCACCACGCCCAGGCCGCCAGCTCACCCAGGCTCTTCATGAATCAATCCACTCCTGCTGCTGCCGCCGTCGGCATCGTCATGGGCTCGCGCTCGGACTGGGCCACGCTGCAGCACGCCGAGGCCACGCTGCTGCAGCTGCAGCTGCCCTGCGAGGTGCGCATCGTCTCGGCGCACCGCACGCCGGACCTCTTGTTCCAGTACGCCGAGCAGGCTGCAGGCCGCGGCCTGCAAGTGATCATTGCCGGCGCCGGCGGCGCCGCGCACCTGCCCGGCATGCTGGCGGCCAAGACCCCGCTGCCCGTATTGGGCGTCCCGGTGCAGTCGCGCGCGCTGAACGGCCTGGATTCGCTGCTGTCCATCGTGCAGATGCCCGCTGGCGTTCCCGTGGGCACGCTGGCCATAGGCCGCGCTGGCGCCATCAACGCCGCGCTGCTGGCCGCTTCGGTGCTGGCGCTGGCCGACCCGGCGCTGGCGCAGCGGCTGGCCGCGTTCCGGAGCGACCAGACCCAGCGCGTGCTGGCCGACCCGGACCCGCGGCAGGCGCCATGAACACACCCGCACCAGCCACGATCTGCATCCTGGGCGGCGGCCAGCTGGCGCGCATGATGGTGCTGGCCGGCGCGCCGCTGGGCGTGCATTTCCAGGTGGTCGATACGCACGCCGACGTCTGCGCCGCGCCGCTTGCGCCGGTCACCGCCACGCGCTGGGACGACCTGGTTACGCTGGGCCGGCTGGCCGCGCAGGCGCAGGTCATCACATTTGACTATGAAAACGTCCCTGCGGAAACCGCCCGCTGGCTGGCCGGGCGCAGCCACGTGGCGCCCAACCCGCATGCGCTGGCCACGGCGCAGGACCGGCTGGCAGAAAAAACGCTGTTCCAGAAAATCGGCCTGCCCACGGCGGCGTTTCGTGCCGTCAACACGCGCGCCGAGCTGCAGCAGGCGATTGCGGACATCGGCGCCCCCGCCATCCTCAAGACCCGCCGCATGGGCTACGACGGCAAGGGCCAGTACCGCCTGCAGTCGCCGCAGGACGCGGACGCCGCCTGGGCGGCGCTGGGCGAGCCGGCCGCGCTGCACGGGCTCATCCTGGAATCCCTGGTCGCGTTCGACCAGGAAGTCTCGGTCATCGCCGTGCGCAACCGCGGCGGCGACTTCCGCCCCTGGCCGCTCACCCGCAACCACCACGTGGGCGGCATCCTCTCCATGAGCATTGCGCCGGCAGCCGTGCCAGACACACTGGTCCAGGCGGCGTTTGCCCACGCACGCAAGCTGGCCGAGGCGCTGGACTACGTCGGCGTCTTTGCGCTGGAGCTGTTTGTCCGCGGCAGCGAACTGCTCGGCAACGAAATGGCGCCGCGCGTGCACAACTCCGGCCACTGGACCCTGGACGGCGCCGTCACCAGCCAGTTTGAAAACCACATCCGCGCCATCCTGGACCTGCCGCTGGGCGACACCACCGCAAGGTGTCCCAGCGCCATGTTCAACTGGATAGGCGAGCTGCCGAACGCAGCCGCGTTCCTGGCTACTCCCGACACCCACTGGCACGCGTACGACAAGGCCGCCCGTCCCGGCCGCAAGGTGGGCCACGCCACCGTCTGCGCGCCAGATCAAGCTGAACTGCAAAGCCGCCTGCAGCAGCTGGCCAAGCGAATGGACCTCCACGCCAAGGTGGCGCCGCTCCTGACGTAACCGGGTCCACCTTTGGGCGCCGGGCTTGCCTCGGGTTGCCTCATCCCTGAAGAAGCTGCAGCCCCACTGCAATGGGCTTCCTTCAAACATGGCACCGCAGCCCATCGCCGCCGCTGCGCGCAAGTGCTGGCAGCCCTTGCCCGACGCTTGCAACCATGCTAATGTGGCTTGCCCCACCCCAAGCTCACCGGAGGCAGCGCGTGACCCCGCTGGTGCTCTTGCTGATCCCTATGGCAACCCTGCTCGGCCCCGCCCCGGCAGCAGCGCTGTACAAATGCACCGCTGCTGGCGGCAGCGTGACGTACCAGCAGACACCCTGCATGCGCGGCAACGGCTTCGAGCTCGAAGCCGGCGACGCCTTTGGCGTCAGGCCGCCGCTGCCGCAGCCAGCTCCGGCAACACCGGACAGCGTCAGCCAGCCGGATGGACATCGGGCCGCTACCGCCGGCCAGACGCCTGGCGGCAAGACCATTTACATCGGCCCGCGCGGCGGCCGCTACACGCTGACCAAATCAGGCCGCAAGAATTACCTGCCGCAGCCGGCGGAAGCCGCCGGCCCGCCGGGCGCAACACCGCAGCAGGCAAATGCAGCGCCGCAAATCCACGTGGGCCCACGTGGCGGCTGCTACACCATGGGCAGCACCGGCCGCAAGAACTATCTGCCGCGCGAGCAGTGCCCGAGCAATTGAAGCGATTGCAGGCTTCCGTGGCGCAACAGGCCAGGCACCGGCACGGTGGCAACCCCTGCGCTTGGGTCGGGACATGCTGGACGGGAGCGTCTTGGGTCCATCTTGCGCAAAAGCAGAATCGCATCAAGAATTGGGCGTCTTTTGTCTTGTTTGTCTTGTCGGCAATAGTTACAATTTCCCACCGACCATCTGCGGGGACGCTCATGCAATCGATTGATCCGGCAGGACATCTTCCTGCTCGCACCTATCCGCTATCATGGCGCCCGGCGTGCAAAGCTTCGCCCGGTGCCGGCGCCCGGGTCCGGCTGCTGATTGTCCTGCTGCTGGCATTCGGTGCGGCCGTGTCATCACAGGCAGCGGTGCCGACCCCGTCGGCCGACATTGCCGACGGGGACACGCCGGCGCCGATCGATTACAGCCAGCCCGCCAACTGGCTGGCGCTGCCGGGTCAGCCTTCGGCCGCCATGCGCACCCCGCGCGGGGCGGGCTTTTCCGACCTGCAGGCCGTGGCCCGGGCCGACGTGTTCTACGTTCACCCGACGACGAGCTGGCGCTCCGACCGGCTCAATGCACCGATCGACGATGCCGAGGCGATCAAGGTCAGCGAGATGATGCTGCTGACCCAGGCCACGCCGTTCAACGCAGTGGCGCGCATCTACGCGCCACGCTATCGCCAGGTCACCTTGCCGCTTTATCAGCTCGACGAGGATGCGCAACAGGCACCCAACAACCGCGCCTACGCCGACGTGCTGGCTGCATTCAAGTACTACGTGGCGCACCACAACGGCGGACGGCCATTCTTCCTGGTCGGTCACAGCCAAGGCACGAACCACGCACAGCGCCTTTTGAGCGAAGCGATCCAGGGCACGCCGCTGGAGGATCTGCTGGTCGCCGCCTACCTGCCCGGCCAGCCCATCCCGCGCGCGGTGTTCCGCGACGACCTGACGCGCATCCCGCCCTGTACACGCCCCGCCCAGACCGGCTGCGTCGCGATCTGGGAGACCTTCGGCGAACACACCGACGCCGATCTCGACGCCTGGCAGGAGAACGGCTACTGGAATCGCGCCCGCCAGCGCTGGATGGGCGCGTCAGGCCAGCCGCTGGTCAACATCAACCCGGTGAGCTGGGACACGCGTGAGCCGAGCACGCCGGCCAGCCGCCACCGCGGCGCGGTGCCATTTGGCACCCAGGAAACCTTCGCACGCGTATTGCCGCAGCTCGTCGCTGCACGCAGCGACGGGCGTTTCACCTACGTCTCGCCGGTGCCGCTGCCGGACGCGTATTTCAACGACGGCGACGTGTTCGGCGGCACCAACTACCACGTCTTCGACATTGCCCTGTTCTGGCTCGACCTGCGTGAAAACGCGCACCTGCGGCTGAACGCGTGGATGGAGCAACATGGCCAGCGCCAGCCGCTGCTGGACGCCACCACGACGGCCAGTGCCCGAGTCGGCCAGGCGTGGCGCCATCGCATCGCCACGCGTCATCACGTGGATGTCTATGCTGCCGACAACCTGCCGCCAGGGCTGACCCTGGATCCCGAGCGCGGCCTCATCGCCGGCACGCCACGGGAAGCGGGCACCTGGGCGGTGCGCCTGACCGCCGGCAACGCGCACGGTGTTGCGCATGGCGAACTGGCCCTGACCGTGACGCCGTAGCATGACGGATGACCGCGCCGCTGCGCGGCTGCAATGACAGCGGCTGCGCCGCCATGATGGGGAGGTTGAGCGTTTGAAGAGGTTGAGCGTTGAGCGTGGTGGGCACACGCTGAACGCTTGACGCCAAACCTTCATCAGCCGCCGCAGGCGGCTTTCATCCAGGGCCCGCAAGGGCCGGGATCATCTGTCATTCGGCGGGGAATCGCGACGAGGGCGCCGCTCCAACAGGGCGTCACCCGTGGTTTGCGCCGCAGGGCAGGAGGCCAGCCCTCTGGCCGATGGGGTGGTTGAGCGTTGCGCGAACGCCAAACGCTGGACGCACTTCGCTCAACCTCTTTTCATCATCAGCCGCCGCAGGCGGCTTTCATCCAGGGCCCGCAAGGGCCGGGATCATCTGTCATTCGGCGGGGAATCGCGGCGAGGGCGCCGCTCCAACAGGGCGTCACCCGTGGTTTGCGCCGCAGGGAGGCCAGCCCTCTGGCCGATGGGGTGGTTGAGCGTTGCGCGAACGCCAAACGCTGGACGCACTTCGCTCAACCCCTTTTCATCATCAGCCGCCGCAGGCGGCTTTCATCCGAGGCCCGCAAGGGCCGAGATCATCCGTCATCCGATGAGCTGACAATGCTTGAGCCGCGTCTGGCAACGGGTCACGGGTTTGCTGGCGCAAGCGCGCGGGCGAGCGTAAGCTGACCTACCCGCCGCAAGCCGCAGCCGGTGGGGCGCGCTTCAGGCGAAGCGCTCGTCCAGCCAGTCCAGCGACACCGCCGCCGACAGCGCCAGGTTGCCGGACTGGCAGTGCCCGTCGGCGCCCTCCTCGGCGCTGAAAATGTGCCCGCTGGCGCCCGGCACATGAGCCAGGAAGCGTTCGTACTGCGCCGCCGGCTCCTTGCCTTCGCCACTACCAACCAGCCCCAGCGCCGCGCAGCGCAGGCCCGCCAGATCGGCATCGTCGACGCGGAACTCGCGCAGGCGCTGGTAGGTGCGCTTGAAGCTGTCCTGGCCGAAACGCAGCATCAGGTTGCGCGACATCTCGCGCGTCTGCTCCGGCATCTCGCTGACCGGAATGTGGTCGAGGTCAGCCACGCCAAAATCATCCGCATCCGGCATCTCGGCCGGATCAAAGCCGGCAAACGACGCCATGTAGGCATGCAGGTCGACGATGGGCGAGTTCGCGACAAGGGCGCGGATGCGCGGCTCGTGCACGGCAATGCGGGTGGCAAAATAGCCGCCGAAGCTGATGCCCATCAACGCGATCCGCGCCGGATCGGTATCCGGTCGCGACAGCAGATAGTCGACGGCCGGGGTGCCGACGCGTTCGAACTCCGGAATGAAGTGCAGCTCAGGATGCAAACGCATGGTGTCCATCTGGCCGGGACCGGCGAACAGCAACACGCGGTAGCCGCGCTCCAGTGCGGCGCGCCCGTAGGCGATGAAGGTTTCCTCCAGCGTACCGTCGTAACCGCTGATGATCATGAGGGTCTTGTTCGGACCGGTGCGCGCGGCCGGACGCAGATGAAATGCGGGCAGCGGTGTGGCCCCGAACGGCAGTTCCACCGCCTCGCACGCATAGTCCGACGCCTGCATGGCGGCCACGAAGCAGGCACGGCTGGCGAGCCCGTATTCGGCATGCTGCGGATCGGTGATGCCGGTGTAGTACTCGGCGGCGCGCCAGCTGTTGGCCGCGACCAGGTATTGATCGCGTGCGCTGACTGCGTGTCCGCGCGCAGCGCGGCGCTCGGCGTCGGCCTGTTGCCGTGCCGCTGCGGCAGCGAAGGCCGCCACCCAACTGGCCGGCACGCCATTGTCGATGCGCTGCGCCAGCGCCAGGCACTCGCCCACGGCCGAGCCGCCATAGCGGGCCGCGCCCATCTGGCGCAGCAATTGAAAGTCCATCTCGGCATCGGCGAACCCGGCGATGCGGGTGCGACCGCGTTCCAGACTGTCGGTCATCGTCTTCTCCTGCGCGACCGCGCGCAAAAAAGTGCCTGTGTTTACCGACGCCAACAAGCCGATCAGTGCGCTGCGCCGCGTCAGATAAAACATGTCTGCCTCCCAAAAGCGCAATAATAAACTGCACCGTCAGAAGGCGCAATGATGAACTGCATCGCCATGATCTGCGCCAATCAATCCGGATCATCAAGCCCCGATATCGGCGCAGCCTCAGTCATCATCGCCGCGCAGCGGCGCGATCACCAACGCGCCAGCGGGGTCATCCGTCATGCGCCACGCGCAACGCTACCTCGCTCAACGTCATGCCTGCCGGGTGCGCTTCGCGGTATTCGGCAGGGGTGCCTGCCGCGGGCAGCCCGCTTTCATGCTGCGCTCCAGGGCAGGCGGCGTACTGTTCAGGCCGCAGCGATGGCTGATCGTGACGGCCGGGCTACAGCAGATCCTGCTCCTCAAGAAAGTCGCGCGCCACGCTCTCGATGCTCTTGCGCTCGACGTCGACGCTGGCGTTGAGTCTGGCCATGGTCGGATCGTCGAACAGCGCCGAGAGGACGTTCATCTGCTCGGCGAGCCTTGGGTGCTGCTTCAGGGTCTCTTCGCGCACCACCGGCGTCATGGAGTAGGCGGGGAAGAAGCCCTGGTCGTCTTCGAGCACCTGGAAATCAAAGGCCGGGATGCGGCCATCGGTCGTGAATACCAGGCCCACGTCGATATCGCCGTTGCGCAGCGCCTGGTAGATCAGGCCGGTGTCCATGCGCTTGACGCTGCGGCGACCGACGCGGAAACCGTAGGCCTGCTGCAGTGGGCGCCAGCCGTCGTCGCGGGCATAGAACTCCGCGTTCAGCGCGAAGGTCAGCTCCTGGCCCGCGTTGATGGCCGACGCCAGGTCGGACAGGGTGTCGATGCCGGTTTCCTCGGCGGTTTCCTTGCGGACGGCCAGGGCGTAGGTGTTGTTGGCAGCGGAGGGGTCCAGCCACACCAGGCCTTTCTCGGCGTCAAGCGCCTTGACGCGCTGATAGCTCTCCTCGGGAGAAAGCACTTCGCTGATGTTGTTGTAGACGAACAGCGAGGTGCCGGTGTACTCCCAGTAGAGATCGATCTGGCCGTTCTCCTGGGCCTGGCGCAGCACGGCGGAGCCCATGCCAGCGCGCTGGGTGACGTCGTAGCCGAGTCCGCCCAGGTACTGGGCGGTCAGGCTCGTCATGATCAGCTGCTCCGTGTAGTTCTTGCCGCCGACCACGATCTTCTGGGCCTGCGCGGCGGTGGCCATTGCACCGGCCAGGATCAGGCCGGCGAGGACTGTCATCAGACGTTTCATGGGTATTTCTCCTTGTGTTGCATTGAACGTTGCCGCGGGTGCGCCGGACCTTGCCGCACGCCTGGTGCGATCAGGCGCGGGCGGGATTGACGCCGCGCGGTACCGCCACGAAGGCGATGGCCGCGACGAGCGTGTCAACGACGATCGCCAGCAGGGCCGTGGGGATGGCGCCGGCCAGCATCATGACCGGATCGTACAGGTCGATGCCGGTGAAAATCAGCTCGCCCAGCCCGCCGCCGCCGATCAGGAAGGCCAGCGGCACGGTCCCCACGTTGAGCGCGAGCGCCGTGCGCATGCCGGCAAAGATCACATAAAGGGCATTGGGCAACTCTACCCGAAACAGGCGCTGCAGCGGCGACATGCCCATGCCCGCGGCGGCCTCCATCAGCGCCGGGTCGATGCCCCTGAGTCCGGCGTAGGTGTTGCGCGCGATGGGCAGCAGGGTGGCAATGAAGAGGGCAAACACCGACGGCAGCGTGCCGATGCCCAGGAAGCTCATGGACAGCGCCAGCACCGCCAGCGTTGGAATGGTGGTGCCGACGTTGAGCACCTGCATCAGCGTTTCGGCCCAGCGCTCCATGCGGGTGCGCGACAGCAGGATGCCCAGCGGGATGGCCACCACGATGGCCAGGCCGCCGGAAACCGCGGTCAGCCACAGGTGCTGAACCAGCAGGTACTGCACGTCGGGCAAAAAGAACAGGAAGTCGTCGATGACGCCGCGCGACTGGGCCCATGCGCCGCCGACGAAGATCGCCACCAGCACAAGCGCTCGCAGGGCCCTGTTCAGGCTCTGGATGGGCATGGGCTCACTCCCTGGCCGGCATGGAGGAAGGGCCGCTGTCGTCCTCCCGAGTGCGAAAACGTGAACCCAGATGATGGGTCATGGCGCGCTGCGTGATCTGCCCGCGCACGCGGCCGGTTGTGTCCACGCAGGGCAGCCAGACGGTGTCCCTGCCGAACATCAGCGAAGCGGCCTTGTGCAGATTGTCGTCCAGCCCGATGGTGGCCGGCACGTTCTGCAGGTGGTCACGGCAGTAGCCGCGGGTGGTACGCGCCACGGCGCGGGTGATCATGCCCACCGGCTGGTGCCGGCTGTTCACCACCAGGATGGCGTTCTGGTAGCCGAAGTCGTCCATGCGCTCCAGTGCGGTCTTCAAGGTGTCCCCGGGCGTGACCGTGCCGATTTCGTCGCTGACCACCTCACGCACCTTGACCAGGCTCAGGCGCTTGAACGCGCGATCCTCGCCGAGGAAGGATTCGATGAACGCGTTCCTGGGAGCGGCCAGCAGGTCGTCGGGCGTGTCGTACTGCACCAGGCGCCCCTCGCGCAGTACGGCGATGCGGTCGCCCATCTTGATCGCCTCGTCTATGTCGTGGCTGACGAACATGATGGTCTTCCTGAGCTCCTTTTGCATGCTGAGGAACTCGTCCTGGATCACCGCGCGGTTGATGGGGTCGATGGCGCTGAAGGGCTCGTCCATGAGCATGACCGGCGGGTCCGCGGCCAGCGCGCGAGCGACGCCGATGCGCTGTTGCTGGCCGCCCGACAGCTCGCTGGGGTAGCGCTTGAGAAAGCTGTCGGGCTTCATGTTGATCATCGTCAACAACTCCCGGGCGCGCTCGGTGTACCTGGCCTGGTCCCAGCCCAGCAGCCTGGGCACCACCGTGATGTTCTCCTCGATCGTCATGTTGGGGAACAGGCCGATCTGCTGGATCACGTAACCGATGCCACGGCGCAGCTCCTGGGTGTCCATGTCCATGGTGTCCCGGCCGTCGAGGAACACCTTGCCGGAAGTGGGCTGCACGATGCGGTTGATCATCTTCAGGATGGTGGTCTTGCCGCATCCCGAGGGACCCACCAGGATGCAGATCTCGCCGGGTGGCACTTCCATGCTGATCCGGTCGGCAGCAACCACGGCGCCCTTGGGCGTATCGAAGACCTTGGTCAGGTTATCGAGTCGAATCATCCGGTGTTCCTTGTCTGGCGGGCGTCCCGCAGCGTCCTGTGCACGGGCGGTCAGGCCAGCTGCTCGGCGACGCGCCCCATGCCCCTGGGCGTCAGGCGCTTTTGCACGTAGAGCAGGCTGTAATCGACGACGATTGCCAGCAAGCTGACCGCGACGGCACCGACGATCAGCTGGCGCGGGTCGGACTGGGAAATGCCCCGGCTGATGAAGGTGCCCAAACCGCCGGCCCCGATGTAGGTAGCAATCGCCATCACGCCGATGTTGAGCACCACGGCAATGCGCACGCCGGCCATGATCACCGGCACGGCCAGCGGGATCTCAACCAGCCGCAGGCGCTGGTAGTGGCTCATGCCTATCCCGCGGGCGGCTTCGCGCAGCGCCGGGTCGACGTCGTTGATGGCCGTATAGGTGTTGCGGATGATGGGTAGCTGCGAGTACAGCAGCACGGCGATCACCGCCGGCAGGTAGCCGATGCCCTGGCCGATCAGCGACAGCACCGGGATCATGATCCCGAACAGGGCAATGGACGGGATGGTGACGATGATCGAGGCGACGTAGAGCACGCGCCGGGCGATGCGTTCGTTCCTGGTGATGGCGATGCCGATGGGCACGCCGGTGACGATAGCCAGACCCACCGCCACGCCGACCAGCGCGAGATGCTCGAGGGTTCGCGTGGCCAGGAGGTCGGCGTTGTCCAGCGCAAACTGAATCAGCTCCAAAATCTTCTCTCCTTGTGAATCTGCTCCTTGTTCCTGGCAGGCGTTGCTGCTGGAAAGTCGTGTCCCTGAAAGGCACAGCGATCGGCGATGGCCCACGCCCCTGGCTGAAAGAGGGGCTTATAAGGGAAAGGAAAAGACAGCGTCCCGAGAAGGACAGATTGACAGGCGCGGCGCCACAGCATAGCAGACCGGCCCGAATGCAACGCCTGCGCCCGGCCTGCCGGCGGCGGTGCGCGCGGGGGCCTTCAGAAAGTGGGCCTTCGGGAAGTCGCCGGACCCAGGTCCGGCAGGCGGTCAACCAAAGAATCGGCGGCGGCGCAGCAGCGCGACCGTGCCAAAGCCCAGGCCAAGCAGCAGTGTGGACTAAAAGCACCCTACGTACTCTTCAATTCAAACGGGCCCGGCACGGTGACGCTGGATTTCCATAACCCGTATAACAGCGCACCGGCGGAATTCGAGTACAGAATCGACGGGATCGCTGACGAGGTGTCTCCAACTCACGAAAATCCCAATATTGGTGGTAATGACATAACCTATCCGACGATAACGCTTGACACTCGCGGCGTCGGGCCGATCCAATTCCTTGACCAAACATTCACAGCCACCCAGTATGTCGACGTACGACTGGCACTTGGCGGCGAAAGGGATTTGAACTTTGACTGGGTCCGCTTCTATGTCCAGCCGCAGGCGGTGCAGGCGATCCCGACCCTTTCTCAATGGTCATTGATCCTGCTGGCCATGCTGGTTGCGGGTCTGGCCGTGTGGCGCAGGAAGCGCATGGCCTGAAGACGCGCGCGGCCGGTTGAGGAGCGTTCAGGCTGGTTGCACCATCGGCCTGGCTGCACAACCGGCACTTGCGCCGCGCGAGCGATGCCTTGCCTGCATCGCAAAACGCCGCGGCGCGCTTTGGCAGCGCCCGGCGACGTGCGCCGGCGTTTGCCCAACGCCCAAACCCTTCATCAGCCGCCGCAGGCGGCTATCATCAACGGCCCGCAAGGGCCAAGGTCATCCGTCATCCGTCATCGGGTGAGCCGACAATGTCCATCAGGAAACCCGCCGGCCACCCCAGCCGAAACAACCCTGTCACAATCACGCGGTAGACATGGTCCGATTCTTCCTGATTTTCATCGCGCTGCTGGCCGTGCTGTTCCGCATCGACATGCTCGATTCGGTACAGGCGGGCTTTGTCGAGCCGTGGACGGACCTGCTGGCGCTGCTCAGCGCGGGCCTGATACAGCCGTTCGATGCTGACGTCCATTCCTACGGACGGGTGCTGCAAAGCACGTCCAGCGGATTTGGCGTTTCCATAGAGCCCGGTTGCAACGGCGTCGAGGCGGCCATTGTGCTGGTGGCCGCCGTGCTGGCGTTCCCGGCGTCCTGGAAAGCCAAGTTGATCGGCGTGATTGCGGGCATCGTCGCGATCCAGGCGGTCAACCTGGTGCGCATCATCAGCCTCTTCTACATAGGCCAGTGGAACTTTGCCGTGTTTGAGTTTGCCCACTATTACCTGTGGCAGGCGCTCATCATGCTCGACGCACTGGTGACCTGGCTGGTCTGGCTGCACTGGACCGACAAGCGCAAGGCCAGGCGGGCAGCGATCGCCCATGACGGCGCGTAGGCGGATCTGGCGCTTCGGCCTGGTGACGCTGTTCGCCACGCTGCTGCTCATGCCCGCGTGGTACTGGGTTGCCGCCGACCTGGCCAAACCGGTGCTCTCCGTGGCCGGCTGGTCCATGACCCGACTGTACAGCTGGGCCAGCGGATTCAGCACGGATGGCGTCATCGGCCAGTTGCACACCAGCCTGAGCGTCCTCATCCCGCAGCCCGATGGCTCCAACGCACTGGGCTTCGTGGCGCCGCGCGTGGACTACCGCATGCACGGCTACGGCATGGTCCTGCTGTGGGCGCTGTTCCTGGGGTCGTGGCCCAGGCGCATCTGGCTCAAGCTGCCGCTGGCCACCGTGGTGATTTTCCTGGTCGAAGTCCTGACCATTTGCGTGGCGTGGCTGCACCAGGTGCTGAACCTGTCGGAGGCGGCGGTTTTCATCCAGACAGGCCATTCCACGCTGGCGCAGGAGGTGGTGCTGTTCCTTTTCCACTTCGATCTGTACATCACCACGGTATTTGCGCCCATCCTGGTATGGGCTGCATTTGACTGGCCTTTTGTTGCCGCGCTGGCACCATCACAAGCCAGGCGCGCCCCGGCAGCGCCTGATGCACCGGCTTCCTGATCGCCTGCGGTGACACGCGAAGCGGGCCCGCAGGCTCGTCGGTCCGTCAAACCCCTCGCGCGTCCAGGGGATGGCGCGCCGGGGATCCGGGCAACCCAAAAATCGGGGTTCCGCCAGCCGCTGCGGCACGTCAGCCGGCCAGCACCTTGTCCAACGCGGCATCGGCAACCAGCTTGCCGGTGCCTGGAGTCACGTGCCCCAGCCGCCAGGCGCGCTCGCCGTGCGCATGCAGCAGGTACTGCAGCATGGCGTCGGCGCTGTGCTGGCGCACCAGCAGGACCAGGCCGACGCCCATGTTGAAGGTGGTGAAGACCGTTGCGTCCAGCGGCTTGACGCGCCGCACGACCTGTCCGATGGCGGCAGGCAGCTCGTCCAGCGCGGGCCAGTGGCTGATGTGGAAGTCCAGCGTGTTGCTGATGCGCGCGATGTTGCCGATGCCGCCGCCAGTGATGTGCGCCGCGCCCAGGATGGCGCCGGCAAACTGCTGGCGCAGCGCGGCAAAGAGGCGCGTATAGATGCGGGTGGGCGTGAGCAGCTCGCTGATCAGCGCGGTCTCTTCGGCGCCGACCAGCTTGCGCAGCAGCGAGAAACCGTTGCTGTGAAAGCCGCTGGACGCGATGCCGATGAGCACGTCGCCATCCTGCGCGCCGGCGCCGGTGAGCATCTGGCTGGGGTGCATCTCGCCCACGCTGAATCCGGCCAGGTCGTATTCACCGGGCGCGTAGACGCCGGGCATTTCTGCGGTTTCGCCGCCCAGCAGCGCCATGCCGGAGCGCTTGCAGCCGCTGACGATGCCGAGCACCAGCTCTTCGCTGATCGCGGTATCGAGCTGGCCAAAGGCCATGTAGTCCAGGAAGAACAGCGGCGTGGCGCCGACGCAGAGCAGGTCGTTGACGCACATGGCGACCAGGTCGATGCCGAGGCCGCGGTGCGCGCCAAGCTGCTGCGCCCACTTGAGCTTGGTGCCGACGCCGTCGGTGCAGGCGGCCAGGTATTTGTCGTCGGACGCCTTGTAGACGGCGGCAAAGCCGCCGAAGTCGCCCAGCACGCGCTCGTTGTGCGTTTGCGGGACGAGCTGGCTGATGCGCGCGACAAAGGCGTCGGCGCGGGCCATGTCGACGCCGGATTGCTTGTAGTCCATATGTGGCAGGGAAAGTTGAATGATGAACCGGAGGGCGGCAACGGCCGCCTGTCCGCGCTTGCCTGAGGCATGGGCTGCGTCGGTTGTGGTGGCTCGCCATGTGCCCAAGATCTTGGACTTTACAAGTTTGATCTCCAGCGTGCAGGCAACCGCCTGTGCGTGGCGGCGGCGTGCAGCAATGAATGCGAACGCATGACCGATGACGTCGCTGGCGCTTTGATGACCTTGCCGCTACGCGGCATCGATGACTGCGGCTGCGCCGCCATGATTCATCATGAGCCGCCACAGGCGGCTTTCATCAAAGGCCCGCAAGGGCCGAAATCATCTGTCATCCGGTGAGCTGACGATGCTCGCACATCACGAGCCGGTTTGCGCACCTCACGCATCGTAGACCCGCTGCATGCCGGCTGACCATGCAACAAGAACGGGCTCAAGATCGACCGCGACCGTGGCGCCGGACTGGCTGGCCTGCAGCTCAAAGCCACCGGTGACGTGGCCCAGCAGATGGACGTGGCCCGCCAGCGCAGCCTCCAGTGCTGCGCTGTCCTGCCTGCGCACGCTGGCCACGAGCAGGCAGCCGGTTTCGGAAAAGAGCTGCGGCCAGCCGATGCCGTCCAGCGCAAGCGCGAGCCCGAGCCGGTTGCCAAAGCACGACTGGATGGCGGCGGCAAGCAGGCCGCCGGCGCCGACGCGCTGGCACGAGGCGATGCGCCCCTGCTGCATCAGGCCATGCAGCGCACGATAGCGCTGGGCCGCGCGTGCCAGCTCGGGGTACTCGGGCTGGCTGGTACGGACGTCGAACAGGTCTGCGTACGTTGACCCATGCAGGCTGCCCGTCAGGTCACCGATGGCGTAGACCAGGTCGCCGGCCTGCTTGAATTCTGCCGACACGGACTTTGCAATCTGCGGGTTGCGCGCAATGGCGGTGACAAGCAGCGTGGGTGGCACCGATATCTTGATGGGCTGGCCGCCCTGCGTGCTGCCGACAAAGTCGTTCTTCATGCTGTCCTTGCCGCTGACAAAAGGCGCGGCAAAGGTGTGCGCCGCCGCGGCCATGCCGGCGCAGGCGCGAACGAGCTGACCGAGCTTGTGGTGGGCGTCGGGGTTGTCGGGTCCCTCCAGCGGGTCGGGCCAGCAGAAGTTGTCGAGCAGCGCGGCCTGGCCCGGGTTGCCGCCGGCAGCGGTGATGCCGCGCATGGCGGCGTCCACGGCCTTTTGCGCCATGAGCCAGGTGTCGTGCCAGGAGAATTGCGGGCACAGGCCGTGCGCCAGCACCAGCGCGTTGCCGGCCGCGCCGCCGTGCGGCTGCAGATCGATGACGGCAGCGGGGCTGGGCGTGCCTTGCGTGCTGCCAACAAAGGGGCCGATGTGCGTGGCGCCCAGCGCTTGCACGTCGTACGCCTGCGTCATGAACCGGCGCGAGGCGACGTTGGGCGCGGCCATGAGCGTGGCCAGGACGCGTGGCAGGCTCTGGAGCCGCTCGTCGGCCGGCTGGCGCGGCGTGCCGCGGTAAAACGGCTGGTGCGGCTTGGGACCTTCAAAATGCGCCTTGAGCTGCATCTTCTCCAGCCCGTGGTGCAGGAAATACAGGTCCAGCCGCGCGACTTCCCGGCCGTCGTTGTGCACTTCAAAAATGCCGCTGTCGGTGAAGTCGCCCAGCACGCTGGCCTCGACGTCCATGTTGCGCGCGAGCGCGAGGAAAGCATCGACATGCGCCGGCGCAACCGCGTACGTCATGCGCTCCTGCGACTCGCTGATGAGGATTTCCCAGTCGGCCAGCCCCGCGTACTTGGCCGGGTGGCGCGCCAGGTCCAGCCGCGCGCCACCGGCCAGCTCGGCCATTTCGCCCACCGACGAGCTCAGGCCGCCGGCGCCGTTGTCGGTAACGGCCTGGATGAGGCCGGCGTCGCGCGCGGCCAGGGTAAAGTCCTGCAGGCGTTTTTGCTCGACGGCGTCGCCCTGCACGGTGCTGGGCAGCGCGTCGTCCTGCAGCGCCAGCGAGCTGAAGGTGGCGCCGTGCAGGCCGTCGCGACCGACGCGGCCACCGGCAACGACGATCTTGTCGCCGGGGCGGATGACGTTTTCCTCGCTGCGGCGCCCGGCCACCTGCTTGGGCATGATGCCGACCGAGCCGACAAAGACCAGCGGCTTGCCGCCAAACTCGGCGGCAAAGCGGACGCTGCCGTCCACAACCGGCAACTCGCCCTGGTGGCTGGCGTCCTGCACGCCGCGGTGTACGCCGCGGAAGATGACGGCCGGGTCCTTGAGGCCCTGCGGCCGCTGCGGATCGCTGGCGGCCGGGAAGAGGTCGGCGCCCGAGAGGCAGAACACGTCCATGCCGGCCACCGGCCGTGCGCCCAGGCCGCAGCCCATGATGTCGCGGTTGCAGCCGAGCACGCCGGTCAACGCCCCTTCATAGGGCACCAGCGCCGACGGGCTGTTGTGCGTCTCGGCCTTGATGCAGATGTTGATGTGGGGATCCAGGTCGACGATTCCGGCGTTGTCGCTGAACACCGAGACCAGGTAGCCGCAGTCCCACATGTCCTGCGTGGGCTGCTGGATGTACGTCTTGTACAGGCTGCTCACCGACTGCCCGCCAAGCGGCGGGAAGTTGCCGGCGTCTTCGCTGTAGGCGATGTCGGCGGCAAAGATCTTGTGCTTGCAGTGCTCGCTCCAGGTCTGCGCGATGCATTCGAGCTCGACTTCGGTGACGTGGCCGGCCCAGCCCTGCCGGCTGCGGAATTCCGAGGGCCGGCTGAAGTGCGCAATGACCGTGCGTATCTCTGCCGCGCTCAGCGCCAGGCCGCGCGCGCGGTTTTCCTGCTCCAGTGCGGCAACGTCCAGCGGGATGAGCTGCATGGGCGGCGCGACGGCGTCATCGGCAGGCGCAGCAGGCGGGTCAAACCAGCCGGCGGCCAGGAGCTGCGCGCCGCTGGCCACATGCACCACGTGCAGCAGCGGGTTGGCCAGGTCGCGCTCGAGCACGGCGTGCACGGTGGCCGCGTCCACCGCCGCGTCCAGCTCCAGCTGCCAGCCGCTGCAGGCCGCGATGTCCCAGTCCTGCCACGGCGTGCCACGGGGCGCGCCTGCAGCGGCCATCAGCGCCTCGACGGTGCGGCGCGCCAGCGTGTCGGTGATTCCGGGGCGGTGCTGCACTTCGGCGTACGTGTGCGCGGCATCCAGCGCCGGCGTGCCGCGCGACAGCTCCTGCACCGCCGCATCGTGCAGTGCATTTTCCAGGTCAGGCACCCGGGACAGTGCGCCCGGGGTTTTCTCTTGCAGCCACAGCAGCCTGTGCATGCGCAGCTTGCAGGGCTGGCGCTGGCGCGCAAACGCGGCCTGCAGGCTTTGCTCCAGGACAGGGTCAACGCGGTTGCGCAGGGCAAATCGCTGCATCGGGCATTCTCCTTGAACGGCAAGGGGTCGGGACACGATCCATGGTGACGCGCGGGGGTGGCCATGGGCGCGCAGCCATTTTGCGCCCAGCCGCGGCACAGGTGCCGATTTTCCTCCCGGACCGGGGCGATGCGCTCATGCGATGCGCAGCCTCCGGGTGGGCACGCGACCCGCCGCCACGTCGCGCAGGAAGCGTGTGTACAACTGGTGTTCCAGCGCATGCACGCGCTGCATCAGCGCGTGCATGGTCTCGCCCGGATGGCGCGGCAGGGCCTGCTGCGCAATGATGGCGCCGGTGTCCATGCCCTGGTCCACGTGGTGCAGCGTGACGCCTATGTGCGTCTCGCCCGCGTCAACGGCGCGCTGCACCGCGTCCAGCCCGGGATACGCGGGCAACAGCGACGGGTGGATGTTGACGATCTGCTGCGCACCGCCGTGCCAGCGCTGCCACTGCTGCACGAACGCGGGCGAGAGCAGGCGCATGTACCCGGCCAGGAAGATCCAGTCTATCCGCGCCTCTTGCAATTTCTCCAATATGTTGGCTTCATGCGTCTTCTTGTCAATATCACGCACGATCAGCGCGGATTCGACGGCAAAACCTTCCAGTTTCCCCAGCACCGGCGCTGTGGGCTGGTCGCAGATGAGCAGCGGCAACGCAACGGCCGGTGCCAGCTCGCGCCCGGCCTGCAGCAGCGCCAGCGCGTTGCTGCCGGCACCGGAGGCAAAGACGGCGATGCGGATGGCCGGGGTCATGGCTTGTGAATGGTCTGCAAATCTTCCTGCGCTGGCCTCAAACGGGTGCGCAACGCCAGTCCTGCAGCGCCCCGCGCCTGCTTCTTGCGTTCTTCCAACTATTGTCCTATGTCGGGCCGGCAGTACATGCCGTTGAACGTGATGGCACCCAGCCGCTCGTAAGCCCGCGCGCGCGCGCGCGCGCGGCTGGGCGCCAGCGCGGCTGCGCCCAGCACGCGCCCCCCGCTGTTGACCAGCTGCCCCTGCCGCGACGAGACGCCGGCAAAGGTGATCCCGGTCAGGTCCGGCGGCAGTGTGATGGCCTGTCCCAGCAGCATGTCGGCCTGAGGATAGCCCTGGCTGGCCGCAACCACGTGCACCGCGCATTCGGCGCGCTCCGCTGGGGCAGCCGTTTGCAACTGACCGTCCCGCGCCTGCACGATGAGCGCGAGCAGGTCGCAGCCCAGGCGCGGCAGCAGCGCCTGCGCTTCCGGGTCGCCCAGGCGCACGTTGAACTCGAGCACCTGGATTCCGGTGGCGGTTTTCATGAGGCCGGCAAAGAGAAAGCCCTCGTAGCGCTGGCCCTGTGCGCCCAGCACCTGCAGCGTGCGGGCAAAGATCCGGTTGATGGCGCGCCAGTCTGCGTCGTCGATGAAGTCACAGGGACTGTACGCGCCCATGCCGCCGGTGTTGGCGCTGTACGGGTCCGGGCTGATGCGCTTGTAGTCGCAGGCGGTGCCCAGCAGGCAGAACGCGTCGCCGGCGCACAGCGCAAAGGCCGAGAGCTCGGGCCCTGCCAGCTCTTCCTCCAGCAGCATGGGGAAGCCGTGCGCAGCGGCCAGCGCGTGCAGCGCCTGTTCGGCGCGGCCGCGGTCCGGACAGACGACGACGCCCTTGCCAGCCGCGAGCCCGTCGGCCTTGAGCACGATCCCGCCCCGGGCAAAGTCATGCGCGGCCAGCGCGCGCCGGCCCGTGGCCAGGTCATCGATCTGCTCTGCGCGCGCCGTGGGCAGCCCGGCCTCGCGCAGGATGCCCTTGGCAAAGCGCTTGGACGATTCCAGCTGCGCCAAATGCGGCGTGGGTGCAAAGCAGTAGACGCCCGCGGCGTGCAGCCTGGCCTTGAGGTCGGTGACCATGTACGCCTCGGGGCCGGGCACGACGATATGGACCCGATTCTGCTGGCAGAACGCAACCACCGCATCCGCGCCGTCGTCTGCCACGCAGGACAGGCCGCGCAGGGACATGCCCGCGTTGCCGGGGCAGACCCAGAGACTGTCGAGCAGCGGCGAGGCGGCAAGGTGCTCGGCCAGTGCATGCTCGCGGCCGCCCTGGCCGAGGATGAGCACCCTGTATTTCATGCCTTGCGCGCCCGCGCGTGCCACAGGGGCAGGTCTATGGCCGCGTCAAACGGCAGCGGCCGGCCCACGGCGCGTGCAACGGCGTTGGCCAGCGCCTGGTAGAGGAGCGAAGCCAGCTGCAGCTGCTCGCTGGACAGCGGCTGGGGCTGCTGGCCCAGCTCGTCGATGCAGATGCGCTTCCAGTCGAGCAGCTGGCGCTCGGCTGCCAGCTGCCTGGCCTGGCGCATCGCACGCGCCCACGGGGTGCCGGCATGAATCTGGCGCAGGAACTCCTTGGACAGCGGCAGCCCCTCGTAGGTCAGCCGCAGCTCGTCCGGACCGATGCTGTCGACCAGCAGCAGCTCGCGCTTGGGCCAGCTGCCGCCGCCCCAGGCATACTCCAGCTTGCCGTCCCAGAGCTCGACGCCCAGCGGCTCGAGCAGCTGGCGCAGGCTGGCAGCAACCTCGCGCGTTTGCTGCTGCAGCCGCATGAGCTCGGCGTCGGACAGGATGTCCAGCGCAGCCAGCTCGCTGCGCCCGAGGTAGCGGTCGCTGCGCTCGAGCTTGGTCGAGTACTCGACCAGCGGCGGGTCAAAGAGCGCGTCATCAGCAGGGAGCGCGGGCAGGCCGAGCTCCTGCGCGTACGCCGGGTCGGCTGCCAGCCGGCGCTGCAGTGAATTGCCCAGCGCAAGCCGGCGCCGGAAGATGACTTCCAGCGGCACCAGCGTGTGCCGCGGGCGGGCCGCGTATGCCGAGTAGTCGTAGCGGCCCGCCTGCCATTTGGGGCGCAGCACCTGCACCGGCTGCACGACGATGCGGTTGGCGCCGGCCTGCCGCAGGTAGTGCGACGCGATGCCCTGCGCGCGCAGGTATTCAAAAAAGGAGGCAGCCAGGCTGGCCAGCGCCGCGCCCTTGTGCGGGATGGCGTCGGGCATCGGGCCCCAGTCGTACACCGAATAGCGGTCCGAATAGGCAAAGACCAGCTCGTTGTCCCGCTGGTACAGGTCCTTGACCGAGCCCTGGTAGATCAGTTCTTGCGTCACGCTGCGTCTGCGCCGGAAGCGGGTGGTTGGGATGGGTTGCTGTCGGCGGAATCTGCGTCGTCGCCGGCTGCCGGGGCGTCGGCCTGGAAGCGGCGCGAGCCCAGGAAGTCGTCGGCGTCCACCGGCACCGGATAATTGCCGCTCACGCAGGCCATGCACAGGCTGGGCACGCCCAGCGCGTCAAACAGCTGCTCCTGCGGCAGGAAGACCAGCCCGTCAACGCCCAGGGCCTCCTGCATCTGCGCCTCGGTGCGGCCGTTTCCAAGCAGCTCCTGCTCGCGCGGGAAGTCTATGCCGTAGAAACAGGCGTGCCGCACCGGCGGCGAGGTGCTGGCAAAGTAGATCTTGCCGGCGCCAGCCTGGCGCAGCAGCGCGACGATGCGGTTCGCGGTGGTGCCACGCACCACGCTGTCGTCGACCAGCAAAATGCTGCGGCCGCGGATCTCCGACACCACGGGCGCAAGCTTGAGCCCGACGATGGCGCGCCGCAGCTCGGCCTGGCGCTCGATGAAGCTGCGCTGCACGTAGCGGTTCTTGATCAGTACCTCGCGGTACGGCACCTGCAGCACCTCGGCCAGGCGGCAGGCGGCAGGCCGCGACGTGTCGGGCACGGGCGCGACGACATCCACGTCAAAGCCCCGGGCCTGGCACAGCCGCCCGAGCAGCTCGCCCAGCCGCAGCCGCACCTCGTACACCGAGCGGCCGTGCCACTGCGTCTCCGGACCGGCCAGGTAGATCCACTCGAACATGCATGGATGCGACGCGGTCTGCTCCAGGACCGAGGCATGGAAATGCAGCTCGCGGTCGACAAAGGCAAACTCGCCGGGCGCCATGTCGCGCCAGTATTCAAAGCCCAGGCCGAAGAACGCCTGCTCCTCCGACGCAAAGCAATAGCTGGTCTGACCGTTTTCACGGCGCTTGCGGCCTATGAGCAGCGGGCGGATGCCATGCGGGTCGCAGAAGGCAAAGAGCCCGCGGTCGGCCAGCATGGCCACCACGCTGTACGCGCCCCGGGCGCGGCGCTGGACCTGGCGCACGGCAACGGCCAGGTTGTGCACGAGGTCGCCGGCCGGGTTGCCGGCCGCCAGTCCGTCCGCGGTCAGGTGCAGCAGCAGCTCCAGGTCGTTGAAGCCAAAAGGACGGCGATGCTTGCTGTGCGTGAGGAAGTCGACGATCTCGTCGTAGTTGGTCACGTTGCCGTCGTGCACCATGCCGATGCCGTACGGATAGCTGAGCACCAGCGGCTGCAACTCACCCTGGTCGGTGCCGTCGCTGAGCGAATAGCGCGTGTGTCCCAGCGCCATGCTGCCCTTGAGGCGTGCCAGGCGGTGCGGCTTGAACACATCGCCGACCAGGCCATAGTCCTTTTCCAGGTGGAACTGCGCGCGCGAGAAGTTGTAGCTGAGAATGCCGGCCGCGTCCTGGCCCCGATGCTGCAGCGCGTACAGCGCCGCATACAGCTTCTGGCCGGCATTGCGCTCGCCGATGAGGCCGATGATGCCGCTCACGGTGCGCCCTCCGGCAGCTGCTGCAGAATCCGTCCGAAGCCCGCGGCCGATCCATCGGCACCGCACCCGCACGGTGCGAGGCGGCAGCGTCTCATGAGTCCCCGGCAAGCTGGCATCTGATTGGCACGCATCGTCAGTTCAACGGAAAACCTCGGCCCAGGAAGGGCTGGCGTCAGGCGTTGAGCGCGGTGAGCATACGCCGAACGCTGGACGAATTCGCTCAACCTCATCAAGGCGCCAGCCAGGTCATCCGTCATGCGCGTGGTGTTGCTGGGCATGGTTTCCAATCAGGAGCTAGCTGCGCTGGGATGGGTGTCCGGTCAGGCCTTGCGCAGGCGGTCGATGAGCCCGTTGAGCTCGTCCAGCGAGGCAAAGTGTATGGCCAGCTCGCCGGCCTCGCGCCGCTTGCGGCCGCGCCCGACGGGCTTGATGCGCAGTTCCACCTCGGCGCTGAAGTGGTCCGACAGCTCGTCCTCCACGCGCAGCACGTCGCCTGATTTCTGCGGTTTCGTCCCGGCGTCGTCCCTGGGTGGCGCGAGGAGCTTGCGGACCAAGGTCTCCGTCTGGCGCACCGACAGCCGGCGCGAGGCCACCTGGTTGGCCGCGTTGATCTGCGCGCCGCCGGCCAGCGCCAGCAGCGCGCGCGCGTGCCCCATGTCTATGTCACCGGCCATGAGCATGGTCTGCACCGGATCGGTCAGCTGCAGCAGGCGCAGCAGGTTGGTCGCGGCCGAGCGGCTGCGGCCCACTGCCTGCGCCGCCGCGTCGTGCGTCAGCTCGAACTCATCCACCAGGCGCTGGATGCCACGCGCCTCCTCCAGCGGATTGAGGTTTTCACGCTGGATGTTCTCGATCAGCGCCATCGCGGCAGCGGTCTTGTCCGGCACGTCGCGCAGCAGCACGGGCACTTCGTCCAGTCCGGCCAGTCGCGCTGCGCGGCAGCGCCGCTCGCCGGCGATGATCTCGTAGCGCGCCTCGGCCGCCGCGTCGCCGGCCAGCCGCACCAGGATGGGCTGCATGATGCCCTGCGTCTTGATGCTCTCGGCCAGCTCGTACAACGCACCCTCGTCCATGTGCATGCGCGGCTGCCATGGGCCGGGTGCCAGCTCGTCCAGCGGCACGCGCAGTGGAATCGCCGCCGCGTCGTCGTCCTGCCCCAGCGTGGGGCTCAGCAGCGCGTCCAGCCCGCGCCCCAGGCCCCTGAGTTTCTTCCGTGCTGCCATGATCTGCCTGCCTGCCTCCTATTCCCGCCGCGGCGCCAGGTCCAGCGGCGCTGGGGCGGTGAGCGCTTCCGGCCGCAGGACCGACTCGAGCTGCTCGCGCGTCATCAGCTTGCGCTTGAGGACGATATCGTACACGCTGCCGCCGCTGCGGTGCGCCTCCTGCGCCACCTTGGTGGCGTTGGCGTAGCCGATGTACGGGTTGAGCGCAGTCACGATGCCTATGGACTGCGTGACCGTCGCGTGCAACTGCTCCGCGTTGGCGGTGATTCCCCGGACACAATGGTCGGCCAGCGTGCGGCAGCCCGCGCCCAGGTGGTTGATGCTCTTGAACAGGCTGTACCCGATGATGGGCTCAAACGCGTTGAGCTGCAGCTGCCCGCCCTCGGCGGCCAGCGTCACCGTCACGTCGTTGCCGATGACTTCGAACGCGATCTGGTTGACCACTTCCGGGATCACCGGGTTGACCTTGCCGGGCATGATGCTCGAGCCCGCCTGCACCACGGGCAGGTTGATTTCGTTGAACCCGGCGCGCGGCCCGCTGGAGAGCAGCCGCAGGTCGTTGCATATCTTGGACAGCTTGGTCGCGGTGCGCTTGAGCGCGCCGGAAACCAGCACGAAGCCGCCGCAATCCTGCGTGGAACAGATGAGGTCGGGCGCGGTGACCAGCGGGATCTGCGTGATCTCGCGCAGGTACGCCACGACCCGGTGCACGTAGTCGGGGTGCGTGGTGATCCCGGTGCCTATGGCGGTGCCGCCCAGGTTGATCTCGCAAATGTGGTCCTGTGCCTCGCGCAGCATGCGCTCGTCGCTCTTGAGCATGCTGACGCAGGTCTGGAACTCCTGCCCCAGCGTCATGGGCACCGCGTCCTGCAACTGGGTACGCCCCATTTTGAGCACGTTCTTGAACTCCTCGGCCTTGGCTGCAAACGCGGATCGCAGGTACGCCAGCTCGCCCACCAGGCGCGTCAGGCCGTGCCAGATGGCAATCTTGATGGCGGTGGGGTAGACGTCGTTCGTACTCTGGCCAAAATTGACGTGCTGGATGGGGTGCAGGTATTGAAACTCGCCCTTGGCGTGCCCCATGAGCTCCAGCGCCCGGTTGGCGACGACCTCGTTGGCGTTCATGTTGGTCGATGTTCCGGCACCGCCCTGGATCACGTCGACGATGAACGCATCGTGCAGCTTGCCGTCCAGGATCTCGTCACAGGCGGCGACGATGGCCTGGCTGCGCGCCTGGTTCAGCACGCCCAGCTCATGGTTGGCTTGCGCCGCAGCCTTCTTGACCGCTGCCAGCGCGCGGATGAAGTCCGGGTACAGTGAAATCGGCGTCCCGGTGATGGGGAAATTCTCGGCGGCGCGCAGCGTATGCACGCCGTAATACGCGGCGTCGGGCAGCTCGCGGTCGCCCACCAGGTCGTGTTCGGTGCGATATTTCTTTGCGGTTTGCGTCATCTCTTGTTCTCTTCTTGCTCAGCCAAGCGCAGCTGCTGGCCGGCCGCTGCGGCGGCGCGCGGGCACCGCGTCTTGGCTGCAGGCTGCGCGCAGCCTGTCGTTTCCGCAGCGATGCTGAACCGACCCTCTGCCGGAAGGCGGGTTATTTTATGGCAAAGGCAGCGGCGGAAGCGACTGCCCCGCGCGGCTCTGGGGGTGGCGTGCCGCATGACCCCTGGCCGCCGCCTCATGCGCGCAGCCCCCGCCGCACCAGCTCGCGCGCAAAGGCCACGTACGCCTGGCTTCCCTTGGCCAGCTGGTCAAATGCCACGCCGGGCATGCCGTAGCTGGGCGCCTCGGCCAGCCGCACGTTGCGCGGAATGACGGTGTCAAACACCTTGTCGCCATAATGCGCCTTGAGCTGCGCGCTCACCTGCTGCTGCAGCGTGATGCGCGGGTCGAACATGACGCGCAGCAAGCCGATCAGGCGCAGGTTGCGATTAAGCTGCGCATGGACCTGGCGGATGGTCTCGGCCAGGTCGGCCAGCCCTTCCAGCGCAAAATACTCGCACTGCATGGGAACGATGACGCCATGCGCGGCGCACAAGCCGTTGAGCGTGAGCAGGTTGAGGCTGGGCGGGCTGTCCATGAGGATGAAGTCATAGCGGTCGGCAACCTGCGCGATGGCATCGCGCAGCCGACGCTCGCGCCGCTGCTGGTCTACCAGCTCGACTTCTGCGCCCGCCAGGTCACGGTTGGCGCCAAGCACGCTGTAGCCGTACCCAAGCTCTGCCAGCTGCGCCGCCTGGACCGCTGCCTCGGGAATCGTTGCCGACCCGATCAGGACCTCGTAGACCGAACGCTCCAATGTGCGCTTGTCCACGCCCGAGCCCATGGTTGCATTGCCCTGCGGGTCCAGGTCTATGAGCAGGACCCGCTTGCCCACCTTGGCCAACCCGGCGGCCAGGTTGACGGCGGTGGTGGTCTTGCCGACACCGCCCTTCTGGTTGGCCACGCAAAAAACGTGCGTCATCAGCAGGCCGCTTGCCGCTGTATCGCGGCCCCGGACCGGCCCGGCACGAGACCTGGCTCGCGCCGGCGGCAGGCGTCGCCACGCCGCCGGGGAAGGCAAGCCTCACTTGTACCGCGAGTCAAGTTGAAAAGAAAAGCCGTAATCGCCACCACCCAGGACGGAGACAGGAAAGCGCCAGAAGCCTCGCACGTGCGCGCCGCTTGCGCTCAAATGACCTAGTTTACCGTGTCCGATCGGAAAAGCCAGCGATGACACAATCCGCACTGCTGGCATTCCGGCAAAGCGTCGTGGTCGCTGGCACAGGAACCTGCCATGAATGCTGGCACGCCCCCGTTACTGCGTGGCTCGCGGGCGCATCCAGACGATACAGCGCTCGGCAGGCAGCCCCGGAACGTGCAATTGTTCCACGTGGAACACCGCGACGTCATCGGGCAGCGCTGAGATCTCGGCCACCGGCTTTCTGCCCTTCATCGCGAGCCACACGCCTCCGGGCACCAGCAGGTGGCTCGTACAACCGACAAAGTCGGCGAGCGAAGCAAAGGCGCGCGACGCAACCACGTCGTAGCTGCCGGTCAGGTGCTCGACCCGTGCATGGGTGGCGCGCAGGTTGGACAGTCCCAGCGTACCCGCTACCTGCTGGACAAAGGCGCTCTTTTTTTGCACGGCATCAACGCAGGTCACATCGAGCGACGGACAGGCAATGGCCCAGGCAACGCCGGGCAGACCGCCACCGCTGCCAACGTCCAGAACTCGACCTGTCGGCAACCGGCGTTGCAGCGCGGGCACCGTCGCCAGCGAGTCGAGCAGGTGCCGGCGCAGCATGTCCTGCGGCTCGCGCACCGACGTGAGATTGTAGACCCGGTTCCACTTGACCAGCAGCTGCAGGTAATCGAGCAACGCCGCGCGCGTGGCAGGCTTCAGAGGCAGCCGCAACGACGCCAGACCAGCGTCCAGCTCGGTGGCGAGCTGGTTGCGATCAAATGCAGGCTGGCTCATGGGTGGGATGCGCGGCACAACGCGATGATGGAGAGCGGCGGAACATGAACATGACGCAGGGCGTGGTCTCCGCGGGCCGAAGACGTCGGGAAGCGCGCCATAGGCCCGTTCAACCTGCGGCCGACAGCTCCCGGATGACACCCGAAAGAAAGCGATGACAGCGCCCCAGCTGCTCCAGCGAGACGTACTCGTCCGCCGCATGCGCCTGGACAATGTCGCCCGGTCCGCAGATGATGGTGGGGATGCCTGCCGCCTCGAATTGCCCGGCCTCGCTGGCGTACGCGACCTTGTGCACCTCGTGCACGCCGGCCAGGCGGCGCACCATCTGCGTGACTGCCGCGTCTTCGGATGCCTCGAATGCCGGCACGTGCGCCAGGGATTCCAGCGCAACGTCCGCATCGGGGTGCTCTGCGCGCATCTGCGGCAGCACCGTGCCCTGGATGTGACCGCGGACACTGTCGCCAAAGCGCGCCGCATCGACGCCCGGCAGATTGCGGTGGTCGACATGGAATTGGCAAAATGCGGGCACCGTATTGACGGCGATGCCGCCCTGGATCAGGCACACCTGCGCCGTGCTGAACGGCACGTCAAAAGCCGGGTCTGCGGGACCTGCGGCCTGCATCGCGTCGGCCTCAGCCCGGATGTGGGCAATGATGCGTGCAGCGTATTCAATGGCGTTGACGCCCTGCGGCGCCAGCGACGAATGCGCGGCGCGCCCATGCACCTTGCAGCGCCAGATGTGCACGCCCTTGTGCGCCATGATGGGCCGCATGGAAGAGGGCTCGCCAACGATGCAACCATCGGGCCGGACGCCACGCTCGACCAGGTCCGCCAGCATGACCGGCGCGCCCAGGCAACCCACCTCTTCGTCGTACGACAGCGCAAAATGGATGGGTTTGCGCAAGCCTGCTGCCAGCATGTCCGGCAGCAGCGAAAGCGCTGCACCAATGTAGCCCTTCATGTCGCAACTGCCGCGGCCGTACAGGCGGCCACCGCGCACTTCCGGCTTGAACGGGTCGCTGGTCCAGTCCTGCCCATCGACCGGGACCACGTCGCTGTGCCCGGAAAGAACGATGCCGCCCTGGACACTGCCATCTGTGGCCGGCACGGTGGCAAAGAGGTTGGCCTTGTTGCGCTCCCGGTTGTAGCTCAAATGCGCGCCCACGCCGCTGTTCTTGAGCGTGTCGCGCACCAGCTCGATCAGGCCCAGGTTGGAGTGGCGGCTGGTGGTGTCAATGGCAATGAGGCGCTTGGTCCACGTGAGCGCCGCTTGCGGGCAGGCTTGGTCAGCAATCGTCATGCAAGGACTCTAGCACGGTGCACCAGCCACGTTGCGACCTGAAGAACAGACTGCAAGTTGCCCGGGCGCCGGCCCGCAACAGCCACCAAAACGGGCCCACGGCGCAGCAGGCGGTCGACGAGTGGCTCAGGCGGCTGCGGCTCGCGCCGCGGCGTCCGGCACTTGTGCCGCGGCGTGCAGGCCGTGCTTTTTCAGGTAGACCAGCAGGATGGACACGGCAGCCGGCGTCACGCCGCTGATCCGGCCAGCCTGGCCCAGCGTTTCCGGACGCTGCGCGCTCAGCTTTTGCCGCACTTCAATCGACAGCGCCGTGATCTGCATGTAGTCCAGCCCGGTCGGCAGGCGCAGGTTCTCGTAATGTGCGGCGCGCGCCACCTCGTCCCGCTGCCGGGCGATGTAGCCCGAGTACTTGGCGCCTATCTCCACCTGCTCGATCACCGGCTCGAGCAGATCGCCCAATGTTTCACGTGAAACATCAGCAGCCGCAAAGACGCCCTCGTGAAGCCCAGCCAGCGCCGCGTAGTTGACCTCCGGACGGCGCAGCAGGTCGAACAGGCTGTACTCGTGTGTGATGGCCTGCCCCAGGACCCGCTCGGACTCACTGGCCGGCAGGTTTCCCGGGTTGACCCAGGTCGACTTGAGGCGCTCGGTTTCGCGCGCCACGGCGTCGCGCTTGCGGCAAAACACGTCCCAGCGCGCGTCATCGACCAGGCCGAGCTTGCGGCCCACTTCGGTCAGCCGCAGGTCGGCGTTGTCCTCGCGCAGCTGCAGCCGGTATTCGGCACGGCTGGTGAACATGCGGTACGGCTCGGTCACGCCCTTGGTGATGAGGTCGTCGATGAGCACGCCCATGTACGCCTCGTCGCGCTGCGGCAGCCACGCCGCGTCGCCGCGGCAGTGCAACGCCGCGTTGGCGCCGGCAAACAGGCCCTGCACGGCCGCCTCTTCGTAGCCTGTGGTTCCGTTGATCTGCCCGGCAAAGAACAGGCCGGATATCGCGCGCGTCTCGAAATTGCTGCGCAGGGCACGCGGGTCGAAATAATCGTACTCTATGGCGTAGCCCGGGCGCAGGATATGCGCGTTTTCCAGCCCCGCAATGCTGCGCACCAGCTCGACCTGGACGTCAAAAGGCAGGCTGGTCGAGATGCCGTTGGGGTAGATCTCGTGCGTATCCAGTCCCTCGGGCTCCAGGAACACCTGGTGGCTTTCCTTGCCGGCAAAACGGTTGATCTTGTCCTCGATGCTGGGACAGTAGCGCGGCCCGACGCCGGCGATCTGGCCCGTAAACATGGGACTGCGGTCAAAGCCGCTGCGGATGATTTCGTGCGTGCGCGCATTTGTTTGCGTGATCCAGCAGGGTACCTGGCGCGGATGCATGTCGGCGCGACCCATGAAGCTGAAGACCGGCAAGCGGTCGCTTTCGCCACCGGGCATGCCGTCGCCCGGCTGGCGCTGCAGGCGGTCAAAGGCGATGGACCGGCCGTCCAGCCTGGGCGGCGTTCCCGTCTTGAGTCGGCCTTGCGGCAGCTTGAGCTCCTTGAGGCGTGCGGCCAGACTGATGGCCGGCGGATCTCCCGCCCGGCCACCGGACTGGTTGTTGGCCCCCACGTGCATGCGTCCGTTGAGAAACGTACCGGCCGTCAGCACCACCGCCTGCGCGTGGAAGGCGATGCCGAGCTGCGTCACCGCGCCCACCACGCGGTCTCCCTGCAGCAGCAGGTCGTCCACGCCTTGCTGGAAGACCTGCAACCCGGGCTGGTTTTCCAGGCGGCACCGGATCGCTGCCCTGTACAACACGCGGTCGGCCTGCGCCCGCGTCGCGCGCACCGCGGGCCCCTTGCTGCGGTTCAGCACCCGAAACTGGATTCCCGCCTCGTCCGCCGCGAGCGCCATGGCGCCGCCCAGCGCATCGACCTCGCGCGCCAGATGGCTCTTGCCTATGCCGCCTATGCTGGGGTTGCAGCTCATCTGCCCCATGGTCTCGATGTTGTGCGTCAGCAGCAGCGTGCGCGCACCCATGCGCGCAGCCGCCAGCGCGGCCTCGGTGCCGGCATGGCCGCCGCCAACGACGATCACGTCAAAATTTTCAGGGTATTTCCAGGGTGCCACGACATCTTGCGCAAACATGCGCACACAAGGCTACAAGCTGCCCATTTTATAGGCAGCCTGCATTTGGCGCAGGCTTGCGCCCTGCACGCCGCACCGGCCCGCAGGTCCTCGTGTGATTGGCCAGCCAACAGCGAGGCCGGGGTGGCTCGATGTGTCGCCTGCCGCGTGCGGCAGCGGAGCCGGTCCGGCAGCAGCAGTCGTTCGCGGCTGCTACTTGCGCCAGTAGTTGTTGGCAGCGGCCACGGTCTGGAAGTTGATTGCCACCACCTGCGACGCAGCAGTCAGCCCATCGGCACTTTCGGCGTATTCCGGACGCAGCTTGTGCAAGACGTCTCCGTCGGGCTGCGTGTACTTGACGCCGCGCCGGCTCAGCGTGATGGCCAGCTCAAACCCTTGCTGCGGGGTCTCGGTGATCAATGAAGTCAACCAGGTATCGGCCATGAAGCGCTCCTTTTATTGATGAATGCATGCCAGCGTGCATGCCGCATGCGTGCTGCCGGCGACCAGCCGGGCCGCGCGGCCCGCCCATGCGTTGCCGCCGCCTGCCGGCGCGCTGCCGCCTGTCTGATTCTCGCATGCGCCCATAGTGCGCGCACCATCCGCGCTGCGGGCGCGCCAAGGCATACGGACGATGGTACGCTCGCGAGCATTGACAAATTCACAAATGAACAGCACTTCACCTGCTGCCACACCAAGAGCCATGCCCGCATCATCGCCCATCATGCCGCAGCCGCGACAGCGCGCGCCGTTCGTGCCCCAGATCCGCCTCTACCAGGACTGGCTCCGTGACACGCACGGCCTGTCGTTCACGGACTATCACGCGCTATGGAACTGGTCGGTCACCGACCTGAACACGTTCTGGCAGAGCATCTGGGATTACAACGACCTGCAGTCGCCGACGCCGCACGGCGCCGCGCTGGCCAGCAACGTGATGCCAGGCGCCGAGTGGTTTCCCGGTGCGCAGGTCAACCATGCCCGGCAGGTCTTGCGCCATGCCGATGCCGCGCACGCAGCGGGCCTGCCGGCCATCGTCAGCGAGAACGAGGCCGGGCGCAAGCGCGAGCTCAGCTGGCCCGAACTGCGGCGCCAGGTGGCCTCGCTGGCGCTGCACCTGCAGGGGCAGGGCGTGCAGCCGGGCGACCGCGTCGCCGCGTACCTGCCCAACATCCCGGAGACCATCGTCGCGCTGCTGGCCTGCGCCAGCGTGGGCGCGATCTGGAGCGTCTGCGCACCGGACATGGGGACCTCCGCCGTACTGGACCGCTTTGCCCAGATCGAGCCCAAGGTGCTGATCGCAATCAACGGGATGCGCTGGGCCGGGCGGGACCTGGACCGCAGCGACGTGGTGCGCACGCTGCGCGCCGGGCTGCCCAGCGTCGAACATGTCATCGGCCTGCACTACCTGCCCGGTGCCGATACCCTGGCCGACGCCACCCCGTATGCCGAAGCAACGGGTCGGGAAGACGCCGCGACGACGAGCTTCGAGCCACTGTGGCTGCCGTTTGACCATCCGCTGTGGATCGTCTACTCCAGCGGCACCACCGGCCTGCCCAAGCCCATCGTCCATTCACATGGCGGCATCATCACCGTCAGCGCGGCGGCCGCGCTCAACACGGACATAGGCTGCAGCTACGCGCCCAACAGCTTTGGCGAGCGCTTTTTCTGGTACAGCTCCACCGGCTGGATCATGTGGAATTTCCAGGCCTCCGGCCTGCTCAGCGGCACCACCTGCGTCCTTTATGACGGCAGCGCCAGCGGCAGCAAGGCCGCGCCGGACTGGACCACGCTGTGGCGCTTTGCCGCCCGCAACCGCGTCAGCTTCCTGGGCGTGGGCGCCGCGTTCTACAGCGGGTGCATGAAGGCCGGCGTTGACCTGTCCCGGTGCGGTGACCTGTCGGCGGTTCGCGCGCTGGGCACCACCGGCTCGCCGCTGCCGCCGGACGTGCAGCGCTGGGGCACGCAGCAGTTCCGCGCCATTGCCAGCACGCCGGCACAGCAAGACATCTGGTGGTTCAACATCTCCGGCGGCACCGATTTTGCCGGCGGCTTCATTGCCGGCACGCCCGAGCTGCCGCAAAGGCCGGGCGTCATGCAGGCGCGCATGATGGGCGCAGCCGTGCAGGCCTGGGACGAGGCCGGCAACGCGGTGCGCGGCCAGGTGGGCGAGCTGGTCTGCACGCAGCCCATCCCGTCCATGCCGCTGTGCTTCTGGAACGATGAGGGCAACCAGCGCTACCTGGCCAGCTACTTCGAAACCTATCCACCGGGCCATGGCCGCAAGCCAGGCGGCGGCGACCTGCCGCCGGAGGCCGGCAGCGTGTGGCGCCATGGCGACTGGCTGCAGATTGGCGATGAGAACGGCGAAGGCGAGTGGTGCACCATCTTTGGCCGCTCGGACACCACCATCAACCGCCACGGCCTGCGCATGGGCACCAGCGAGATCTACAAGGCGGTTGAGTCGCAGCCGGAAATCCTGGAGGCGCTGGTCGTCGACCTGGAGTACCTGGGACGGGACAGCTACATGCCCTTGTTCGTGGTGCTGCGCGAGGGGCGGGAACTGACTGACGGGCTGAAGCAGCGCATCAACGACGCCATCCGCAGGTCGCTCAGCCCGCGCTTCGTGCCCAACGAGATCCTTGCTGTGCCCGAGATCCCGCACACGCTGTCCGGCAAGAAGCAGGAGTTGCCGATCAAGAAGCTGCTGCTGGGCCAGGCGGTGGACAAGGTCATCAACCGCGAAGCCATGTCCAACCCCGGGGCGCTGCAGTGGTTCATTGACTTTGCCGCCCAGCGCAACGTGCACCCTGCCTGACTGGACCGGTGCAGGTCAGCAGGAATGCTTGGGGCTGGACAATACCGCATTTTTGTGCGCGGTTTGCGCGCAAGCGACGGATGCGCCGTGATACCGGCGCTGACCGTGCGCTGGATTTTTGACACCGCTTCGGGCAGTCGCGTGACAGGACGGTGCGGCCATGTCCTACACCCGCAGCAGCGGTTGCGGCGTATCCTTGGGGCATGGATGGATCAATTGCGCAACTCAAACCCGGCGCCGGAGGCAAAATGCGCCAGACCGGCCTGTTGGGCGGGCACGGGGTGATGAAGGGCGGCAGCATGACCGCGCCGCTACGCGGCTGCAATGACTGCGGCTGCGCCGCCATGATGCCCCGGAGCACGAGGGCGCGGACATGATGGCGCAATTCACCGTCACCTGACCATGGGGAACCGAGTAAGGGAAAACGAAGTTGACGAATGACGAACAAAATGGAGCTTGGCATGGGGCTTGGCAGAGTCCGGATGCTGCTGATCCAGG
>JALOAS010000105.1 GCA_023228705.1 Ottowia sp. | reverse complement strand
GAGAACAGTTCAAGAGCGACATCCACGAGAACAAGGATTGAAACACCCTTTTTCGCATTGTGGCGTTTGGATCAAATCCGTTCAAGAGCGACATCCACGAGAACAAGGATTGAAACATAGCACTTTCATTATCTAGGAGAACCGTAAAGAGAGTTCAAGAGCGACATCCACGAGAACAAGGATTGAAACCACAGGAGGTTGTCGGGACTACGTTTATTGATGATTTGTTCAAGAGCGACATCCACGAGAACAAGGATTGAAACTACATTCGAGACTACACTCGATGAAATGATAGAATAGTTCAAGAGCGACATCCACGAGAACAAGGATTGAAACAATAGATAACCAATCCTCTTCCACTTTCCAATAACGTTCAAGAGCGACATCCACGAGAACAAGGATTGAAACAATAGATAACCAATCCTCTTCCACTTTCCAATAACGTTCAAGAGCGACATCCACGAGAACAAGGATTGAAACCCATACTGGTCTTTCGTCTGCTCAGTGACAAAACCCGTTCAAGAGCGACATCCACGAGAACAAGGATTGAAACATATCAAATCCTGCACCAATAATATCCTGGTTTTCTGTTCAAGAGCGACATCCACGAGAACAAGGATTGAAACCCGTCTACATCAATCAGACCGTCAGCGATAGCATTTGTTCAAGAGCGACATCCACGAGAACAAGGATTGAAACAAACGGTATTGCATGGTATTGTAAAGCGAATAGACAGTTCAAGAGCGACATCCACGAGAACAAGGATTGAAACATTGGAGGGGTGAGAATAAAAGTAACATCTGCACTACCGTTCAAGAGCGACATCCACGAGAACAAGGATTGAAACTAAATTGAAGGATACTTTGGATTACCATCTTTATCGTTCAAGAGCGACATCCACGAGAACAAGGATTGAAACATGTATATATTTGAGCATCGATATCCAGGGACGAACGTTCAAGAGCGACATCCACGAGAACAAGGATTGAAACAAACATGTTCCAATAAAGACCGATTTAAGGATATTTCGTTCAAGAGCGACATCCACGAGAACAAGGATTGAAACAGATCTCTCTCTCGTGGGAAAGTCACGATCCTTCGGTTCAAGAGCGACATCCACGAGAACAAGGATTGAAACTGGGGCAGCAAAACAGCGCGAAACCAAAACCAAGACTGTTCAAGAGCGACATCCACGAGAACAAGGATTGAAACAAATATATCCAAGTCGGGCGCAAATCGTTCGAAGATTGTTCAAGAGCGACATCCACGAGAACAAGGATTGAAACCGGAGGGATCCGCCGACGCCGCCCTCCATCGTCTCGGGTTCAAGAGCGACATCCACGAGAACAAGGATTGAAACTTTGCCCCCGCACAGCCCCTCGGCGAGGTTCTGCCATGTTCAAGAGCGACATCCACGAGAACAAGGATTGAAACAAGACCAGATGCTCACCGAGGCAAAGGAACGCGGGAAGTTCAAGAGCGACATCCACGAGAACAAGGATTGAAACTCCATCATATCAATGGGATCAAGAATGACAACAGGGTTCAAGAGCGACATCCACGAGAACAAGGATTGAAACAGCAGAACAGCCTCAAAAGGGGCGATCCGGTCGATATTGTTCAAGAGCGACATCCACGAGAACAAGGATTGAAACTACTGGATCGTGTCGGTGTCGAAATCGCCGTCAAAGGTTCAAGAGCGACATCCACGAGAACAAGGATTGAAACTTCAGTAAACTGGGTTCAATACGGGGGGGAATGTGGTTCAAGAGCGACATCCACGAGAACAAGGATTGAAACTCTCGCCGGGAGGTCGTATGCGGTGCCGGACGTCTCCGTTCAAGAGCGACATCCACGAGAACAAGGATTGAAACTAAGACGATGTAGCCCCTAGACATACGTATAGCCAGTTCAAGAGCGACATCCACGAGAACAAGGATTGAAACACCAGGGTGCCGCTCTCCTCGTCGTTTGGCAGGTCGGTTCAAGAGCGACATCCACGAGAACAAGGATTGAAACCCCATAGATGATCAGATCGCAACGCTTAACGGGGTGTTCAAGAGCGACATCCACGAGAACAAGGATTGAAACACCCTGACTTCGCTCGGCCGGCGAGACTTCGCACCAGTGTTCAAGAGCGACATCCACGAGAACAAGGATTGAAACTCTTCGAGCGCGTCGAGCGCCTGCATGACCACCTCGGTTCAAGAGCGACATCCACGAGAACAAGGATTGAAACCCGCGAGGAGAACCGGGAGAAGATCGCGGAGTACAAGGTTCAAGAGCGACATCCACGAGAACAAGGATTGAAACCTACTATCAGGCAACCGGTTCACGTGCGGCGCTCCGTGGTTCAAGAGCGACATCCACGAGAACAAGGATTGAAACAGATCTCCACCGTCGGGGTGGATGATGACTATCTGAGTTCAAGAGCGACATCCACGAGAACAAGGATTGAAACATCTCCGTCCTCGGGGGTCCCGCACTCGCTCATATGTTCAAGAGCGACATCCACGAGAACAAGGATTGAAACTTATGAGTCGGGTGCCGGACCGCTAACCCCTTTTGTGTTCAAGAGCGACATCCACGAGAACAAGGATTGAAACAGGGGCATCAGAAAATCCGTGACACGGAGATCCAAGTTCAAGAGCGACATCCACGAGAACAAGGATTGAAACCCTCGGGTACATTGTATACCGGGATCACCGACGAGGTTCAAGAGCGACATCCACGAGAACAAGGATTGAAACTCGAGCCAGGGAGTATAGAGAAATGTCAGAATTAGGTTCAAGAGCGACATCCACGAGAACAAGGATTGAAACTACTGCCTGACAGCCTCGGCACGGTTCCGGGGCAACGTTCAAGAGCGACATCCACGAGAACAAGGATTGAAACCCGCAGCCGACACCTACGAGATCCTGCACTACTACCTGTTCAAGAGCGACATCCACGAGAACAAGGATTGAAACTGCATACAAATTGTATGGATGTGGCACCATCACCGAGGTTCAAGAGCGACATCCACGAGAACAAGGATTGAAACTCGCCGTGAGTCTTGCATGTATGATGTTCTATGCCGGTTCAAGAGCGACATCCACGAGAACAAGGATTGAAACAGGGATAGGCAACCATCATATCACCTCCATGTCTCCCGCCGGGTTCAAGAGCGACATCCACGAGAACAAGGATTGAAACCTCCCATAGGAATAACCATGGTTATCAGGATGCAGGTTCAAGAGCGACATCCACGAGAACAAGGATTGAAACCCCCAGTTCGTGTTCCCCTTGGGCCAGCCCAGTCCAGTTCAAGAGCGACATCCACGAGAACAAGGATTGAAACCGGTCATAACCTGCGAGGTACCCCCGATAGGGGCGGGTTCAAGAGCGACATCCACGAGAACAAGGATTGAAACTTTATGATTCGTACGCCTGCCGGCTCGGAAAGGGGGTTCAAGAGCGACATCCACGAGAACAAGGATTGAAACTGGAGAGAGTGTCCAGCAGATCTCCGACATATGTACGTTCAAGAGCGACATCCACGAGAACAAGGATTGAAACGTTCTATTGAGACTGGGAAGAATAAGAACTTTCGGATGTTCAAGAGCGACATCCACGAGAACAAGGATTGAAACTGTAATGATACCCCGGGGCGAGTATGAAGACAGCATGCGTTCAAGAGCGACATCCACGAGAACAAGGATTGAAACCAGCACGGACGTCTACGCTGATTGTGGATAGCGATTGTTCAAGAGCGACATCCACGAGAACAAGGATTGAAACACATCAACATAATGCCGCATCGCCGTCTCCCCTGCAGTTCAAGAGCGACATCCACGAGAACAAGGATTGAAACCAAGATTAAACGGCCACTCGGCAAAAATACCGGCAGTGTTCAAGAGCGACATCCACGAGAACAAGGATTGAAACCTTTTGGTATGACGACTACGGTGGTTGGGGCGAGGGTTCAAGAGCGACATCCACGAGAACAAGGATTGAAACTAAGCTCCCAAATCCAAATCGCTATCGACAATCATCGTGTTCAAGAGCGACATCCACGAGAACAAGGATTGAAACTTTTTCCCTCCTGTCTTCGTAGTCACCAGCATCAACGTTCAAGAGCGACATCCACGAGAACAAGGATTGAAACTCCATTTGTCGTATGCCCAATACTCTGCAATGTCCGTTCAAGAGCGACATCCACGAGAACAAGGATTGAAACCGGCGTACGGTCGAAGCCTCCTCCTTAGAGCGCTCAGTTCAAGAGCGACATCCACGAGAACAAGGATTGAAACGGAGTCATCCTAACCTCCTTACGCGAGATTGACGTCTAGGTTCAAGAGCGACATCCACGAGAACAAGGATTGAAACCGGATAAAGAGGATGATGGTACCCCAGCGCTGACCGCGTTCAAGAGCGACATCCACGAGAACAAGGATTGAAACTCGCGAATATCAAGGATATGCTAGAGAACCACGAGGGTTCAAGAGCGACATCCACGAGAACAAGGATTGAAACCTGATCGCCCGCGAGTTAGGGCGGTCGTCGATCGGCATCGTTCAAGAGCGACATCCACGAGAACAAGGATTGAAACTGCTGATGCTTGAGCTGGCAAAGCGGTATCAGCTCGAGTTCAAGAGCGACATCCACGAGAACAAGGATTGAAACTCTGACCGCCACTCACGATTGAACGTGCACCGCTATCGTTCAAGAGCGACATCCACGAGAACAAGGATTGAAACATCCATTTGTCATAGACCCAATACTCCGCAACGTCTGGTTCAAGAGCGACATCCACGAGAACAAGGATTGAAACTAACCTCCATAATCATGGTGCCGCCTCCCCACCCGCGTTCAAGAGCGACATCCACGAGAACAAGGATTGAAACCCTTCGTACCCACAATGTGGGCACCCGCTGCAGGCAGTTCAAGAGCGACATCCACGAGAACAAGGATTGAAACTGATCGGGAGGCCGGTGGTGCCGTCGGTGATGGTGAGGGTTCAAGAGCGACATCCACGAGAACAAGGATTGAAACTCAGTACGTACATATGTGTTCATTATCCTTCGTGATCGTTCAAGAGCGACATCCACGAGAACAAGGATTGAAACTGGCGATCCGCAGGTTCGAGTCTACCTCGCTCGAATAGGTTCAAGAGCGACATCCACGAGAACAAGGATTGAAACCAACGCTCGCCGCGCCGTATACGACCGGGGCGACTACGGTTCAAGAGCGACATCCACGAGAACAAGGATTGAAACTTGAGGAGGTGAAACCCCACCAGCCGCTATAGCCTCGTTCAAGAGCGACATCCACGAGAACAAGGATTGAAACCAAGTACCTAGGGAACGGGTTATACGGCAAATTCGCCGTTCAAGAGCGACATCCACGAGAACAAGGATTGAAACGTGAGCACCGATCCAGACCGCGCGATGATGCATGAGTTCAAGAGCGACATCCACGAGAACAAGGATTGAAACGGCAGGGAGACTTTAGAGAGCGCCGCAGCTGTACTGGTTCAAGAGCGACATCCACGAGAACAAGGATTGAAACTCTTTCACCTTCTGATAGCCGGCCTCGATTTCCGGGGTTCAAGAGCGACATCCACGAGAACAAGGATTGAAACTCTTTCACCTTCTGATAGCCGGCCTCGATTTCCGGGGTTCAAGAGCGACATCCACGAGAACAAGGATTGAAACTAACGGATGTTGTAAACAGTTCCTTTCTCTCCATGCAAGTTCAAGAGCGACATCCACGAGAACAAGGATTGAAACGCCGCCCCTTGATAGCTTGATCCATGTATACCCGCCTGTTCAAGAGCGACATCCACGAGAACAAGGATTGAAACTGTCAGCCAGGACGCCCGCAATGTCAGAGGAGTTATGTTCAAGAGCGACATCCACGAGAACAAGGATTGAAACGGCTCTATGGGGCACTGCAGCAGATCACAAGTGGGTGTTCAAGAGCGACATCCACGAGAACAAGGATTGAAACTCCGATAGCATCCTGTATTGCTGCCCTGCAGATCTGTTCAAGAGCGACATCCACGAGAACAAGGATTGAAACTCGTTCTGGGACGCCTTCCTATCGGCAATCCGCTGGGTTCAAGAGCGACATCCACGAGAACAAGGATTGAAACAACTCAAGATCACCGGCCTCGACCGGTTCGCCGGTGAGTTCAAGAGCGACATCCACGAGAACAAGGATTGAAACCATGCCCGGCAGCAATGATCAAAATCGGCGGGGACGGTTCAAGAGCGACATCCACGAGAACAAGGATTGAAACATATGACGACCGGCGATGTCACGGTTAGGCGGCCGGGTTCAAGAGCGACATCCACGAGAACAAGGATTGAAACTGATGTCGGCCGTCGGCTTCTTCGGGTTCAGGATTGTTCAAGAGCGACATCCACGAGAACAAGGATTGAAACACTTTTTCCACCGCGCATCCTATCACTTTTCGTGGTTCAAGAGCGACATCCACGAGAACAAGGATTGAAACGTAGTAGAGCCCGGGGGGATAACCCCCGGGGAGGAGAGTTCAAGAGCGACATCCACGAGAACAAGGATTGAAACCTCATCGTGATGCCTCCAGCCGCCGGATCCGGGTCTCATGGGTTCAAGAGCGACATCCACGAGAACAAGGATTGAAACCTCCATGCGGTATATCAATACCAGCGACGTGGGACCGTTCAAGAGCGACATCCACGAGAACAAGGATTGAAACTCCGCATGGGATATGAGATGGGGTATATTGGTATCGGGTTCAAGAGCGACATCCACGAGAACAAGGATTGAAACCCATATGTGTCCCCAGGGTGCGGGGTATGGGGCCGGGTTCAAGAGCGACATCCACGAGAACAAGGATTGAAACTACAGGAGCATTAGATTCATTGGAGCCGATATACGGTTCAAGAGCGACATCCACGAGAACAAGGATTGAAACCGTCTTGATTATTTCGCCGTCCCTCGCATCTATTTTGTTCAAGAGCGACATCCACGAGAACAAGGATTGAAACTGGCAGCCCTGTACGCATCGATGGCATCCTGTACCTGGTTCAAGAGCGACATCCACGAGAACAAGGATTGAAACCGTATAGGTCGCTTATTTCGCACCGCGTATCAGAAGTTCAAGAGCGACATCCACGAGAACAAGGATTGAAACATCAGCTCTGTGTCGATGAGGATCTCCTGGATGAGGTTCAAGAGCGACATCCACGAGAACAAGGATTGAAACCCATTAGTAGATGCACCACCACCGGCACCGTTGCCAGGTTCAAGAGCGACATCCACGAGAACAAGGATTGAAACCCCTTTGCAGGTATAACCGGGTATCGGTCTGCACACCGTTCAAGAGCGACATCCACGAGAACAAGGATTGAAACTTGCGTTGCCGGAATGTGAATAGGCTACCCATCCAGTTCAAGAGCGACATCCACGAGAACAAGGATTGAAACCATTTTCGTGCGCCTCTGGCATGGCCGCCGCCGGTGTTCAAGAGCGACATCCACGAGAACAAGGATTGAAACTATGCATATCATGCATAAAGTAGAGTAGCCTCTTGGTTCAAGAGCGACATCCACGAGAACAAGGATTGAAACTCAAGATCGACTTGGTTTGCGATTGCCCGGAGAAGTGTTCAAGAGCGACATCCACGAGAACAAGGATTGAAACTCCATGCTATAACGATAAACCCAAGGGATAACAATGTTCAAGAGCGACATCCACGAGAACAAGGATTGAAACTGGAAAAAGGCGTTGAGCGCCCGCCGGTAAATCCCGTTCAAGAGCGACATCCACGAGAACAAGGATTGAAACACCGTACACGAATTTATGCTACAATGGTATACACACATCGTTCAAGAGCGACATCCACGAGAACAAGGATTGAAACCCAATACATGGCATCAGTGGATATCTGGCAAATCCGGGTTCAAGAGCGACATCCACGAGAACAAGGATTGAAACTCCCGGTTGAGATATACTATACCTTCGGCGGTCGTTCTTGTTCAAGAGCGACATCCACGAGAACAAGGATTGAAACGAACCTCTCCATGTTAGCGTGGGCTGCCGGTTCATGGTCGTTCAAGAGCGACATCCACGAGAACAAGGATTGAAACTTCATCCGGCCAAGTTCAACGATTTTGCCGGCAATCACGTTCAAGAGCGACATCCACGAGAACAAGGATTGAAACCCGGTTGCCCGCTTGATGATGTATCCGGGGAGCCCGTTCAAGAGCGACATCCACGAGAACAAGGATTGAAACTGGTCACTGGGAGAACCAATACCCCCGGCACCAACTAGTTCAAGAGCGACATCCACGAGAACAAGGATTGAAACAACCTCTGCTCACGTCTATCACCCCACGCTCGTACGGTTCAAGAGCGACATCCACGAGAACAAGGATTGAAACCCATAGGGGTCGGACGGGTCGGGATAGTAAATCATGTTCAAGAGCGACATCCACGAGAACAAGGATTGAAACAAAAGGTGCGGTGACGCGCTACCCTGCACCACCGAGTTCAAGAGCGACATCCACGAGAACAAGGATTGAAACAGAAAAGATCTTTTTTTGGTGGTGGTTGCTGATGAGTGTTCAAGAGCGACATCCACGAGAACAAGGATTGAAACTCGAACCAGACGTCGCCGAACAGGACTCCGTTCAGGGTTCAAGAGCGACATCCACGAGAACAAGGATTGAAACCCAGATTGGTGCACAGGCGGCGATGGCAGGGTATGGTTCAAGAGCGACATCCACGAGAACAAGGATTGAAACCACGAACTGATGCGGTGCGGCGCGTCCTGCTATCTGGTGTTCAAGAGCGACATCCACGAGAACAAGGATTGAAACTGTAGGATCGATCCACCACGCTGTGAGATCCACTGGAGTTCAAGAGCGACATCCACGAGAACAAGGATTGAAACCGGATGAGGCCGGCACCCTGGAACTGCCAACGGGGTGTTCAAGAGCGACATCCACGAGAACAAGGATTGAAACAGATAGGGGAGAATCATGAGCCGGTCGGGGTTGTCCGGGTTCAAGAGCGACATCCACGAGAACAAGGATTGAAACTCTGCGGGATGCTCTTCGGCATCATCATCGAGACCGTTCAAGAGCGACATCCACGAGAACAAGGATTGAAACAATCTACGGGCATTCTCATCCCTACGTGCCTTACTTCTGTTCAAGAGTGACATCCACAAGAACAAGGATTGAAACGTTTTCTTCGTCCATCTGCTCTCATTTCACCAGTCCTGTTCAAGAGCGACATCCACGTGAACAAGGATTGAAACTTGAAGGGAACAACGCCCTTGCCGACGCATACAACCTGTTCAAGAGCGGCATCCACGAGAACAAGGATTGAAACTTTGTGGTGAGGTATGGCTGTTCCGCATATCTCATAACGACCTTATCCCAATCCAGCGGCATAATTTTCTCTATCAGTAGTACTGCCTGATATACTCATACGCCCGGTCAAAGAGATCCTGATCCTGTTGCAGTTGATACTTCCGGAGCGCCTTTCTGAGCGCTTTCTTGACCTCTCGCTCGCCGGGGTTGCTCTGTTGCCACC
>JALOAS010000013.1 GCA_023228705.1 Ottowia sp. | reverse complement strand
CAGGGCCAGGCAGCAGCAAGGCTTGGCGCAATGGCCTTGCCGCGTGAACTGACTCGCTGCGGTTGTCTGAGCGGAGTACGCCCGCAGGGCGTGCGCAGCGAGTTCCGCAGCGGCTGCCTGGCCCGAGCACCGCAGGGCGCGACAGCAGGGTCGCCTTTGCGGCAAGTCAGCAAAAAACAATCTGTGCCGCGCGCTGGCGCGAGCTTTGGTTACTTTCTTTTGGCGAAGCAAAGAAAGTGACTGCGCTGCCGGGCGCATATCCCGGCAACCCCAAACATTGACCAAACCGGTCTCCATCAACCCAAACCTCGGATCAAAACAAGAACCCGCCGCGCCCACGATACAGCCAGCCACGCCCTGCTCCGGGAACGCCCCGGCCCCACTCAGCAGTCGGCAGACGGCGGCCCCGCCTCGAAGTTCAGCGTCTGCACGCCATCCTGCGTCGCCAGCAGGCAGACACTGGCCCTGTGCTGCGCAAACACGCCCACGGTGACCACGCCAGGCCACTGGTTGACGGTTTGCTCGAACGCCAGCGGATCGGTGATTTGCAGGCCGTGCACGTCCAGCAGGTGCTGGCCGTTGTCGGTCACCAGCGGCCCTTCGGGTCCCTCGCGCAGCACGGCACGGCCGCTGGTACCACAGACGCCGGCGGCAAAGCGCCGGCCGATGTGCGCGGCCGCCATGGGGATGACCTCGACCGGGAGCGCAAACCGCCCCAGCACCTGCACCTGCTTGCTCTGGTCGGCCACGCAAATGAAGCGCCGCGCCAGCGCCGCGACGATCTTCTCGCGCGTCAGCGCCGCGCCGCCGCCCTTGATCATGCAGCCGCTGCCGTCTATTTCATCGGCGCCGTCTATGTATACGGACAGATCGGCCACCGCATTGCTGTCGTGCACCGCGATGCCCAGCGCGCGCAGGCGCTGGCTTGATGCCTCGGACGACGAGACGGCGCCGCGCACGTCGAGCCCGGACTGCGCCAGCGCGTCCAGGAAGTGGTTGACGGTGGAGCCGGTGCCCACGCCAATGACCTGCCCCGGCTCCACGTACGCCAGCGCCGCGCGGGCTGCCATGGCCTTGAGTTCATCCTGTGTATGCGTTGCAGCGCCCATTTGCGACAATGCCCCATATTGCTTGTGATGCCCAAGCGTTGATTATCCGATGAGCCTCATTCCCTATTGTGTGACGCGCACGGCGCTGTTTGCGCTGGACCCGGAAACCGCGCACGACCTCACCGTCGACACGCTGGCGCGCTGCGACGCGACGCCGCTGCAGTGGGCCTGGCGCAACAGGCGCATCAGCGATCCACTGACGCTGGCCGGGCTCACCCTGCCCAACCGGGTCGGCGTCGCGGCGGGGCTGGACAAGAACGCGCGCGCCATAGACGGGCTGGCGAGCATGGGCTTTGGCTTTGTCGAGGTGGGCACGGTGACGCCGCTGGCGCAGCCGGGCAACGCCAGGCCCCGGCTGTTCCGGCTGCCGCGCGCCAACGCGCTGATCAACCGCATGGGGTTCAACAACGACGGCCTGGATGCCTTTGTCCGCAACGTGCGCAACTCGCGCTTCTACCAGCGCCGGCACGTCGCGGGCGACGGGCCGCCGCTGGTGCTGGGGCTGAACATAGGCAAGAACGCCAGCACGCCCATGGAGCGGGCCACCGACGACTACCTGGCTGGCCTGGCGGGCGTGTATGCGTACGCGGACTACGTCACCGTCAACATCTCCAGCCCCAATACGCAGGACCTGCGCGACCTGCAGCAGGACGCCGCGCTGCGCACGCTGCTGACCGCACTCAAGTCAAGGCAGGCCGAGCTGGCCGATGAACACGCGCGCCAGGTGCCCATCTTTGTCAAGATTGCGCCCGACCTGGACCGGCAGCAGGTGCAGGCGGTGGCCGCGGCGCTGCAGGAGCACCGGATTGAAGGCGTCATTGCCACCAACACCACGCTGGCGCGCGATGACGTGGCGCATCTGCCGCACGGCCACGAGGCGGGCGGACTTTCCGGTGCGCCGCTCTCGGCCGCCAGCAACCGCGTCGTCGCCGGGCTGCGCCAAGCGCTGGGGCCAGGCTACCCCATCATTGGCGTGGGCGGCATCCTGAGCGGGACCGACGCCGTGGCCAAGATCAGGGCCGGCGCCGACGCGGTGCAAATCTACACCGGCCTCATCTACAGGGGCCCGCAGCTGGTCCCCGAGATCGCGTCCGCACTGCGGGCAAGCGCCTGACCCGGGCGCCGGTGCCGGCGGCGCCCCCGCGCTGGGCTGGCAGTCAGCAAGCGTCGCACATCAAGCATCCTGATGGGAAACGATGCTCAGCAACACGCAGGCGCATGACGGATGACCTCGCTGGCGCCTCGATGACCTTGCCGCTACGCGGCTGCAATGACTGCGGCTGCGCCGCCATGACGGGGAGGTTGAGCGTTGAGCGTTGAGCGTTGAGCGTTGAGCGTTGAGCGTTGAGCGTTGAGCGTTGAGCGTTGAGCGTTGAGCGTTGAGCGTTGAGCGTTGGGCGTTCACGCTGGACGCTGAACGCTTGACGCAAAACCTTCATCAGCCGCCACAGGCGGCTTTCATCCAGGGCCCGCAAGGGCCGAAATCATCTGTCATCCGGTGAGCTGACGGTGCTTGCCAGTCAGGTGAAGCATTACATGACTTCACACGGGGCACAAGGCACCGACACCCGCGCGCTCCAAACTGGGTGCACGCGAGTTCCAGCAACTCGCATTTTGCACACAGCAAAGGAGAAACCTCATGTTCAAGTGGATACGTCCCGCCGCCCTCGTCCTGGCCGCCGGCCTGTGGACCAGCACCGCGTTTGCACAGCCGCGCAGCAGCACGCCACAGGCCGTGCAAGCTTCGCAGCATGCGCTCGGCCACAACGTCGGACACGCCAGCACGTCCCGCTCACGCTCGTCGCATGCGCATGGCCGGTCCGCGCGGAAGCACTACCGCTCGTATCCCCGGGCACACAGGTACCAGCATCGCGGGTTCCAGCGCCATCACTGGCAGAGCAACCGCCGTCCCGGAACGCGGCGGGGACAGCGCTCGCACCGGCCGGCGCAACAGGGCTGGTCGCGGCATCAACGGAGCTGATTGAGCGCGGCGCGCACCTGCGGCGCGCCGCGGCCGACAGACAGGTACGCGCTGCTGGCCGCCCATCCGGCCGGCCGGGCCGTTTTGTCCCGCTCAGGCAGGCGCGGGGTCAGCCACAAGCGCCCATGTAGCCGCAGCTGGTGCAGAAATCGCAGCCGTCCTTGTTGATCACGTGCGGCAAGTGGCATTCCGGGCAGCGCGCGCCTGCCATCACCGTGTCGGCAGCGGGTGACTGCAAACCTGCGGCATCGGACTCGGCCTGGACCACGCCCATCTGCCGCAGCGGCTCGCCGTTCTCGTCCAGGATGCCCAGCATGGCGTAGCGGTGGATGAGCAGGCGCGCCAGGTACGCCTCCGTTGACGGGTACGTGCGGGATTTCTCGCTGCCGGGCATCCGCGCCAGGAAATCGCCCTGCGGCTCGGCGTAGTTCATGAGCTTGCGCAATTTCATCGCGATCCAGGCCGGGTCAACGATGCGCATGTCCAGGCTCAGGAGCTTGAACAGGCCGGCAAAAGCGCGCGGGAATTCTCCGGCGCCCCAGACCGAATACGGGCGCGCGCCGCCGTCGGGCAGGCGCAGTTCCTTGACCATGAGGACAAAATCATCCCCGGTCACCGGATTGAGCACGTCGCAGACCCAGCCCATGGTGCCGTCGGTGCCGGTCTTGGGTTCGCGCGGCGCAATGAGCGCACTCATCATGGCCGAGGCGCCTTCTTCCGGCGCCGTCACGCCCAGCGCCTTGTGCCGGAACTCGACCAGCTTGGCCACGGCGGCAACGGGGGACGGCACCCAGATGGGCTCGCCGTTGCGCGGATTGCTGATCTGGAACGGACTCTCGCCGCTGGTGCGCGCCAGCACCTGCAGCTTGCGCTGCAGCCAGGGAAAGTCGTCCACGTACATGTCCAGGCTCAGCATCTTGGCCACCGAGCCCAGGCCGCGCGGCGGCCGGGCGCCGTTGACCCAGACCTCGAACGGCCGCTGCTGCAGGTCCGAGACAAAGACCACGAAGCTGCCCTCGGGCACCTCGATGGCGTCGGATGCCCAGCACGATGCGCCGTGCGGCAACCGCGGCCGGCTCGGCCAGCGCAGGCTGTTGAGCACCGGCTCGATGGCCTGCTTGAGCACCAGCCGCTGGTCTGCCTCGGACAGCGAGATGGTCTCCGGCTGCGACCCGGCGGCCGCTGCCTCGGGGGTCACCGACAGCACCGCGTCGCGCTTGCCGCTGGGCCGGTACGTCGTGATGCCCTTGAGGCCGTAACGCCAGGCGTCCAGGTACAGGTCCTTGAAGTCCTCGTACGGGTAGTCGGCCGGCACGTTGACGGTCTTGGAAATGGCCGAATCCACGTGGTCCTTGACCGCCGCGACCATGCGTGCATGGTCTTGCGCGGAAATCTCCAGCGCGGTGCGGAAATACGGCGGCAGCGCGTCGGTGTCGCCGCCCAGCAGGCGGTACAGCCGCCACGCATGGTCCTGCACCGCATAGTCCTGCCGGCTCCCATCGGCCATGCGCTTGGTGCGCGTGTACGTCCAGGAAAACGGCGGCTCTATGCCGTTGGATGCATTATCGGCAAACGCCAGCGAGATCGTTCCGGTGGGCGCGATCGAGGTCAGGTGGCTGTTGCGCAGCCCGTGTTTTGCGATGGCGTCGCGCAGGTCCCTGGGCAGCCGCTGGATGAACGGGCTCGCCAAGTATTCCTTCTTGCTGAACGCCGGGAACGCGCCGCGCTCGCGTGCCAGCGCCACCGACGCGCGGTACGCAGCCTCTGTGATCTCGCGCATGAAGCGGCCGGCCATGGCGCGCGCGGGGTCGCTGTCGTACGCCAGTCCAAGCATGATGAGCGCGTCGCCCAGCCCGGTGATGCCCAGGCCCACGCGCCGCTTCTGCGCCGCCTCCTCCGCCTGCTCGGGCAGCGGCCAGACGGTGGCGTCCAGCACGTTGTCCAGCATGCGCACGGCCACGGCGGTGACTTCGGCCAGGCCCTGCCAGTCGACGCTGGGCTCGCCGCTCAGGCCAAAGGGATCGCGCACGAAGCGCGTCAGGTTGATCGAGCCCAGGCAGCAGCAGCCATACGCCGGCAGCGGCTGCTCGCCGCAGGGATTGGTTGCTTCCAGCGTCTCGATGTACGCCAGGTTGTTTTCCCGGTTGATCTGGTCGCGAAACAGCACGCCCGGCTCGGCGTAGTCGTAGGTTGACTGCATGATCAGGTCCCACAGCTCGCGCGCCCGGATCTGGCGGTACACCCACGGGCCGTCCTCGCGCCGGAACGCGCCGGCGGCCTTGAGGTCCTCGCCCGGCTCGGCCGCATGGACCAGCGGGAACAGCGCGTCGTCCTGCACCGCCTGCATGAAGTCATCGGTGACGCTGACCGAGACGTTGAAATTGGTCAGCTCGCCGGCGGTCTGCTTGGCGCGGACAAAGGCCTCGATGTCCGGGTGCTCCACGTTGAGAACGCCCATCTGCGCGCCGCGCCGGGCGCCGGCAGACTCGACCGTCTCGCAGGAGCGGTCAAACACGCGCATGTACGACACCGGCCCCGACGCCTTGGACGCGGTGCCGCGCACGTGCGCACCGGCGGGTCGGATGTGGCTGAAGTTGTAGCCCACGCCGCCGCCGCGGCGCATGGTTTCCGCAGCCTTTTGCAGCGCGTCGTAGATGCCCGGCAGCCCGTCCTCGGTGGCCGAAACCGAGTCGCCCACCGGCTGGACAAAGCAGTTGATGAGCGTGGCCTGCAGGTCCGTTCCGGCGGCCGAGTTGATGCGGCCGGCGGGAATGAACCCGCGCTGCTGCGCCTCGACAAACAGCGCTTCATGGTGCGCGCGCTGCTCGGGCGCCTCCATGGCCGCCAGCGCGCGCGCCACGCGGCGCTGCACCTGGCCTATGGTGGTTTCGTCGCCCTTGGCGTATTTTTCCTGGAGCACCTCCAGCGAGATCGCCTGCGGCTCCAGTCCGGACAAGTGTTCGTTTCGCTTCATCGTGTGCTCCTGTTCAGGCCATCCATGGATTGTCGATCGTCGGCGTGCCTGCTGCTTGTTGACGTGGGGTTTCTTGTGTGTCGCGCCGCGCCTGCGTACGTGCGACTGTCCCGCCATGCAGGCCGCAGGGGCGCATGCCGTGCGTTCCCGGGGCCATTCTGGCGCTTTCGGGGAAACCACAACATGTAGCAATGATAACCTATGTCTGGCCCACATATTGTGTTGATTTTACAAAAAACACCGTATAATCACCACACGTTGGTGCTCGCGCGCCGCCGCTCTGGCGGCCGCAGTCAAACGGGAAGCAGGAGAGCCTTGGCAACTGGCCAGGCGCTTGGCCTGCGCTGCCCCCGCAACGGTCAGCGGACGACCCGGAGTCCAGACGACGGCACCGGGTCGGTCTGCGCCTGAACCGAGCCACTGGTGGTGCACACGCACCGCCGGGAAGGCCAGGCGCCGATGCCCTCCGCCAGCCCGGATACCGGCCAACGACGGGATCACCGCGCGCCCAGCCGGCGCGCGGCGATCGTTGACTGGGCTCCATGCGCCGGCGGGGAAGCTGGCGGGAGCGCTCGTTCAGGACCTGGCCATGAAATCAGCATCGGCGCGCACGCGGTGGCAGCGCATCACCTGCCTGGGCGGCACCGCCCTCACTTCTGTTGCCCTGGCGCAAAATCCCGGCCCGCCCATGCCGGCCACCGCCACGCCATCGGACACACCGTACAGGGTCGTGATCTCGGCACGCCGCACGGCGCAGCCGCTGTCCGGCGTGCTGGCCGACACCACGCTGATCGACCGGACGCAGATCGAGCGCAGCGGCGCAGCCAGCATCGGCGACCTGCTGCAGCGCCAGCACGGGATCGAACTCTCGCGCTCGGGCGGACCGGGAACGCAAACCGGCATATTCATGCGCGGCGCCGACAACCGGTTCACCGCGGTCTACGTGGATGGCGTGCGGGTCGACACGCAGGCAACGGGCGGCGCACCCTGGGAAGCGATATCGCTGGCGCAGGTGGACCGCATCGAGATCGTGCGCGGCCCCGCCGCTGCCGTCTACGGCTCCGACGCCGTGGCCGGCGTCATCCAGGTCTTCACGCGGCGCGGCGAAGGCCCGGCGCAGCCTTACGCAGCCGTGGGCGCCGGCTCGCACCAGCGCCGGCAGCTGCAGACAGGCGTCTCCGGCGGCGACGACCGCATCGACTACTCGCTGGGCGTCACGCGCGAGGGCAGCCGGGGCTTCAACGCCATGCCGGCCGGCAACCCGGACCGTGACGGCTGGCGGCAAAACAGCGCCAACGCGCGGCTCGGCTGGCAGGTCCATGCGGCGCACCGCATTGATTTCACCGGCACGTACACGGACATGGATGCGCAATACGACGCAGACCCGGCATTTGATCCGGACGCCCTGGTGCGCCACGACCGTGCAAGCAACCGGCTGGGCACAGCGGGCATCACCTGGTCGGCACGCTGGAACGACCGGTACAGCACGCGTGTCGCCATCAACCAGTCCAGCCACCGGTACGACGACCCGCCGTCCGCGTACACGAGCAGGACGCAGTTGCGCAATTTCCTGTGGCACAACGAGTGGCAAGCGGGCAACCACCTGTTGAGTGCCGACCTGGAACGGCGCGAAGACCGTCTCGACAACGCGCCCATCAACCAGGGCCGGCACCAGGACGCACTGGCGCTGGGCTACAGCTATCAGGGCAGCAGGCACAGCCTGCAGGTCAACGCCAGGCGCGACCAGGACAGCGAATTTGGCGGCCAGAGCAGCGGCAGCGTGGCGTACGGACTCCGGCTTGCCGACAACTGGCGGGCAACGCTCTCTGTCGCGACCGCGTTTCGGGCACCCACGCTGTACCAGACGCAATTTGCCGCGCCCGGGCTGGGGCCGGAAAAAAGTCGCAACCTGGAAGCCGGAATCCACTGGAGCCACGGCCGTAGCGGAGCGGACCTGGTTCTCTACCACAACCGCATCCGCAACCTCATCGACTGGGACCCATCCACTCCCTGCGAGCAGCCGCTGTTTGGCGGCTGCTACGTCAACACCGGGCGCGCCAACCTGCGCGGTGCGAGCCTGTCTGCCCGGCACGCGCTGGGTACGGTGAACGTGAGCGCGTCACTGGACTGGCAGCAGCCCACCAACGCCGATACGGGCAAGCTGCTGGCGCGACGTGCGCGCCGCCAGATCAAGCTCAACGCCGACACGCGCGCCGCCGGCTGGACGCTGGGCGCCGAATGGCTTGCCACCAGCCAGCGCTGGGACGATGCCGCCAACACCCGCCGGCTGGCCGGCTACGGCCTGCTCAATGTGTACGCCCACACCACCATCGCGCGCGACTGGGACCTGTTGCTGCGCGTGGACAACGTGGCCAACCGGCGTTACGAGCTGGCCGGCGGATACGCTGCGCCGCCGCTGCAGGCGTTTGCCCAGCTGCGCTGGACGCCGCGCTGACGCCGCCTGCCCCGCTCAGTCGTGGCTGGGTGCCTCGTTGGCGTCGCCAGCGGCCTCCCGCGCCAGCACGAAGACCAGGTCGCCAGCGCGGTTGAGGAAGCTGCTGACCTGCTCCGAGACCGCGTGCCCGGCGCCCGCAGCGGCGACGACGCTGCGCTCGGCCCGGCGGACCACGGCGCGCGCCACGTCCAGCTGCGCCGACCCGCGCGTTGCCCCGGGAACGATGAAGACCGGCTTGAGCGGTCGCCTGGCCAGGCGCCTGTCCATGTCCTGCTCCAGTGCATCGACCATGGCGGCGCTGACCCGCGACAGCCCGTCCACGGTCTTGTCGCGCGCGCGCGGATTGGCCATGAGGTCGGCAGCCACGACGAAGAACTGCCGCTGCAGCGCCAGCACGTCCGCTGCCAGCGCCGGGTCCGCATCGGCCAGCAGCGCACGGGCCAGCCCCAGCGCGGCCACCGCCTCGTCCACGTCGCCGCAGGCGGCCACCAGCGGGTCGTCCTTGCCGACGCGACCGCCAAACAGCAGGCCGGTGGTCCCGTCGTCGCCGGTCTTGGTGTAGATGCGTGGACCCTGCTCGCTCATGCGCTGGTTTCTCCGTGGTTTGCCGGCTCCCTGGCAGCGTCACCAGGGCTCCGGATCCGAATAAAAGGCTTCGGTGTGCACGTGACCGGGCCGTGCACCCAGGCTGCGCGCGGCCTGCGTGCAGGCGGCAACCAGCCCCGGCGGGCCCGCAATGTACACGTCCATGCCCGAGAGGTCAGCATACAGCGTGGGCAGCACCTGGGGTATGCGGCCCAGCGGTGGCTGGCCGCTGGCACGCGTCAGCGTGCGCTGGTAGCGGAACGGGCGGTGCGCCTGCTGCCACTGCCGCATCTGGGCCGCGTCCAGCACGTCGTCCTCGGCCCGCGCTGAAAAGAGCACGTGAAAGGGATGGGGAAACCCCGCCTGCTCCGCCTGCTCGGCCATGGCCCGCAGCGGTGCCCAGCCGGACCCGCCGGCCAGCGCCAGCACCGGACGCTCGATCTGCGGCGGCAGCGTGAACGTGCCGTAGGGCCCGCTGACCAGGACGCGGTCGCCGATGCCGAGCGCGCCCGTGAGCCAGCCGCTCACCGGCCCCTCGGGAACAGCGGTCACCAAAAGCTGCAGCAGCCCGTCGGCGCGCGGCGCGTTGGCCACGGAATACGAGCGCGGTGGCAGCCGGTACGCGGGATCGCAGACCTGCACGTATTGCCCGGGCCGAAACGCAATGCGCGCGTGCAGCGGCGCCAGCTCCAGCTGCACGATGGCCGGGCTGAGCCAGGACCTTGCGCGCACGATGAACTCGGCGTCCCGGACGATTCGGCGGCGCTGCTGCGCGATGCCGAATCCAGCGCTCATGGGCAGGACCACCGGGCAGCATCCCAAGGCGGCAACGGCGCGGCCCGCGTGCACAAAGTCTTACCGCTGTTTACGCCGCGCACAAGCTGCAGACACGGCAGTCTCCTATGCTGGCCCAACAGGCGGTTGCGGCTCAAGCGCGCATCCGCCGCAGGTACTTCAACCCATTCAGCCAAGGGACAACTCATGCCAACCTGGATACGAGCCGCCGCGCTCAGCCTGGCCACCGCGCTCCTTGCCGTGCCGGCGCTGGCCGGAGGCGGCTGGGACTACGCATACCACTCCCCCTACCCTGCAGCCGGCGGCTTGCACTGCGACGACTGGTCTGGCAACGCACGCAAGGTCTGCAAGGAGCGGCGCAAGGGTCGGCGCAAGATCGCCAAGACGTACCGCAAGGCCGAGCGGGATCCGGGTCCGGAGAGCAGCTACAAGCTGGCCAAGACGCGGATCAAGGCCCGATACAAGGTGAGAAAGCAGTGGTGCAAGTCGCTGCCCGGCGAATACGCGCAGGACCTGTGCAAGGACGACGCCAAGCGCTGGTACAAGATGAGCAAGCACGCACTGGGGCCCGAGCCGGACGACTGAAGCAGGCGCCGCGTCGATCTGGCTGGCAGCCGCCAGGTCCAGCCGCAGCTCCAGAGGTTGCGGGCAACCGCCCCCCTGCATGCAGCGGCAGCCAGCCGCGCACCCGTGGTGAGCAGCCATCAACGGCCAGTCGGCGCAGGCTCGCGCGCGGCGTCGAGTGCGCGGCGCACCATGCGCTGCGGCGCAAAGCCGTGGTTCATGGGTCCCACGCCATGGCCGGTGACCACGCCGCTGCCAGCCTGCAGCGCGCCGCGCACGTAGTCGCGCGCCTGCGCCACGGCTTGCGGCAGCGACCGGCCCAGCGCCAGGAACGCCGCGATGGCCGAAGACAGCGTGCAGCCGGCACCATGCAGATTGGCGGTGTCCATGCGCGCTCCGGAAAAAACCTGCGGCGGCTCGGCGCCCATGTCCAGCACGTCGATCACCTCGTCGCCCGGCAGATGCCCGCCCTTGAGCAGGACCGCGTGCGCGCCCAGCTGGCGCAGCGCCGCGGCAGCCGGGACCAGGTCCTGGACACGGCCAATGCGGCGTCCCAGCAGCAGCGCGGCCTCGTCCAGGTTGGGCGTCACGATGGCCGCGCGCGGAAACAGCACGTCGACCAGCGCCTGCGTGGCGGCCTGCTCGATGAGCACGGCGCCGGCTGCCGACACCATGACCGGATCCAGCACCACCTGCCGCATGCGGTGGGCATCGATGGCCGTGGCCACCGCCTGCACGATGTCCGGCGCATGCAGCATTCCGATCTTGACCGCGTGCGCCCCGATGTCGGTCATGACCGCTGCGATCTGCGCCTGCAGGAACGTGGCCGGTGCCGCGTGGATGGCGTGGACGCCGCAGGTGTCTTGCGCCGTGAGCGCGGTGATGGCACTCATGCCGTAGCAGCCCAGCGCGGCAAAGGTCTTGAGATCGGCCTGGATGCCGGCACCCCCGCCCGAATCGGAGCCGGCGATCGTGAGCACGCGCACGTACTCGGCCCGTGGTCCCGGATCAGCGTTCATGGACAGGCTCCAGCGTGGGACGCGGCAGCGCCGGCACAGGCAGCGGCGACAAGCCCCCGGCCGCCTGCACCGCGGCCCGCCACTGCGGCCAGGTCTGCTGCGGATCGGCGCCCAGCCCCCGGACCACGCAAATGGCGGCCGCGCCGCTGCGCGCGGCCTGTGTTGCCTGCGCATGCTCGAGGATGCCGCCTATGGCCACCACCGGCGCGCCGGCCATGTGGACCCACCAGGCGAGGTTGTCCAGCCCCTGCGGCCGCCACGGCATCTCCTTGGTCAGCGTGGGCCAGACCGGGCCGCACGCCACGTACCACGGAGACAGGCTGCGCGCCCGCGCCAGCTCCCACAGGCTGTGGCTGCTGACACCCAGCGGAACGCTGCTGGCATGCAGCTGCCGGCGTTGCGCCGCGGTGAGGGCAAGCAGGTCTTCCTGCCCCAGATGCAGCGCCAGGCCCCGCGCATCGGCCGCGGCCAGTTCCAGCGCGAGCTGCCAGTGGTCGTTGACAACCAGCGTGGCGTCGACCTGGCTGCAGGCGCCCCGGGCCTCGGCCAGCGTTTGACGCAGGCTCGACTGCCATGCGGCGTCCGCGCCGGGCGGCGCCTTGATGCGCAGCTGGACCAGGCGGGCGCCTGCATCGAGCACCTGGCGCAGCCGCGCAACGCCGTCGACGACGGCGTACAGCCCCGCATGGCCGGCCGCGCCCCGCAAGGCCGGCAGGTCCGCGCGCGCGGGACCGCCGCCTGGCGCCGGCACCGCGTCGGCATCCCAGGACAGCGTGGGCAGCAGCTCCGGCTGGCTGCCAAAGCCCGACCGCGACCAGACCGGGCCACGTCCTCCGCCGGCCTCGTCGCTGTGCATCAGGGCAAAGGTGGTGGCCATCTTGGCCAGCACCAGTGCATCGGCCACGCCGAACCCCAGCGCCAGCGCACTGGCGGCGCTGCTGGCAAAGGTGCAGCCGGTGCCATGCGTGTGGAAGGTCTGCACGCGCGGCAGCGCAAGCCAGCCGCTTGCATGCCCGGTTGCGATCCAGTCGCGCGACCGGCGCGCCCACCGGCTGTCGCTGGTCGTCTCGTCCCCCCCGGTGATCACGACGTTGGCAGCGCCTGTAGACTGCAGCGCCTGCGCCAGCGCCGGGGCATCGGCGTCAGGGGAGGCGCCGGGAACCAGGCGGTGGGCCTCGTCCAGGTTGGGCGTGATGAGCGTGGCGCGCGGAAACAGCTCCGTCTGGTAAGCGGCAATGACCGCGTCATCGGCAAATGCGTTGCCACCGCTGGTGGCCGAGAGCACCGGGTCGATGACCAGCGCCACGGGCGCCTGCTCGCGCAGCCGGTCCACCCACGCGGCCAGGACCGCCACGTTCCCGGTCGAGCCCAGCAATCCGGTCTTGATCACCCGCGGCGGCAGGTCGTCGGCCAGCGCGGCCAGCTGGGCGTCCAGGAGGTCTGGCGCCACGACATCCATGCGCATGACCGCATGCGAGTTTTGCGCCGTGACGGCTGCCACGACAGGACAGAGGTGGACGCCAAAGGCGGTGGCAGCGCGCAGGTCGGCGCCCAGTCCGGCGCCGCCACCGCTGTCGTTGCCGGCGACGCTCCAGATCACCGGCTTCATGGCGCCTCCCCTATCAGCAGCGGATCGCCGGTCACCGGTGTCGTGGCAACGGCAAAGTCCTGCCTGGCCATGACCCCGGCGCGGTACGCCGTCCGTCCGGCCACGACGCCGGCCTTGAACGCAGCGGCCATGCGCGCCGGGTCCGCCGCCTGGCTGACCGCGGAATTGAGCAAGATGGCGTCGTATCCCATCTCCAGCGCCAGCGCGGCGTCGCTGGGCGCGCCTATGCCGGCGTCGATGACCAGCACGGCATCGGGCAGGCGCTCGCGCAACAGGCGCAAGGCAAACGGGTTGATCAGGCCCTGACCGGAACCTATGGGCGCTCCCCAGGGCATGAGCACGGCACAGCCGGCGTCCAGCAGCCGCTTGCAGGTCACCAGGTCGTCGGTGCAATACGGAAACACGACGAAGCCGTCCTTCACCAGCTGCCGCGCCGCGACCACGAGCTCCTGCGGGTCCGGCTGCAGCGTGTATTCGTCTCCCACCACTTCCAGCTTGAGCCAGGCGGTGTCGTAGAGCTCGCGCGCCATGTGCGCCAGCTCGACCGCCTCGCGTGCGGTGGTGCAACCGGCGGTGTTGGGCAGCAGGCGCGCGCCCTGCTCGGCCATGGCCTGCCGGATGATCTGCAGGAACCCGTTGTCGCCCGCCGCGGCCAGGCGCCGGCGCAGCCCCACGGTCACCAGCTGCGTGCCCGACGCGCGGATCGCACGCGCGAGCACCTGCGGCGACGGATAGCCCGCCGTGCCGAGGAGAAAGCGGCTGTGCAGTGACACGCCATCCACCTGCCAGGGATCGGAGGACATCCCGCAATCCGTACCTGCCACAGGGTCCATTTCAGCCTCCCACCACGGGTTGGAAAAACAGCACCACGTCGTTGCTGCCCAGCACGCGGTCGCGCGCGCTGCGCGCAACGAAGCTGCCGTTCACCGCGGTGCTGATCGCCTGCGGCTCATGGCCCAGCGCATGAACCAGCTGCGCCAGCGTGGTGCCCGCGCGCACTTCATGCGGCTGGCCGTCGAGTTGAACCGTGATCGTCGAAGCATCTCTGTCCTTGCTGCTCATGCTGCCTTCCTTTTATTCGCGTCTGCCACAAGAAGCCCGCCGCACCAGCCGCTGCGCTGCAGCGCCTGTTCCACAAGCGCGGGCGCCAGCAGCCAGCCGTGCCGGAACAGGCCGTTGATCCGCATCAGGCCCGGCTCCAGCGCAAGCAGCGGATTGTTGTCCGCAAGCGCGGGCCGCAGGTTGACGTCCATGGCCAGGATGCGTGCCTCGGCCAGCGCCGGCATCACGCTGTGCGCCGCAGCCATCAGCTCGACGGCCGAGCGCAGGCTCACCGGCGAGCGGTCTTCGCTCTCTATCTCGCTGGCACCGGCCAGCACGACGTCCGGCGTGCGCGGCACCAGGTACACGCGGTGTCGCGGGTGCAGCAGCCGCACCGGCCGCTGCAGGCCGTGTCCGGCGCAACGCAGCCAGATGATTTCGCCCCGGACGCCGCGCACCGGCAGGTCGGGTCGCGCACCGGCCCCGCGCACGTCGATGACCGCGTCAAACGCTGCCGTGCCGCCGTCCGCCAAGGTCAGCTCGCCGCGCCCGCCGGATGCGCGGCAGGCAGCCACGGGCGTGCGCCAGCGCCAGTGCACGCTCGCTGCGGCGGCGTGCAGCGCGCGCAGCGTCGCCATCGTGTCGATCTGGCCCTCTCCGGGCAGCAGCCAGGCCTGCGCCACGCCGCGAAGCGCCGGCTCCAGCTGCTGCAGCGCGGCCTCGTCAAGCTCGCGGATTCCCGCTTGCGGGCTCAGGCGCTGCCAGCTCGCCGATCGCGTGGCCGCTTGCAGCCGGTCCAGGACCCGCTGCGCCGCTCCAGCGTCGCCACGATGCGCCAGCAGCACGCTGCCGCGCACGGAAACCAGTTCCGGCGCGGCCAGCTGCCGCACGATGCGCTGCCACAGCTGCAGCGAACGCCAGCCCATTGCCGCCACCGCCGGCTCGGCGTTGTCCAGCTCGGAAATGGGGCTGAGCATGCCGGCTGCGGTGAAACCGGCCGCAGTGGGCACGGCGTCATCTGGCGCCTGGCTGCGCAGCAGCGGCTCGGGGCCGGCGGCGGGGTCAAACACGGTGACGCGGCAGCCAGCCTGCGCCAGGCGCCAGGCAAGCAAGCGACCCAGGAGGCCGGCACCAGCAATGCCAACGGAACCCGGTTGCTCCGTCAGCATGGCGCTGCTCTCAAGTGGGGGACGCCGCGGTACGCCGCAGGCAGGACGGGTTGACTCATGATCCGCATGTTCCAGAAAATCCCGGCTTGCTTCCAAGCCGCAACCGGGGCACCCGGCTGCCGGTTCATCGAGTCATGCGCTGCTCCTTTCGCCGGTACGAACCGGATCAAGTTCGGCGGGTTCGGCTCGATGGACCATCTCAGCGCGCGTCGGCTGCGCTGCGCCTGAACATCCCCGGGATCTTCAGGAGGCAGCACACCGGCGGGCGCACCCCGGAGCAGCGTTCATCATAGCGCAGCGCCGGCGCCCGCGAGCGAAACCCGCACAAACCGGGCCGGTGGACAGGGTGCGGATTTGTGACGGTATAATTGAGCGCTTGTTCCCCGATAGCTCAGTCGGTAGAGCGACGGACTGTTAATCCGCAGGTCCCTGGTTCGAGCCCAGGTCGGGGAGCCAATTTGCCCGTGCTTGAGCCCAGGCCAGTCAACGGGCTTTTTCAGCAACCCGGCGCGGTGGCTGACGCCCCGTCGAATCGCGGCTTGACTGCGCTGCGGCCTCACCCGAATCGCACCGCGGTTTCATTGCGCCCGGCCGGGCGCCTGGCAAGCACGCATCATGCACCGCGTGCACGCGCCGTCGCTGACGACACTTTTCCAACGCCCATGTCTGCCGGCAAGAGAAGCAAGAAGGCCAACCGGGCCTGGATGCACCAGCACCTGACCGACCCCTACGTGCGGCAGGCACAAAAGGACGGCTATCGTGCGCGCGCCGCATACAAGCTGCAGGAAATTGACGCGGCGCTGCACCTGATCCAGCCCGGCCAGTGCGTGATCGACCTGGGCTCCGCGCCCGGCGCGTGGAGCCAGTACGTCGCGCGCAAGCTCCAGCTCCCTGCGGGGTCCGCCAGCAACGCTGCGGTGCTGATCGCCATCGACCTGCTGCACATGGAACCCGTCGATGGCGTGCAGTTCGTGCAGGGAGACTTTCGCGAAGACGAAACGCTGGCGCGACTCGGGCACCTGCTTGCCGGGCGACGCGCGGACGTGGTGCTCTCGGACATGGCGCCCAACCTCTCGGGAATCGCGTCCGCGGACGCGGCGCGCGCCGGCCACCTGGTCGAACTGGCGGTGGACCTTGCAGCCACCACGCTGCAGCCACACGGAAACCTGGTTGCCAAGGTCTTTCACGGCAGCGGCTACAGCCAGCTGGTGCGGCTGTTCAAGGACACGTTTGAACAGGTCAAGGTCATCAAGCCACAGGCGTCGCGAAGCAGATCGGCCGAAACCTACCTGGTCGGACGCCGGCTGCGCGAGCCCGGAACGCGTTGAACGCGGCAGGCCGCGGTCGATGTGGGCGGGCACAAATCAACCACCAAGCCATGATCCTAGATTCAGCAGTCGAACGCTGATTGATGTGCATATCTTGTTGTGATCAAAGGAGAAGCCTAGTTTGCACGAGCACACCATTTTGGTGGCCACGCCATGCGCCCGATCGCACAGCGCTGGACGCGCCATGCTGCGTTGCTCCGCCTTGCAGACAGTAGTCTGCCGCGTTGTCGCGTCTTGCCTGGCACGCCCATCGCAGCACGCTCGAACGCATCCAACTGCTGAATCTAGGATGATCAGCGCTTGAATTACCTACAATGACCCCGTATCTGTCACGGGAGAGCAGATACATCAACCGGAGCGCAATCTCTTGAAAAATCAGTGGTTCCCAAAGATCGCCGTTTGGCTGGTGATCGCCATGGTCCTGTTTACCGTCTTCAAGCAGTTTGACGGCGGGCACATGGCCAGCGCCAATCACATGGCGTATTCGGACTTCCTGGACGCGGTCCGGTCCAACAACGTCAAGCAGGCGACCATACAGGACACGCAAAGCGGCACGCAAGTCCTGGCCATCCTCGGCGATGACCGGCGCGTGCGCACGCAGGCGACCTACCTGGACCGTGGGCTGGTGGGTGACCTCATCAACCACCATGTCAAGTTCGACGTGAAACCGCGCGAGGAAAGCTCGTTCCTGATGACGCTGCTGGTCAGCTGGGGACCCATGCTGCTGCTGATCGGCGTCTGGATCTATTTCATGCGCCAGATGCAGGGCGGCGGCAAGGGAGGCGCGTTCAGCTTTGGCAAGTCCAAGGCGCGCCTGCTTGACGAGAGCACAAACACGGTGACCTTTGCCGATGTCGCCGGCTGCGACGAAGCCAAGGAAGAAGTGACCGAAGTCGTTGAATTCCTCAAGGATCCGCAACGCTACCAGAAGCTGGGCGGGCGCGTACCGCGCGGCCTGCTGCTGGTCGGCCCGCCCGGCACCGGCAAGACGCTGCTGGCCAAGTCGATTGCCGGCGAAGCCAAGGTGCCCTTCTTCAGCATCTCCGGCTCGGACTTCGTTGAAATGTTCGTTGGCGTGGGCGCGGCGCGCGTGCGCGACATGTTCGAGAACGCCAAGAAAAACGCGCCCTGCATCATCTTCGTCGACGAGATCGACGCCGTGGGCCGCCACCGTGGCGCCGGCCTGGGCGGTGGCAACGACGAACGCGAGCAGACGCTGAACCAGATGCTGGTCGAGATGGATGGCTTCGAGACGCACCAGAGCGTCATCGTGGTGGCCGCAACCAACCGGCCCGACATCCTGGACCCGGCGCTGCTGCGCCCCGGCCGCTTTGACCGGCAGGTCTACGTGACGCTGCCCGACATCCGGGGCCGCGAACAGATCCTGAACGTGCACATGCGCAAGGTCCCCATTGGCCCCGACGTCAACGCCAGCGTCATTGCCCGCGGCACGCCCGGCATGAGCGGCGCCGACCTGGCCAACCTGTGCAACGAGGCGGCGCTGATGGCCGCACGCCGGAATGCACGCGTGGTCGAGATGCAGGACTTCGAGAAGGCCAAGGACAAGATCATCATGGGCCCGGAGCGCAAGTCCATGGTCATGCCCGAAGAAGAGCGGCGCAACACCGCCTACCACGAGGCGGGCCACGCGCTGGTCGGCCGCCTGCTGCCCAAGTGCGACCCCGTGCACAAGGTCACCATCATCCCGCGCGGCCGCGCGCTGGGCGTGACCATGAGCCTGCCCATAACCGACCGCTACTCGTACGACAAGGAGTACATGCTGCAGCAGATCTCCATGATGTGCGGCGGCCGCATCGCCGAAGAGGTGTTCATGAACCACGTCACCACCGGCGCGTCCAACGACTTCGAGCGCGCGACGCAGCTGGCGCGCGACATGGTCATGAAGTACGGCATGAGCGAAGCGCTGGGCCCCATGGTCTACGCCGAGAACGAGGGCGAGGTGTTCCTGGGCCGCAGCGTCACCAAGACCACCAACATCTCGGAAAAGACCATGCAACTGGTGGACGCCGAGGTGCGACGCATCATCGACGAGCAGTACGACGTGGCGCGCAAGCTCATCGAGGCAAACGCCGACAAGATGCACGCCATGGCCAAGGCGCTGCTGGAATGGGAGACCATAGACAGCGATCAGCTGGACGACATCATGGCGGACCGTCCGCCGAGCCCGCCGGAGCACTTCACGCCACGGGCACCGCGTGACGACGGTGGCACCGGTGGCACGCCGGTCGGGCCCAAGGCCGCCGACCCGGACCCGGAACCCTCGGCGTCGGTCGCCTGACTCCCGGACGCGGCAACGCAGTCAGACGCCGTTCAGTACGGGGCCGCGCGGCCCCGTTTTTTCCTGATGGATGCGCGCATGAAATGGGCCACGACGCGGTTTGAAGTGGACCTGTCCCAGCCCCGCATCATGGGCATCGTCAACGTCACGCCGGATTCGTTTTCCGATGGCGGCGACTGCGCCGATGCACGCTCAGCGCTCCGGCGCTGCGAGACATTGCTGGAGGAAGGCGCCGAGCTGCTTGACATAGGCGGTGAATCGACGCGCCCCGGCAGCCCGCCGCTGCCGCTGCAAGAAGAGCTGGCGCGCATCATGCCCGTGCTGCGCGGCGCGCTGCAGCTGGGCATTCCCGTTTCCGTGGACACGTACAAACCGCAGGTCATGCAGGCGGTGCTTGACGCGGGCGTGGACATCATCAACGACGTGCGGGCGCTGCGCGAGCCCGGCGCGAGCGCGGTCATCGCGCGTCACGGCTCCTGCGGCGTCTGCCTGATGCACATGCACCGCGAGCCCCGAACCATGCAGCAGGCGCCCATGCAGGGAGACGCCGTGCCGCAGGTGCGTGAATTCCTCGAACAGCGCGCTGCCGCCCTGCTGCAGCAGGGTGTGCAGCGCAGCCGCATCGTGCTGGACCCGGGCATAGGCTTTGGCAAGACCGTTGCGCAGAACTTTGCGCTGCTGGCGCGCCAGGAAGCGCTGCTGGCGATGGGGTTTCCACTGCTGGTGGGCTGGTCGCGCAAGTCGTCGCTGGGCGCAGCCCTGCAAGGGTCTGCCGCGACTCCGCCGCCGCCCAGGCAGCGGCTGGTGGCCGGCGTTGCGGCCGCGCTGATGGCCGTCGAGCGCGGCGCCAGCGTGGTCCGCGTGCACGATGTCAAGGCCACGGCCGACGCGCTGGCCGTGTGGCGGCAGGTGCGCACGCAACAACTGGCGCAACCCGAGGTGGGCACAAGCTGACGCCAGCCGGCGGCGCGTGGTGGCCGCGGCGCTCAGAAATCGTCTTCGGACCCCTGCGCCAGGCTCTCAAAGCGCGTCAGCGGCTTGATGAACGCCAGCTTGATCGTGCCGGTGGGCCCGTTGCGCTGCTTGCCGATGATGATTTCGGCCACGCCCTGCTCGGCCGAGTCCTTGTTGTAGTAGTCGTCGCGGTAGATGAACATGATGATGTCGGCGTCCTGCTCTATGGCGCCGGACTCGCGCAGGTCGCTCATCAGCGGCCGCTTGTCGGTGCGCTGCTCGACGCTGCGGTTGAGCTGCGAGAGCGCCAGCACCGGGCACTTCAGCTCCTTGGCCAGCGCCTTCAGCCCGCGCGAGATCTCGCCCAGCTCGGTGGCCCGGTTTTCGTCGCCGGACGTGTTGCCGCTCATGAGCTGCAGGTAATCAACGACGATCAGTCCCAGCTTGCCGCACTGGCGGGCCAGCCGCCGCGCGCCGGCGCGCAGCTCCGACGGCGTCAGCCCCGGCGTCTCGTCTATGTGCAGGCTGACGCCGCGCAGGCGTTCTATGGCCTCGGTCAGGCGCGGCCATTCCTCGTCGCTGAGCTTGCCGGTGCGCAGGTGGCCCTGGTCGACGCGGCCTATGGATCCCACGATGCGCACCGCCAGCTGCGCCGCGCCCATCTCCATGGAGAACACGGCCACGGGCAGCCCCTCGTTCAGCGCCACGTGCTCGGCGATGTTGATCGCCAGCGCCGTCTTGCCCATGGAGGGCCTGGCGGCCAGCACCACCAGGTCGCCGGCCTGCAGCCCCGCGGTCAAGCGGTCCAGGTCGTAGAAGCCCGTGGGCACGCCGGTGATGTCGTTGGGGTTGTCGGCCATCTCCTGGACCTGGTCCAGCAGCTGCACGACCAGCGACTCCATGGACTGGAATCCCTGCTTGAGGCGCGCGCTTTGCTCGCCGATCCGGAAGATCTTGCCTTCGGCCTCGTCCAGGATCTCGGCCACGGCCCGGCCGCGGGGCGCAAAGGCACGGGTCGCGATCTCGTCGCTGGCGCTGACCAGCTGGCGCAGGATGGAGCGCTCGCGCACGATCTCGGCGTAGCGCCGGATGTTGCTGGCGCTGGGCACGTACTGCGCCAGCGCATTCAGGTAGTTCAGCCCGCCGGTATCCTCGGCTTGCCCCAGCCGCTGCAGCTGCTCGTGCACGGTGATGACGTCGGCCGGCTTGTTCTCGGCAATGAGCCGGCCCAGCGCCGCGTAGATCAGCCGGTGCTCGTGCCGGTAGAAATCGGCCTCGCCCAGCACGTCGCCGACACGGTCCCAGGCGCCGTTGTCGAGCAGCAGCCCGCCCAGCACGCTGGACTCGGCCTCCAGTGAATGCGGCGGAACGCGCAGTTGCGCGATTTGCGGGTCCATGCCGGCTGGCAACAATGTGTCCATTTCAAGCATGGGGTCTTCGAATGCAGCAGACATGATTTCCTCTTGAGCCCAGGTTGCATGCAACCTGTCCATGTTAGTGCCGCGGCGTGATGATGTCACGGGACAGGGCTGTGGACAACGTGTGCACGAGCTGGGCAGAACCCGTGGGCAAGCCGGGAACAACCAGCTGGGAACCTCAAAAAAGAGGAGCCGCCCGCAGGCGGCTCTTGCACGCAGCGGTGGCGCCTGGCTCAGGCGGTCTCGCCGTACACTGAGACCGTGATCTCCACGGTGACGTCCGTGTGCAGCAAAACAGCGACCTGGGTGTCGCCCACGGTCTTGATCGGGCCTTCGGGCAGGCGGACCTGCGACTTCTGGATGTCAAAGCCCTGTGCCTTCAGCTCGTTGGCCACGTCGTGGTTGGTCACCGAGCCAAACAGGCGGCCATCGACGCCCGCCTTCTGCGTCAGCTTGATGTTGTGGTCCTGCAGCTTCGCGGCCTGCGCCTCGGCCTCGGCCAGCCGCTCGGCGGCCTGCTTCTCCAGCTCGGCCCGGCGCGCCTCGAACTCGGCCTTGTTCACTGCCGTGGCGCGCCGCGCCATGCCGCTGGGGATGAGGAAATTGCGGGCATACCCGTTTTTCACCCGCACGATGTCGCCCAGGTCGCCCAGGTTGACGACCTTGTCGAGAAGTATGACTTCCATGTTGCGCTCTCCTGTCAGGCCTTGTGCTGGTCGGTGTAAGGCAGCAGCGCCAGGAAGCGCGCGCGCTTGATGGCGGTGTTGAGCTGGCGCTGGTAGACCGCGCGGGTGCCGGTCAGGCGGGCCGGCACGATCTTGCCGTTCTCGCCGATGAAGTCGCGCAGCGTGTCTATGTCCTTGTAGTCGATCTCCTCGACGCCGGCGGCGGTGAAGCGGCAAAAGCGCTTGCGCCGGAACAGCAGGGACTGCGAACGGCCGCGGGGCTGCCGGCCTCTTCTGTTGAATCTGGCCATGGGGCCTCCTTGTCAGTCTGTGTGAAATTCCTGAATGTGCAATACAACGGTCCTGCCGCGGCGCGGGCTGGCCAGGAAACCCCTGAAGCAGCCGCTGCTGCCGACGGCCTGCGTGGCCATGCGCTCGGCAAGCATGCCCAGCGCCACCGCGCGCAGCGCAACCTTCACCTGCCGCTGCTGTCCGGCTTCTTCAGCCACCGACGCATGCTCGATCTCCAAGTCCAGCGCCGGGACGCCTGCCGGCGTATGGCGCAGCGGCTTGAGTCCGACGATGGTCGCGGACAGCGCAACCCGGTTGACCGCGTCGGCCGTGCCCGGATCAGCGATGCCCGGCCGACTCCTTCTGGTCGGCCTTGCGCGCTTCCTCGCGCTCGACGGACTTGAGCATGGGCGAAGCCGCCGTATCGGCCGCCTTGCGCTTGACCGCCAGGTGCCGCAGCACCGCGTCGTTGAAGCGGAACGCATGCTCCAGCTCGTCCATGACTTCCTGGCCGGCCTCGATGTTCAGGCACAGGTAATGCGCCTTGGTCAGCTTGTTGATGGGGTACGCGAGCTGGCGACGGCCCCAGTCTTCCTCGCGGTGGATTCTGCCGCCGCCGTCGGTGACCGCGCTCTTGTATCGCTCCAGCATGGCCGGTACCTGCTCACTCTGGTCCGGGTGTATGAGCAGGATGATCTCATAATGACGCATTGCAACTCCTTGTGGATCTGGACGCCCTGCGCGCAAGCGCGCGGGGCAGCGCCACCCCCGAGCGTCGGTCAGGGTGTGGCAAGGAAAGGGGAGATTCTATCAGGTGCGCGGGTATTTCACGCGGGCGCGCCGCAGAGCAGGAACGGTTGCGTGCGCTGCGGCTCAGGCTGCGCCAGCATCCGCCAGCCGCACTGATTGGAAACGATGCCCAGCAACACCACGCGCATGAGGGATGGCTGCGTTGACGCCTTGAGGAGGTTGAGCGAATTGCGTCCAGCGTGTGGCACCCCGCTCAACGCCTGACGCCAAACCTTCATGGGCCGGGATCATCTGTCATCCGGCGAGCTGACGATGCTTGCCGATCAGGTCAAGACATGGACCTGAGCCGCTCTTCGCCGGTTTTGGCCGCCTCGGAATCAGGGTAACGCTCCTGCAGCGACTGCAGCGTCTGCCGCGCCGCCTTGCTGTCTCCCAGCTCGACCTCGCAGTTGGCGATGGACAGCAGCGCTTCCGGCGCCTTGTCGTGATTCGGACGGCTGTCGACCAGCGAGCGGAAGTTGATGATGGCTTCCTTGTAGTCGCGCGTCGCGTACTGGGCGTTGCCCAGCCAGAACAGTGCATCGGGCGCCAGCTTGCTGCTCGGGTACCGCTTGACGAAATCGGCAAAGCCCGCCTGCGCCTTCTTGTATTCCCCGGCGCGGAACGCTTCCAGCACGCGCTGGTACTGCTCGCGTTCGTTGCCCTGGCTCAGGTCGCCGGCGTCCGTGTCCAGGTTGCCGACCTCGGTGGGCGAACCCATGGGCGGGCCGGCGGCGCTTGCTTCCTTGAGCTCTTCCACGTCGCGCACCAGGCGCTCCTGCTCGCCGCGCAGGCGCGCCATTTCGCTGCGCAGCGACTCGATGTCGCGTTGCAGCTCGAGCATGTTGCGCCGCAGCGCCGTGTTTTCCTCGACCAGGCGGTTCTGCGCATGGACCGACTCGTCAAAGCGCTTGCGCAGGTCCAGGATGGCCTGCCGGGCCTGGTCGTCGCCAAAGAGCTGCGCCTGCGCCAGCGGCGGCACCGCGCAGGCCATGGCCAGCAGCAACAGCGAAAGCGTCGGGGTCAGCCGGAGTCTCATGTCAGCGATAGCGTATCTCGACACGGCGGTTTTGCGCGTAGTCTTCTTCCGTGCTGCCGTACGCGGCCGGGTTTTCCTCGCCAAAGCTCACCGCCTCCATCTGGCTGTCGGAGGCACCGGCCAGCCTCATGGCACGGCGCACGGCCTCGGAGCGCTTCTGCCCGAGCGCCAGGTTGTATTCGCGGCTGCCGCGTTCGTCGGTGTTGCCCTCGAGCGCGACGTTGCGGTCCGGATGGGAGCGCAGGAAGCGCGCGTGCCCTTCCACGATGGGTTCGTACTCGGGCTTGACGACAAAGCTGTCAAAGTCAAAGTAGATGGTCCGCCCCACGCTGGCAGGACCCATGCGGTCGCTTTCGCCATCACCCGCCTGGACCTGGGTGACCGTGCTCTGACCGCTCCCGGTCGTGGCGCTGGCGCCATCCTCGATGGATGGGTCCACGCCCGCGCTCGAACACGCGGCCAAGGCGGCTGCCACGACAGCCAACACAAAAAAACGTTTCCGCATTTACCTCACTCCTTCAAGAGCCAATGATGAAATTCAGCGCTGGAACGGCCCCCAGGACGGCTCACGGATATCCCGCCCGTGCCCGGCCAGGCGCGCCTTGATCTTTCCGTCTATGGTGGTCGTCATGAGCACGCGCTCGGCCCCCTCACGCGTGGCGTACACGATGAGGCGGCTGTTGGGCGCAAAGCTTGGGTGCTCGTCGTCCCGCGTGTCGGTGATGGCAGTCGCCTTGCCACTGGCCAATTCCATCACGTGCAGCCCGAAACGGCCTGACTTGCGCGAAATATACGCCATCCACCGGCCGTCCGGACTGATGCTTGGTGACACATTGTAATTTCCGTCGTAGGTCACCCGCTGCGCCCCGCCGCCCTGCACCGACATGCGGTAGACCTGCGGCCCGCCGCCGCGGTCGCTGACGAAGTACAGGTCCTTTCCGTTGGGCGAGAACCGCGGCTCGGTATCGATGCTCTGTGACTGCGTCAGCCGGCGCAGGCCGCTGCCATCGGCGCCGATGATGTAAAGCTGCGAGCCGCCGTCGCGCGACAGCGTCACGGCCAGGTGCCGGCCATCGGGCGACCAGGCCGGCGCGCTGTTGGAGCCCTTGAAGTTGGCCACCAGCCGCCGCTGCCCTGTCGCCACCTGGTGCACGTACACCACGGGCTTGCGCGCTTCGAAGGAGACGTACGCCAGGTAGGCGCCATCGGGCGACCAGCTGGGCGAGATGATGGATTCGTTGCTGGAGAGCGCAGCCTGCGCATTCTCGCCGTCTGCATCAGCGACCCAGAGCGTGTACCTGCTGCCCGACTTGGTCACGTACGCCAGCCGGGTCGAGAAAACGCCCTGCTCGCCGGTCAGCTGCTCGTAGATGTAGTCTGCAATGCGGTGCGCGGCCAGCCGCAGGTCGGCCTCGGGGACCAGGTACCCCTGCCCGCCCAGGTCGCGCTCCTTGACGATGTCCCAGAGCCGGAAGCGCACGCGCCAGCGCCCGGAGTCGGCGGTGGCCACGCTGCCGGCAGCCAGCGCGTCGGCGCGCCGGCCTCGCCAGGCGCTGAAGTCCGGCCGCGTGGTCTCGTCCATGTCGCGCTCGTCGCCAAGCGCGCGAAAGCGGCCGCTGCGCTCGAGGTCTGCGCGGACGATCTCGCTGATCGGCTGCGGCGAGGCACTCTGCCCCCTGAAGGTGGGCAGCGCAATCGGCAACTGCGTCATGCCGACACCGGAGACCTCGACCCGAAACTGCGCCAGCGCCGGCAGCCAGGGCGCACCGGCCAGCGCGGCCAGCAGCCCGCGGCGCACGAAGAAGGAATTGGAACGGTGATCGAGCGTCATTCAGATTCAGGTCGCAAAGGAGACATTATCGCCGGCATTGCACGCAAGAAGTTTACAAATCGTACACCACGCGTGGTGCCATTGCGCCCCATGGTCCGCCCGTATATTGAACCACATCAACGGCCATCCTGCGAATCAGAATCGGGGGCGCACTGCAGCGGCGGCATCCAGCCGCGCCGGGGCAGGCTCTAGAATACAGCGCTAGCGCTCATGCCTTCACCACACCTCCCTCACCGGCCGGCCGAGCAGCCGCTGATGCAACGCCTGCGCCGGCTCTGGCCCTATTTTCGCCAATACAAGACCGGCTGGTTCGTTGCCGTTGGCGCCATGCTGATCAACGCATTGACCGAGCCGGCGATACCGGCGCTGCTCAAGCCGCTGCTGGACCGCGGCTTCACCGAGCAACGCCTGCAGATCTGGATGGTTCCCACGGCCATCATCGGGCTCTTCATCATCCGGGGCACGGCGCACTTTGCCGGCCGCTACGCGCTGGCACGCATTTCTGCCACCGGCATGGTGGCGCTGCGGCAACGGCTGTTTGACCGGCTGTTGCGCGCCGACCTGTCGCTGTTTTCCAGGCAGACGGCCAGCGAGCTGGCCAATACCATCGTCTACGAGGTTCAGACCGGCTCGGACCAGCTGGTGCAGGCACTGCTCAACCTGACCCGCGACGGGTTCACGGTGGTGGCGCTGCTGGCATACCTGCTGTACCTGAACTGGCAGCTCACGCTCATCGTGCTGGTGCTGGTGCCCTGCGTGGCGTGGATCATGCGCACGCTGTCGATGCGCCTGTACCGCGTGACCAAGCAGAGCCAGGCCGCCACCGATGACCTGGCGTACGTGGTCGAGGAAAACGTGCTGGCGCACCGCATCGTCCGCCTGCACGAGGCCGAGGAAGGCCAGGCGCTGCGCTTTCAGGAGCTGAGCCACCGCCTGCGCGACCTGGCGGTCAAGGCGGTGCGTGCGTCAGCCGCCAGCATGCCGCTGGCGCAGCTGGTTGCGGCCATCGCGCTTTCGGCGGTCATTGCCATCGCGCTCTCGCAAAGCCAGCTGGGCGGCGGGCAGTCGGTGACCGTGGGCAGCTTCGTGGCGTTCATCGGTGCCATGCTGATGCTGATCTCGCCCACGCGCCGGCTGGCGGACGTGATCAATCCCATCACCCGCGGGCTGGCAGCGCTGGAGCGCGGGCTGGTGCTGATGGATACGGTGTCACCGGAATCGGATCCGTCCGAATCCGAAGCAGCCGGCACGGCCCCGGCGCCGCGCGCACGCGGCGAGATCGTGCTGGATGCCGTGAGCGTGCGCTATACGCGGGATTCGGCCGCCGCACTGGACGGGGTCAGCCTGCACGTGGCGCCGGGCGAGATCATTGCGCTGGTGGGCCCGTCGGGCGCGGGCAAGACGACGCTGGTCAACCTGCTGCCGCGCTTTGTCACGCCAACAGGCGGACAGGTCCTGCTGGACGGCACCGACATCCGGCAATGGGCGCTGCCACAGCTGCGTGCACAGTTTGCGCTGGTGGGTCAGACGGTGGTCATGTTCAACGACACCATTGCGGCCAACGTGGCGCTGGGCGCCGCCCGGATCGACCGCGAGCGCGTGCAGCACTGCCTGGAGATGGCCAACCTGGGCAAGCACATCGACAGCCTGGCGCAGGGCATGGACACGGTGCTGGGGCACAACGCCGCCGAATTCTCCGGCGGCCAGCGCCAGCGCCTGGCAATTGCCCGCGCGCTGTACAAGGATGCGCCCATCCTGCTGCTGGACGAGGCCACGTCGGCGCTGGACACCGAGAGCGAACGGCTGGTGCAGCAGGCGCTTGAAACCGCGATGGCCGGCCGCACCACGCTCATCATCGCGCACCGACTGTCGACCATCGAGCACGCGGACCGCATCATCGTCATGGAGCGCGGCCGCATCGTCGAGCAGGGAACGCATGCGCAGCTGCTGCAGCTGGACGGCCTGTACGCGCGCCTGCACGGCCAGGCACTGGGCGCGGCGCTCAAGACGCCCGATGCGGCAGCAACCATCCCCTGACCCCTCGCGACCGCGTTGAGCGTTGAGCGTAGCCAAGTCAACTATCATGCGAGCGTACCGGGATCCGGCACCAGCAGATTACGGCAAGGCCGGGTTCAAACCCGGGTTCAGCAACCCTTGGAGGAGAATAGCAAGCGATGTTCGCAACATTCAAGAACGTCCCCATGCCCGATGAAAACGGATTCTTCGGCGAATACGGCGGGCAACTGGTGCCACCGCACCTGAAAGCGGCCATGGACGGCATCGCGACCGCCTATGCCGAGATTCGCGAGCGGCCGGATTTCAAGGAGAAACTGTCGGGCCTGCTGGCCGACTACGTGGGCCGGCCCAGTCCCATCTTCTACGCGCGCCGCCTGTCCAGGCAGCTTGGCGGGGCGCACATCCACCTCAAGCGCGAGGACCTCAACCACACCGGCGCGCACAAGATCAACCATTGCCTGGGTGAAGTGCTGCTGGCCCAATTCATGGGCAAGAAAAAGGTCATCGCCGAAACCGGTGCCGGCCAGCACGGCGTGGCGCTGGCCACGGCGTGCGCGCTGATCGGAATCCCGTGCGAAATCCACATGGGCCAGGTGGACATTGAAAAGCAGCACCCCAACGTGACCAAGATGCGCATCCTGGGCTGCAAGGTGGTGCCGGTCACGCGCGGAGCGGCCACACTCAAGGAAGCCGTGGACAGCGCGTTCGAGGAGTACCTGAAGAACCCGGACGACTACTTCTACGCGATTGGCTCGGTCGTGGGTCCGCACCCCTTCCCCATGATGGTGCGCGACTTCCAGGCCGTGGTCGGACGCGAGGCACGCGAGCAGTTCCAGGAGCGGCACGGCCGCCTGCCGCAGCACGTGGCCGCCTCGGTTGGCGGTGGCTCCAACGCCATCGGCTTGTTCAGCGCGTTCCTGGAAGACGAGGGGGTGCATCTGGTTGGCGTCGAGCCGGCCGGCGAGGGCGTTGACAAGCCGGGGCGGCACGCGGCGACGCTGACCCGCGGCAGGCCCGGCGAGATCCACGGCATGAAATGCTACGTGCTGGCCGGGCCGGACGGCACGCCTTCGGCCGTGCACTCGGTGGCGTCGGGGCTGGACTACCCCGGCATCGGGCCGCAGCACAGCTACCTCAAGGACGTGGGCCGCGTCGACTACGTGGCGGTGGACGACCAGGAAGCGCTGGATGCGTTCATGACGCTGGCGCGCACCGAAGGCATTCCCCCGGCGCTGGAGAGCGCGCACGCGGTGGCCTGGGCGATCCGGGAGGCGCCGCGAATGGCCGGCGACGAGCACATCCTGGTCAACCTCTCCGGCCGCGGCGACAAGGACGCCGACTACGTGGCCGAGCGGCTGGGCCTGTAGCGCGAACGCAGGCGGCATGGCACAGACGCTGGCCCGCGCCGTCCATGCCGAGCTGCTGGTGCGCAAGAGCCAGTTCATCGGCTGCGTGCAGCCCATGGGCGACCGCGCGCAGGCGCTGGAAGTGGTGCAGGCGCTGCGCGTGGCGCACCCCCGGGCCACGCACGTGTGCTGGGCGCTGCTGGCTGGCGGCGAATCCGCGGCGGTGGACGACGGCGAGCCGGCCGGCACCGCCGGCCTGCCCATGCTGGCCGTCCTGCGCAAGCAGGAACTGGACCAGGTCCTGGCCACCGTCGTGCGTTATTTTGGCGGCATCAAGCTGGGCGCGGGCGGCCTGGTTCGCGCGTACACGGAAACCGTTGCCCGGGCACTGGCCGAAGCCGACAAGGTGGCCATCGTCTCCTGGCAGCGGCTGGGCTGCACGCTGCCGTACGCGCTGGAAGGCATCCTGCGGCACGCGCTTGAACAAGAGCCGGTACGCAATATCAGGCTGGCGTACGGCGAGCACGTGCGGCTGGCGCTTGAAGTCGACGCCAGCCACGCCAACGCGCTGCGTGCACGGCTCGATGACCTGGCGCATGGCCAGCTGCGCTGGGACGACGCCGGCCCGGGCGGCTGAGCGGCGGCTGCGGCAGCCCTACAGCAGCACGATGTCGTACTGGTCGGGGCCCACGTCCGTTTCGGCCCGCAGCGAGATGGGCTTGCCAATGAAGTCCTGCAAGCCGGCCAGGTACTGCCCCTCCTCGTCCATCAGCATCTCGACCACCTCCGGCGCCGCCAGAACGCGGAATTCACGCGGGTCGAACTGGCGCGCCTCGCGCAGGATCTCGCGCAGGATCTCGTACGCGGTGGAACGCGTGCTGCGCACGCGGCCGGTTCCCCGGCACTGGCTGCAGGGGCTGCACAGCGCCTGCGCCAGCGACTCGCGCGTGCGCTTGCGCGTCATTTCAACCAGCCCCAATGGGGAAAACTCACCCACGTAGGTCTTGACCCGGTCCATGGCCACGCGCTTGCGCAGCTCGGCAAGCACCGCGTCCTGGTGCTCAGCCTGCGTCATGCCGATGAAGTCAACGACGACGATGCCACCCAGGTTGCGCAGGCGCAGCTGCCGGGCGATCGCCTGCGCGGCCTCCAGGTTGGTCTTGAACACGGTTTCGTCAAAGTTGCGCCGGCCGACAAAGCCGCCGGTGTTGACGTCTATGGTGGTCAGCGCCTCGGTCTGGTCGATCACCAGGTAGCCGCCGGACTTCAGGTCCACCTGGCGGCCCAGCGCCCGGTTGATCTCATCGTCTATGCCGTAGAGGTCGAATATGGGGCGCTCGCCCCGGTAGCGGGCCAGGTGCGCCACCGCTCCGGGCATGTAGCTTGCGGCAAACGCCTGCAACGCCGCGAACTGCTCGGCCGAATCGATCTGCACGGACGCCGTCTGCTCGGTGACCAGGTCGCGCAACACCCGTTGCAGCAGCACGGGTCCGCGGTGCAGCAGCGCGGGCGCCGCCGCGTCCCGGCTGGCCTGCAGCACGTGCGCCCAGGTGCGGCGCAGGTAATCGACGTCGCGCTGCAGGTCGGCGTCGCTGGCGCCTTCGGCATTGGTGCGCAGGATGAATCCGCGCAGGTCCTGCCCGCCGTCGGCTTGCAGCAAGGCCTGCATGCGCGCGCGCAGCGTATCGCGCTCGGCCGACCCTATCTTGCGCGACACGCCGATGCGGCTGCTTTGCGGCAGGCAGACCAGCATGCGCCCGGCCAGGCTGATTTGCGTGGACAGCCGCGCACCCTTGCTGCCCAGCGGATCCTTGATGACCTGCACGAGCAGGCTCTGCCCCTGGAAAATGCGCTTTTCTATGGGCTCGACGGCTTCGTCCCGCTCGGCCGGTCCTTCGTCCGGCAACTCCGGGCGCAGCAGGTCGGCCACGTGCAGGAACGCCGTTCGCTCCAGGCCGATGTCGACAAAGGCCGACTGCATTCCCGGCAGCACGCGCGCGACCCGGCCCAGGTAGATGTTGCCGACCCAGCCACACTCGACGCTGCGCTCCACGTGCAGCTCCTGCACCACGCCATGCTCGACCACCGCCACCCGCGTTTCCTGCGGCGACCAGTTGATCAGGATGTCCTGCTGCATCAATGCGCCGGCGCGCGCCGGGAAAGCTGCTGCGCCGCGCGGCGCAAGAGCGCCGCGGTCTCAAACAGCGGCAGCCCCATGACGCCGCTGTAGCTGCCGCTGATGTGCGCGACAAACTGCGCCGCCAGCCCCTGTATGGCGTAGCCTCCGGCCTTGCCCTGCCATTCGCCGCTGGCCACATAGTCGCGGATGTCTGCCGCGTCCAGCTCGGCAAAGCGGACCTGCGTCGTGCTGAGGCTGGCCAGGCGCGCATCGCCCGCCGCCACCGCCACGGCGGTCAGCACCTGGTGCGTGCGGCCGGAGAGCTGGCGCAGCATGTCCGCCGCCTGCGCCGCGTCCTGCGGCTTGCCCAGGATGTCCCGCCCCTGGGCAACCGTGGTATCGGCGCACAGGATGACCCCGCCGGTGCAGCTGGACCAGCGCAGCGCGTGCTCCAGCTTGCTTGCGGTCACGCGCTGCACGTAGCGCTCGGCGGCCTCACCCGGCCGGATGGATTCCAGCGACTCGGCCTGCGCGGCATCGGGCGGCAGCAGCACGGCAAAGCGCACGCCCAGTTGCTCCAGCAGCTGGCGGCGGCGCGGGCTCTGCGAGGCCAGATGGACAAAGGGAAACCGGGGTGGCATATGAGATGCAAGTGTACGCCGTACGCCGCAGTGGCCGGCAGGCGCGCAGTCCGCCTGCATCAGGCGCGATGATATGGGTGCCCGGCGTTGATGGACCAGGCCCGGTACAGCTGCTCGGCCAGCAGGACCCGCACCATCGCGTGCGGCAGCGTCAGGTCCGACAGGCGCAGGCGCTCGTCGGCGTCTTGCAGCAAGCCCGCATCCAGCCCGTCCGGGCCGCCGACCAGCAGCGCCACGTCCTGGCCCTGCCGCTGCCACTGGCGCAGGCGGCGCGCCAGATCCACGGTGCGGACCCGGTCACCCCGCTCGTCCAGCGCCACCACGTGCACGCCCGTGGCCAGCGCGGCGCGGACCTGCCGCGCCTCTGCCGCCTTGAGCATGTCCGGCGTCTTGTCGCCGCGCCGCGGCGCGGCCTTGACCGGCTTCAGGCCGAGGCGAAGTTCGGCCGGGAAGCGCCTGGCGTATTCATCCCAGGCCTGGTCCACCCAGGCCGGCATGCGCACGCCGACCGCGACCACGGTCAGCTTCACGGCACGGGCTTGCTCGTCCGGCTCCCGGCTGTGGCCAGCCGCATGCGCACCGGCTTCTCGCCCCACAGCTCTTCCAGGTTGTAGTACTGGCGCACCGCCGGCTGCATGACATGCACCACCGCCGCGCCGCAATCGACGATGATCCATTCGCCGTTCTCCTGGCCTTCGAGCCGGGGCTTGTCAAAGCCGGCCTGCTGCACGCGATCCTGCACGCCCACTGCCAGCGCGCGCGTCTGGCGGTTGGTGTTGCCGCTGGCGACGATGACCCGGGAGAAAAGCGGGGTCAGGTGGTCGGTATTGAACACGCGGATGTCTCGGGCCCGGACGTCTTCCAGGCCATCGACGATGGCGCGCTGGAGTTTCTGGATTTGTCTCTTGTCAGCAGCTTCGTTCATCAAGTCTCGGATCGGTAAAGGTGATGGGCATCAATATAACGTGCCACGGCCGCGGGCACGCAAGAGTCAATGGGCAGGCCCGCAGCGGCCCGGGCCCGGATCACGCTGGCGCTGCAATCCATGGCGGGGAACTGCAGGATGCGCACCGCGGACGGCGGTGCATCGGTGCCCGGCAGCGGATCGGCGGCATGCCAGGCTGGCGCGCCGCCGGCGCGATCCGGGCGCACGGCAATGGCCACCGTGGCCTGCTGCAGGATCTCGGCCCAGCGATGCCAGCGATGAAACCGCTGCGCCTGGTCCGCGCCCATGAGCAGGAACCAGCGCGCGCCGGGCTCGCTGCGGCGCAGGACGGCCAGCGTATCGACGGTGTAGCTGCTGCCGGAGCGCGTCAGCTCGATGTCGCTCACCGTGACGGCGGGCAGGTCGGCAAAGGCCAGCCGGCACATGGCCTGGCGCGCGGCGCCGCAGCTGAGCGTGCGCGGCTTGTGGTAGGCGTCGCCCGTGGGCACGACGAGCAGCTGGTCCAGGCGCAGCTGCGCAATGGCTGCGCGCGCCAGCGCCACGTGCGCGTTGTGCGGCGGGTCAAAGCCGCCGCCGTACATGCCCAGGCGGCGCGTCAATGCAGGCAAGCGCTCAATCCTGGACGGCCGGTTCGACCCATGCGCGGGGCGCCAGGTAGCGCTCGAGCAGCTCCGCCTCCGGCGACCCCGGCTCCGGCTGGCGGCGGTAGCCCCAGGCCACGCGCGGCGGCATGGACAGCAGGATGGATTCGGAGCGGCCACCGGACTGCAGGCCGAAATGCGTGCCGCGGTCCCACACCAGGTTGAACTCGACGTAGCGGCCGCGGCGGTGCAGCTGGTGCTCGCGCTCGCGCTCGCCCCATGCCATGTCCCGCCGTCGCTGCACGATGGGCAGGTACGCCGGCAGGAACGCGTCGCCCACGGCGCGCAGCAGCGCAAATCCGTTGTCCGGCCCACCCTCGTCAAAGTCGTCAAAGAAGATGCCGCCCACGCCGCGCGGCTCGTTGCGGTGGCGGTTGAAGAAATACGTGTCGCACCAGTCCTTGAAGCGCGGGTACTTGTCGTTGCCAAACGGCGCCAGGCAATCGCGGCAGGCCGCGTGGAAGTGCACGCAGTCTTCTTCAAAGCCGTAGTACGGCGTGAGGTCCATGCCGCCGCCAAACCAGCGCACCGGCTCCTGGCCCGCGTGTCCGGCCGAGATCATGCGCACGTTCATGTGCACGGTGGGCACGTAGGGATTGCGCGGGTGAAACACCAGCGACACGCCCATGGCCTCGAACGGCGCGCCGGCCAGCCCCGGCCGGTGTTCGGTGGCCGAAGGCGGCAGTCGGGGCCCGCTCACGTCTGAAAAGCCGATGCCTGCGCGCTCGAAGACATCGCCATCTTCCAGGATCTGCGTGACGCCGCTGCCCTGCAGCAGCTCGCTCGGGGCCTTCTGCCACGGGTCGCTCAGGAAGCGGGCGCTGCCGTCCTCGGCTTGCAGCGCCGCCACGATGCGCGTTTGCAAGCCTTGCAGGTAGTCGCGGACCTGCGCGTTGGTGGTTGTCATGTCGAGATCACGGAATGCAAGCCGAGGTCGCGCAAGGACAGGCAAAGGCTGCGGTCATGCATGGGGCCCTGCTCCTTCAAGACGCCTGCCTGCCTTCTTCTTCACCCGGCAGGTCCAGGTTGGCGTTGTGGTAGACGTCCTGGGCATCGTCCAGGTCCTCCAGCGCGTCTATCAGCGTCTGCATCTTGAGGGCTTCATCGCCTTCGAGGTCCATGGGGTTGTCCGCGCGCATGGTGATCTCGGCCATGTCCGGCGTGAGGCCGGCCGCTTCCAGCGCCTGCTTGACGGCGTCAAAGTCTTGCGGCTCGGAAATGACCTCTATGGTGCCGTCCTCATCGGTGATGAGGTCCTTGGCACCGGCTTCCAGCGTGGCTTCCATGATTTTTTCCTCGCTGGCGCCCGGCCCGAAGAAAAACTGGCCCACGTGCTGGAACTGGAACGCCACCGAGCCTTCGGTGCCCAGGTTCCCGCCGTGCTTGCTGAACACGTGCCGCACCTCGGCCACGGTACGCACGCGGTTGTCGGTCATGGTGTCGACGATGATCGCCGCGCCGCCGGCGCCGTAGCCCTCGTAGCGGATCTGCTCGTAGCTGACCCCCTCGAGGTTGCCGGTGGCCTTGTCTATGTTGCGCTTGATGGTGTCGGCCGGCATGTTGGCCGCCTTGGCCCGGTCCACCGCCAGCCGCAGCCGCGGATTGGCGTCCAGGTCGCCACCGCCATCACGCGCCGCGACCATGATCTCGCGCACCAGCCGCGTCCAGATGCGCTGGCGCTTTTCATCCTGCCTTCCCTTGCGGTGCTGAATGTTGGCCCATTTGCTGTGACCAGCCATAAATGCCCGACTCCTGTTCCGTGATAATGGGCCATTTTAAAGAATCAGGGCATGACCCGTCGCGCGTGCGCGCTTGTCGTGCGCGAAGAAGCGCAAGCGGCGCGCACCTGCGCTGCCGGGTCGGGTCATGACCGGGTGTGCAGCGCTTGATGAAAGAAGGAGTGCCGCCATGGCAGAACCCCTGCTGATCGCCCAGCGCGACGCCATCCGCGCCGCCATCCTGCCGGCACTGGCCAATCGCCATGGCCTGATCACGGGTGCGACCGGCACCGGCAAGACGGTGACGTTGCAGAAGATGGCCGAGTGCTTCTCCGCCATCGGCGTCCCGGTGTTTGCCGCGGACGTCAAGGGCGACCTCTCGGGCATGGGCCGCCCGGGCCGGACAGAAGGCAAGATCGCCGAGGTCCTGGCCAGCCGGCACAACGCCGCGCCCGGGCCGCACGCCTGCCCCGTGACGTTCTGGGACGTGTTTGGCGAGCAGGGACACCCGGTGCGCGCCACCGTCAGCGACATGGGGCCGCTGCTGCTGTCCCGCCTGCTCGACCTCAATGACACGCAGTCGGGCGTCCTGGACATCTGCTTCCGCATTGCCGACGCGCAGGGCCTGCTGCTGCTGGACCTGAAGGACCTGCGTGCCATGCTGCAGCACGTGGGCGAGCACGCAGCCGGGTACCGGACCGAATACGGCAACGTCAGCGCAGCCAGCGTGGGCGCGATACAGCGTGGCCTGCTGCAGCTTCAGACCCAGGGCGCGGATCGGTTTTTTGGCGAACCGGCGCTTGACCTGGACGACATGATGCAAACAGTGGACGGCCAGGGCGTCGTCAACGTGCTGGCGGCGGACAGACTCATGACGTCGCCACGCCTGTACACCACGCTCCTGCTCTGGCTGCTGTCGGACCTGTACGAGCGCCTGCCCGAGATCGGCGATCCGGACCGGCCCCGCTTCGTCTTTTTCCTTGACGAGGCGCACCTGCTGTTCAAGGATGCACCCAAGGTCCTGCTCGAGCGCATGGAACTGGTGGTGCGGCTGGTGCGCTCCAAGGGCGTGGGCGTGTACTTTTGCACGCAGCGTCCCGGCGACGTGCCCGATTCGGTGCTGGCGCAGCTGGGCAACCGCGTGCAGCATGCGCTGCGCGCGTACACACCGCGCGACCAGAAGGCCATCCGCGCCACGGCGCAGACCATGCGTCCCAACCCCGACATCGACATCGAAGCCGCAAAGGCCGGCGATGGCGGCGGCCTGCCCGGCAGCGTCCGTGAAACCATGCTCGGCCGCATCGGGCCGCGTGGCGGCCGTACCGACGGCGTCGTGCAAAGCGCCATCAGCGGCGAGCTGCGCCCCATGGGCCGCCAGCTCTTGCGTGGCGTGCTTGGCAACCTGCGGCGTTGAGGCAACGTGTGCCCCACGCAGCCGTGAACAGCCCCGCCAGCGTCCATCACGTCACGCACCCGCTGGTGCAGCACAAGCTCACGCTCATGCGCAAGCGCAGCGCCAGCACCGTGAGTTTCCGTGCGCTGCTGGGCGAGCTGGCCATGCTCATGGCGTACGAGATCACGCGTGACATCCCAACGCAGATGATCACCATAGAAACGCCGCTGGAGACCATGCAAAGCCCGGTCATAGACGGCAAGAAGCTGGTTTTCGCGTCCATCCTGCGCGCGGGCAACGGCATGCTCGACGGCCTGCTGCGGGTCATCCCCAGCGCCCGCGTCGGCCACGTCGGCCTGTATCGGGACCCCCAGACGCTGCAGGCGGTGCATTACTACTTCAAGATGCCCGAGAACATGCCCGAGCGCGACGTCATCGTCGTTGACCCCATGCTGGCCACGGGCCATTCCGCGATTGCCGCCCTGGACAAGATCCGGGCCTGCCGCCCGCGCTCGATCCGGTTCCTGTGCCTGCTCGCGGCGCCTGAGGGCATCGCCGCGCTGCAAGCCGCGCATCCGGCCGTTCCCATCTACACCGCGGCCATAGACCGCGAGCTCAATGAACACGGGTACATCCTGCCCGGCCTGGGCGACGCCGGCGACCGCATCTACGGGACCCGGTAACGCCCGGGCGGGCGTTGCGCCGCGCGCCGCGACCGGTCCGCAGCAGGCGCAATCAGCCGGCTTCGCTGCGTCGCAGCCGCGCAAACGTGCGCCGGAACTTCTCCACCTTGGGCCGCGCCACGTACACGCAATACGGCTGCCGCGGGTTGTTCTGCACGTAGCGCAGGTGTTCTTCCTCGGCCGGCCAGAAGTGCGCCAGCGGCAGCACCTCGGTGACGATGGGCCGGTCAAACGCCCGCGATTGGGTCATCTCGCGAATCAGCGCGTCCGCGACCTCCCTTTGCGCCGCGCTGCTGTAATAAATACCACTGCGATACTGCGTTCCCACGTCGTTGCCCTGGCGGTTGAGCTGCGTTGGATCATGCACGACAAAGAAGACCTCCAGCAGCTCGCGCAGCGACACCTGCGCCGGATCAAAGGTCAGCCGGACCACTTCGGCGCAGCCCGTGCGGCCCGTGCACACCTGCGCATACGTGGGCTGCTCCGCCTGCCCGTTGCTGTAACCCGGCTGTACGCTGGTGACGCCGCGCACCTCCTGGAACACGGCCTCGGTGCACCAGAAGCAGCCGCCTGCCAACACGATGGATTCGTCCTCTTGCACGCTCATCTCCTGCATCATCCAGCGGCAGCGCCTGCCGCAGCTTGCCCTGATTTTGCACCGCGCCAACTGCTGCCGCAGAAGCGCCACACAAAATCCGGGCGATACGCTTCATGGCAGGCCAGGCAACTGCGCTGCACGGCGGCAAAGCTGTCAATGACGCCGCTGCCCTCGCCCTTGCCGCTCCTCTGCCCCATGCATCACGCCCGCGGCATTTGCGCCACCCTTGCGCCAGCGCCAGCATCCCTTGTACGGTATCACGGTAGGATGGATTTCCTGCGCGGCCACGGGCGGGGCCTTTCCAGCCGGCCGGCAACCGGCAGGCAGGCTCTTAAAATCCCTGTTTACAGTCGCCCTGCGGCCTTTTTCTTTCTTGCGACGCATCGCGTCAGGACCTGCCCGATGAACCACGCTCCCGAACTGCAGCAGCCCCACGTCATGAACACCTACGGCCGCCTGCCGGTTGCCTTCACCCATGGCAAGGGGTGCAGGCTGTGGGACGTGCACGGCCGCAGCTACCTGGACGGGTTGGCCGGCATCGCGGTCAACACGCTGGGCCATGCCCACCCCGGGCTGGTGCCTGCGCTGCAGGACCAGGTGGCACGGCTGATCCACTGCAGCAACTACTACTACGTGCCCAATGCGGAGAAGCTGGCCGCGCGGCTGTGCGAGCTGTCGGGCATGGAGAACGTGTTCTTCTGCAACTCGGGACTGGAAGCCAACGAGGCCGCGCTCAAGCTGGCGCGCAAGTACGGGCATGACCGGGGCATTGCAGAGCCGCAGATCGTTGTCTATGAGCACGCGTTCCACGGCCGCAGCATCGCCACGCTCAGCGCCACGGCCAATCCGCAGGTGCGCGAGGGGTTCGGGCCGCTGCTGGGCGGCTTCATCCGGGTGCCGGCCAACGACCTGGCCGCGCTGGAGCAGGCCACGCGGGACAACCCGGACGTGGTGGCCGTGTTCCTGGAAACGATACAGGGCGAAGGCGGCGTCAACCCCATGCGGGCGCGGTACCTGCAGCAGGTGCGCGCGCTCTGCGACGCCAACCACTGGCTCATGATGGTCGACGAGGTGCAGTGCGGCATGGGCCGCACCGGCAAGTGGTTTGCCCACCAGTGGGCGGACATCGTGCCGGACGTGATGCCGCTGGCCAAGGGGCTGGCCGCGGGCGTTCCGGTTGGCGCCGTCGTGGCCGGGCCGCGCGCCGCGCGCATCTTTGGCCGCGGCAACCACGGCACCACGTTTGGCGGCAATCCACTGGCCATGCGAGCGGGCGTGGAGACGCTGCGCATCATGCAAGAAGACGGGCTGGTCGCGCATGCCGGGCGCGTGGGCGCGCACCTGAAGCAGGCGCTGCAAGCGGCGCTGGGCGAGCACCCCGGCGTGCGCGAAATCCGCGGCCAGGGGCTGATGCTGGGCCTGGAGCTTGCGCGTCCCTGCGGCGTGCTCATGGAGCGTGCGCTGGACGCAGGACTGCTCATCAGCGTCACCGCGGGCAACGTCGTGCGCCTCGTGCCGCCGCTGATCCTCGACACCTCAGAGGCCGATGAAATGGTTTCCATCCTGGCGCCGCTGGTGCGCGCCTTCCTGGACGACAAGGAGCAGGCATGAGCGCTGCGGCCATCCGGCACTACCTGCAGTTTTCCGATCTCCGTGCGGACGAATACGCCTACCTGTTCGAGCGCGCGGCGCTGATCAAGCGCAAGTTCAAGGCCTATGAAAAGCACCGGACGCTGCACGACCGCACGCTGGCGATGATCTTCGAGAAGGCCAGCACGCGCACGCGCGTCAGCTTTGAAGCGGGCATGTACCAGCTGGGCGGCTCGGTCGTGCACCTGACCAGCCAGGGCAGCCAGCTCGGGCGCAGCGAACCCATAGAGGACACGGCGCGGGTGATCAGCCGCATGACCGACATCATCATGATCCGCACCTTTGAGCAACGCCGCCTGGAGCGCTTTGCCGAGTACTCGCGCGTGCCGGTCATCAACGGCCTGACCAACGAATACCACCCCTGCCAGATCCTCACCGACATCTTCACCTTCATCGAGCACCGCGGCGACATCCGTGGCCGCATCGTGGCCTGGATAGGCGATGGCAACAACATGGCCAACACCTGGGCCCAGGCCGCCATGCTGCTGGGGTTCACGCTGCGCGTCTGCACGCCGCACGGCTACGAGCTGGACCGCGAGCTGGCCGCCATAGGACGCGTCGGCAGCGGCAGCGGCCAGTGGGAAATGTTCGACGACCCCATGAAGGCCTGCGCCGGCGCTGACCTGGTCACCACCGACGTGTGGACGTCCATGGGCTACGAGGCCGAGAAGCAGGCGCGCGAGCAGGCGTTTGCCAACTGGTGCGTCGATGCCAGGATGATGGCCGTGGCCAAGCCCGACGCGCTGTTCATGCACTGCCTGCCGGCGCACCGCGGAGAGGAAGTCGCGGCCGAAGTCATAGACGGGCCCCAGTCCGTCGTCTGGGACGAGGCTGAAAACAGAATGCACGCACAGAAGGCACTCCTGGAGTACCTTTTGCTCGGCCGGATCGCGTAGCGAGACGGCGACGCGCCAGCGTCGGCATTCTGTTTTGACGGAGCGGCGCCCTCGCCGCGATCTGGCCGAGCGAACAACCACCGCCGCCCATCAACCGCCGAATCGGCCAGGGGGCTGGCCTCCAAAAAAACCGCCATGTACCGCGCACGTGTGGAGCGGCGCCTCGCCGCGATTGACCGCAAGAACAACCGCCACGCCACGCGCAACCACTCATCGGCCAGAGGCTGGCCTCCGACGAAAAACCGTTGTGCGTTCAGCGTCCAGCGAGGTCATCCGTCATGCGCCACGCCAAACGCTCAACGCCAAACGCTCAACGCCAAACGCCCAACCTCCCCATGGCGCCCTCGCCGCGATTGGCCGCTGATGACCGATGATCCCGGCCTTGCAGGCCTTGGATGAAAGCCGCCTGCGGCGGCTGATGAAGGTTTGGCGTCAAGCGTTCGGCGTCCAGCGTGTGCCCACCACGCTCAACGCTCAACCTCTTCAAACGCTCAACCTCCCCATCATGGCGGCTCAGCCGCAGTCATTGCCGCCGCGCAGCGGCGCGGTCATACGAAGCGCCAGCGAGGTCATCCGTCATGCGCGACACTCAACGTCCAGCGTGAATCAACCGCCGCATCAGCCAGGGGGCTGGCCTCCCACACACACGATCATCATGCGCCCACCGGCGCAGGTGCCACCAGGTCAAACACCGCCATGCTCTCCACGTGCGCCGTGTGCGGGAACATGTTGATGACGCCGGCGGCGACACAGCGGTAGCCGGCCTGATGCACCAGCAGCCCGGCATCACGCGCCAGCGTGGCCGGGTTGCAGCTGACGTAGACAATGCGTCGCGGCGGCCGCCAACCATCGGCCTCGGCAGGCAGCGGTTCGGCAGCTTCTGCACCCAGCCGTGACTGGTGGATTGCTGCGAGCGCCTTGACCAGCGCAAAAGCGCCATCACGCGGCGGATCGATGAGCCAGCGGTCGGCGCTGCCGTCACGCACGAGCTGCACCGGCTCCATCTGGAACAGGTCGCGAACGGCAAACTCAGCCTGACCCAGCCCGTGGCCACCGCGCGCGTTCAGGTTGGCCTGGTAATTGTCGCGGGCACGCCCGACCAGCGCCGCGCTGCCTTCCACGCCCAGAACGCTGGCGGCCCGTGTGGCAATCGGCAGGCTGAAATTGCCCAGGCCGCAGAACCAATCGATGACGCGCTCGTGCGGCTGTGGCTGCAGCCAGCGCAGCGCCAGCCGCACCAGGACGCGGTTGATGTGCGGATTGACCTGCGTGAAATCGGTGGGCAGAAACTCCAGCCGCAGGCCGAACTCGGGCAGCGTGTAATGCAGCGCGGCGTCTTTCGGGTCCAGCGGATGCGCCGTATCCGGCCCCTTGGGCTGCAGCCACCACTGCACGCCATGCGTGGCGGCAAACGCGTGCAGGCGCTCCCGGTCCGGCCCGGACAACGGCTCAAGGTGACGCAGCACCAGCGCCAGCGTGGCGTCGCCGCAGGCCAGCTCGATCTGCGGGCAGGTCTCCTGCGCGTCCATGCCGTGGATGAGGCTGCGCAGCGGCAGCAGCAGCCGGCTCACGGCCGGGGGCAGCACGTGGCACTCGCGCATGTCGGCCACGTAGCGACTCTTGCGCTCGCGAAACCCCACCAGCACCTCGCCCTTCTTGCGCACGTGGCGCACCGACAGGCGCGCGCGGTAGCGGTAACCCCAGGACGGCCCCTCTATGGGCGGCAAAATGCGGTCCGGACGCACCTTGCCCAGGTGCCACAACTGGTCCTCCAGCGCGCGCTGCTTGATGGCCACCTGCGCGGATGCGTCCAGGTGCTGCATCTTGCAGCCGCCGCACGCCCCCTGGTGCAGACCGAAATGCGGACAGCGTGGCACCACGCGCTGGCTGGACGCCTGGTGCAGCGCCGTCAGCGTCCCGGCTTCCCAGTTGTTCTTCCTGCGATGGATCTGCGCGGACACTTCTTCGCCCGGCAACGCGCCCTCGACAAAGACCACCTTGCCATCGGCGCGGTGCGCCACGCCCTTGGCGTCCAGGTCCAGCGCGGTGACGTGCAGGCGGCCATCGGCCGGCGGATCGGCCTCCTGCGCTGGCGTCTCGGTTGCGGTCATGCCCTGTGCGCCGTTTGCCGCGCCGGACTGGCCGGCATTACTGCGCAGGCAGGTACGGCAGCGGATCCACGGGTTTGCCGTCCCGGCGCAGCTCGAAGTGCAGCTTGACGCGATCGGCGTCGGACGACCCCATCTCGGCAATCACCTGCCCCTGCCTGACCTTCTGGTCTTCCTTGACCAGCAGCTTCTGGTTGTGCGCGTACGCGGTCAGGAACGTATCGTCGTGCTTGACGATGACCAGGTTGCCGTAGCCGCGCAGGCCGGCCCCGGCGTAGACGACGCTGCCGTCAGCCGCGGCCCGGATCGGGTCGCCGGCCTTGCCGCCTATGGCGATGCCCTTGTTCTTCTCGCCGTCAAAGCGCGCCAGGAGGGTGCCCTTGGCGGGCCAGGCAAACTTGATGTTGCTGGCCGCTGCCGCCGTCTGTGCTGCGGGCTTCTCCGCGCGGGGCGTGCTGGACGCGCTGGCCGAGCTCTTGCCGGCGGACGCGGTCGCATCCGGGCCCGAGGTGACCGGCCGGGTCGCGACGGCTGGCGCGACACCCACAGGTGGCACGACGCGCAGGACCTGCCCCACCTCGATGACGTTGGCGTCGGGCAGGTCGTTCCAGCGTGCGATGTCACGCCAGGATTGACCGTTTGCGCGCGAAATGCTGAACACCGTATCGCCGGGGCGCACCGTGTAGTAGCCCGGCTTGCCGGCATTTTCAGCGCCCGGCAGCGTGGCCGGATCGATGCCGCCCGCCTGGCCGCCGCGGCTTTCAACCGGCGCCCGGGACGTTGACGTCAACGAGCAGCCCGCAAGCAAAGCTGTGGCAAGAGCCAGCGCCAGCCCTGCCTGGCGACCTTTCAAGAACATAGATGCATCCCGAACAATTTGTGTGTTGCAAGTAACTGCCTGTTCCAGCCCCTGCCCGCAAGCGGGCCGGACCGCTAACCGACCCCTGATTTTAGAGGCACGAAACAAACGTCCTCCAAAACCGTCTGTCGCACGCCGTCGGCCGTCTTGTCTATGAGCGTCAACGCCTGCCGGCTGGCCGCAGCAGCCACCGGCGCCACGATGCGCCCGCCCACTGCAAGCTGCTCGACCCAGGCACGCGGCACCTGCTGGCCGCCGGCCGCGGCCAGGATCCCGGCGTACGGCGCGCCGGAACCAAAGCCGGCCATGCCGTCGCCAAGGATGAGGTGGATGTTGGGCACGCGCAGCTGGCGCAGGTTGGCGCGGGCCTTCTCGTGCAGGGCGCGCAGCCGCTCCAGGCTGTACACCTCGGTCGCCAGCTGCGCCAGCACCAGCGCCTGGTAGCCGCAGCCGGTGCCAATGTCCAGCACGCGGCCCAGCCGCCCGTCCCCGCCGGTGACGCCACCCTGCAGCAGCAGCTCGGTCATGCGCGCCACGACGCTGGGCTTGGAAATGGTCTGCCCGAGGCCAATGGGCAGCGCCGTGTCCTCGTACGCGCGCGAGCCCAGCGCCGAATCGACAAACAGGTGCCGGTCCACGCTGGCCATGGCCTGCAGCACCCGCGGGTCGCGAATGCCGTTGCGCGCCAGCTGCTCGACCATTTGCGCCCGCGCCGGCAGGCGCTGGCGGTCGCGGAACACCGGCGCCTGCTGACGGCTGCGCCCGCCCGCCTGTCCATCTGCGGCCGGCGCAGTCCGTCCCACCGTCGTGTTGGCCGGCTTGGTGCCGGGCCCGAGCCTGACGCGAGCGGGGAACGCGGGACGCGGCGCGGTATCGCTCACGGCGTGGAATCCATGCGCGCACTGCGCTTCAGGCCCTGCGCCCAATACGCCAGCGCGTCATGGTCGGTCAGGTCGGCCGAAATCGGCGTGACCGCGATGTGGCCCCGCGCCGTGGCGTCAAAGTCGGTGCCATCGGCGGCATCCATGGCCCCTCCGGCACCGCCTATCCAGTACACGGGCTCGCCGCGCGGATCGGCCATGACGATGGCTTCCTTGGCGTGGTGGCGCCGCCCCAGCCGGCACACCCTGGGCGCGCGCAGCTCGCCGGCCGGCAGGTTGGGGATGTTGACGTTGAGCAGCCAGGGTGCGGCGTCGCGGCCGTGCCCGCTGCCCACGCGCCGGACCAGGTCCGCTGCGGCGCTCGCGGCGGCATCCAGGTGCCGCCAGCCGCGCTCCACCTGCGAAAACGCGATCCCCGGGATGCCAAAGAGGTAGCCCTCCATGGCGGCGCCAACGGTGCCCGAGTAGATCGTGTCGTCGCCCATGTTGGCGCCGTTGTTGATGCCGGAAACAACCAGGTCCGGCCGGTAGTCCAGGATGCCGGTCAGCGCCAGGTGCACGCAGTCTGCAGGCGTCCCGGTGACGTAGCGAAAGCCGTTTTCCGCCTGGTGGACGTACAGCGGCGCGTCGGTGGTCAGCGCGTTGGAGCGCGCGCTGTTGTTGCGCTCGGGCGCGATGACGTCGACTTCGGCCACCTGCTGCAGCGCCGCATGCAGCGCAAGCAGCCCCGGCGCCAGAAAGCCATCGTCGTTGCAAAGCAGAATCTTCATGAGAACACCCCTGGCCCGCATGTGGCGCCCGCGCCGGCTGCGCGATGTCCGCGCAAAATCACCGCACCGCATCGTGAAAAATACGGGTTCAGTCGCAACGAATTGTAGATGGCTCTGCGCCAGCTGTGGGCACTTGCTGGCGTGACTGGCAGGCACAGGGAGTCGCCTATCATGTGGGTTTCGTGAAAAATGGCTGCAAAGGAGGTGCGTGATGCACGCTTGGCTCTGTGAAAATCCCGTGGGCGTCGATGCCCTGACCTGGAAGGAGCTGCCCATGCCAGCGCCCGGCCCGGGGCAGGTCCGGGTGCGCATCCAGGCCGCGAGCCTGAACTTCCCCGACAGCCTGATCGTGCAGGGCAAGTACCAGTTCAAGCCCGAGCTGCCTTTCGTTCCCGGTTCCGAATTTGCCGGCGTGGTCGACGCGGTGGGAGACAACGTCAGCAACCTGCAACCCGGCCAGGCCGTGGCCTGCCTGAGCGGCACCGGCGGCTTTGCAACGCATGCGGTGGTCCCCGCCGAGCTGTGCATGCCCCTGCCCGACGGGTTCCCGGCGGTGGACGCCGCGGCGTTCATCATGATCTATGGAACCAGCCACCACGCCCTGCTCGACCGCGGGCAACTGCAGGCCGGCGAGACCGTGCTGGTGCTGGGCGCGGCCGGCGGCGTCGGCACGGCAGCGATACAGATCGCCAAGTTGGCCGGCGCGCACGTCATCGCGGCCGCATCGACCGACGACAAATGCGCGTACTGCAAGGCGCAGGGCGCGGACGAGACCATCAACTACGGCAGCCAGGACCTGCGTGCACGCCTGAAAGAGCTCACCGGCGACCTGGGCCCGGACGTGATCTACGACCCGGTGGGCGGCGACCTCACCGAGCCGGCGTTCCGCTCCATCGCCTGGCGCGGGCGGCACCTGGTGATCGGCTTTGCCGCCGGCCAGATCCCCAGCCTGCGCATCAACCTGGCGCTGGTCAAGGGTGCCAGCATCGTGGGCGTGTTCTGGGGTGCATTTGCCCGGCGCGAGCCCGACGCCAACGCCGCCATCATGCGGGAACTGGCCGGCTGGTACGCGGCCGGCAAGATCAAGCCGCACATAGACAGCACGCTGCCCATGAGCGAGCTCAAGGCCGCTTACGCGCGCATGGCCTCGCGCGCAGTCAAGGGCAAGCTCGTGCTCGTCAATGAGTGATGCGACTGGCGTGCAGGCGACGGATGTGTCCACGCGCAGACAACTGGTGCAGGACGATTTTGCCGGCGACGCCGCCATCATTGCGCCCACGCTGATCGGCGCAACGCTGCTGGTCAACGGCGTGGGCGGCGTCATCGTCGAGGTGGAAGCGTACGACCAGACCGAGCCCGGATCGCACTGCCACGGTGGCCCCACCCCGCGCAACCGCGTCATGTTCGGGCCACCGGGCCACGCGTACGTGTACCTCACCTACGGCATCCACCTGTGCCTGAACTTCGTGTGCCGCGAGGCTGGCCGCGGCGCCGGAATCCTGATCCGCGCGCTGCAGCCCACGCAGGGGCTGGAGCAGATGCGTGCGCGTCGCGGCATGGACAACGAGCACCTTCTGTGCGCCGGGCCCGGCCGCGTCGGCGAGGCGCTGGACATCACCATGGACCTGTATGGCCTGGCGCTGGACGCGCCGCCGTTTGTCATTTGGGAGCGCGACCCGGATGCGCGCATCCGCGTGGCCTGTGGCCCGCGCATAGGCGTGCACAAAACCCCGGGCCTGCCGTGGCGCTTTGGCCTGGCCGGCTCGCGTTACGTGAGCAAGCGCTTTCCTGATTAACGGACACGCGTGCTGCTGCCCCCTGGCGCGATGTTGTCGCCTCCGGCACGGCCGATGCGCCAGGCGCAACGGCTGCATCGGCCTGCTGAAGACCGTTGGCCGTCCAGCACCTGGCCGTCCAGCGTATAAGTCGTCCAGCGTCCAGCGTGAGCCCCACCACGCTCAACGCCAGACGCACTTCGCTCAACGTCTTCATCATGGCTGCGCAGCCGCAGTCATTGCCGCCGCGCAGCGGCGCGGTCATCGATGCGCAAGCGAGGTCATCCGTCATCCGTCATGCTTGACGCCACACGCTCAACGCCAAACGTCCAACATCCAGATGCCGCGCAGCGGCAAGATCATCGATGATCAATCTTGCGCCAGCATCTCCCAGGTGCTCATGACCGTGTCCGGGTTGAGCGAGATGGAGAGGATGCCCTCGCCCACCAGCCAGCGCGCAAAATCGGCATGGTCACTGGGGCCCTGGCCACAGATGCCGACGTACTTGTCCTGCGCCCTGCACGCAGCAATGGCGGTCCTGAGCAGGGCCAGCACGGCCGGGTCGCGCTCGTCAAAGTCACGCGCCAGCAATTCCAGCCCGGAGTCGCGGTCCAGCCCCAGCGTCAGCTGCGTGAGGTCGTTGGATCCTATGGAAAAGCCGTCAAAATATTGCAGGAATTCCTTGGCCAGCACGGCGTTGCTCGGCAGCTCGCACATCATGATGACCTTCAGCCCGTTCTCGCCCCGGCTGAGCCCCTGCTCGGCCAGCAGCGCAACGACGCGTTCGGCCTGCCCCAGCGTGCGCACGAACGGCACCATGACCTGCACGTTGACCAGCCCCATGTCGTTGCGCACCCGGCGCAGCGCCTCGCATTCCATGGCAAACGCCTCGCGGAACTCCTCGCTGATGTAGCGTGACGCACCGCGAAACCCGAGCATCGGGTTTTCTTCTTCCGGCTCGTAGCGGCTGCCGCCTATGAGCTTGCGGTATTCGTTGCTCTTGAAGTCCGACAGCCGCACGATCACCGGCTTGGGCCAGAATGCGGCGGCAATGGTCGCCACGCCCTCGGCCACCTTGTCGACATAAAACGCGCGCGGGCTGGCGTGGCCGCGGGCCACGCTCTCCACCGCCTTCTTGAGATCGGCATCAACCTGCGGATAGTCCAGGATGGCCTTGGGATGGACGCCTATGTTGTTGTTGATGATGAACTCCAGCCGCGCCAGCCCCACCCCGTCGTTGGGCAGCTGGGCAAAGTCAAACGCCAGCTGCGGGTTGCCCACGTTCATCATGATCTTGGTCGCGATCTCCGGCATCTGGCCGCGCCGTATCTCGGTGACCTCGGTTTCCAGCAGGCCGTCGTAGACGCGGCCGGTGTCACCCTCCGCGCAGCTCACGGTCACCAGTGCACCCTCCTGGAGCACCTCGGTGGCGTTGCCGCAGCCGACCACGGCCGGGATCCCCAGCTCGCGCGCGATGATGGCCGCATGGCAGGTGCGGCCGCCGCGGTTGGTGACGATGGCGCTGGCCCGCTTCATCACCGGCTCCCAGTTGGGGTCGGTCATGTCGGTCACCAGCACGTCGCCTGCCTGGACGCGGTCGATTTCCGAGACGTCCATGACCAGGCGCACCGGGCCCGTGCCTATCTTCTGGCCTATGGCCCGCCCTTCGGTCAGCACGGTGCCGTCGCCCTTGAGCCTGTAGCGGCGCTCGATCTGGCCCTGCTGCTGGCTCTTGACGGTCTCGGGCCGCGCCTGCAGGATGTACAGCTGGCCGTCCTTGCCGTCCTTGCCCCATTCGATGTCCATGGGACGGCCGTAATGGCGCTCGATGACGAGCGCGTAGCGTGCCAGCTCCTGCACGTCCTCGTCGCTCAGCGAGTAGCGGTTGCGCTGCTCAGTGGGCACGTCCACGGTCTTGATCAGCTCGCCGCTTGCGGCCTGCTCCTCGGGGCTGGCAAGGACCATCTGGATGAGCTTGCTGCCCAGGCTGCGCCGGATCACCGCCTGCTTGCCGGCCTCGAGCATGGGCTTGTGCACGTAGAACTCGTCCGGGTTGACGGCGCCCTGCACGACGGTCTCGCCCAGGCCGTAGCTGCTGGTGATGAACACCACCTGGTCAAAGCCGCTTTCGGTGTCTATGGTGAACATGACGCCGGCGGCGCCCAGGTCCGAGCGCACCATGCGCTGCACGCCCGCCGACAGCGCCACCGCGTCGTGCGCAAACCCGCGGTGCGCGCGGTAGCTGATCGCGCGGTCGTTGTAGAGGCTGGCAAAGACTTCTTTCATCTGGATCAGCACGGCGTCGATGCCCACCACGTTGAGAAAGGTCTCCTGCTGCCCGGCAAACGACGCGTCGGGCAGGTCCTCGGCCGTGGCCGAGGAGCGCACGGCAAAGCTGGCGCTCTCGTCGCCACCGGCAAGCTGCGCAAACGCATCGCTGATCGCCGCGCGCAGGTCGGCGGGAAACGGCTGCTCGACCATCCAGCCGCGAATCTCGCGGCCGGCCCGCGCCAGCGCGCGCACGTCGTCCACGTCCAGCGTTGCCAGCCGCTCGCGGATGCGATCGGCCAGCCCGTCATGCGCCAGGAACTGGCGAAACGCATGCGCCGTCGTGGCAAAGCCGGTGGGCACGCGGACCCCCTGCGGCAATTGCGAGATCATTTCGCCCAGGCTGGCGTTCTTGCCGCCAACCGCCTCGACATCGCTCATCCTGAGTTGCTCGAACGGAACAACCAGAGCCGTCGCTTCAAAACGCTGAGACATGGAAAACACTCCGGAGATTGAAATTCTTTGCAGCGCAGCGACCGCCGCACCCGGGCTGCTGCCGGCGCGCGGTCGCCTCGGGCCGGCCGGCGGCCCGATCGGTGTTCTTTGAGCGTACGCAATCGGTGATTGCAGATCCGCATAATGTCGGTGATTGTAGAGAGGTACGCCCTGTCACCGGCCCTGCGCCAGCCATCCTCGCATCCAGACATGAACGAACGCACCGTTTTCTTTGTTTCCGACGGCACCGCCATCACGGCAGAGACGTTTGGCACAGCCATCCTCGCGCAGTTCCAGATCCCGGTGCGCCAGGTCCGCATGCCGTTTGTCGACAGCCCGGCCAAGGCGATGCGTGCCGTTGAAAAAATCAACGCCACCTACCAGAAGGAAGGCGTGCGCCCCGTCGTGTTCAGCACGCTGGTCGACGTGGACGTGCTCAACGTGCTGCGCAACAACTGCGAAGGCAAGCTGATGGACATGTTCAGCGCCTTCGTGCAGCCGCTGGAGACCGAGCTCGGCGTGAAGGCGCTGGGCCGCGTGGGCCGGTTCCCCGACATCACGCGCAACCAGGCGTACCATGACCGCATCGACGCCATCAACTTCAGCCTGGCGCACGACGACGGCCAGAGCGCGCGCAACCTGGAGAGTGCCGACGTCATCCTGGTTGGCGTCAGCCGCAGCGGCAAGACGCCGACCAGCATCTACCTGTCCATGCAGTTCGGGATCAAGGTGGCCAACTACCCGCTGATTCCGGAAGACTTCGAGCGGCGCCGGCTGCCTTCGGCGCTGCTTCCGCACCGCAAGAAGATCTTTGGCCTGACCATCGCGCCGGAGCGGCTGGCGGAAATCCGCGAAGAGCGGCGCCCCAACTCGCAATATGCTTCGCTGGCCAACTGCCGCATGGAAGTCAGCGAGGCAGAAGCCATGATGCGGCGCTACGACATCAGCTGGCTTTCCACGACGACCAAGTCCATAGAAGAAATTGCCACCACCGTGCTGCAACACGTGCGGCGGCGCAACAGGCACCATGACTGAGAGGCTGAGAACAAATCCCTCATGCCCGCTTTGACCGTCACAATCCGCCCACTCGGCGTTGCAAATGCTCGCCATGGCACGGGCCATGCCTGCGCTTTGCCCTTGCAGGGTGCAGGCCGGACAGAGTCTGGCCTTCTTCGTGCCGTCCAGCAGTGCGCAGGCACTGCTGGAGCCGCGGCACTCAGTCTTGATTGGACGGGTTTGGGCGATCCTCTCGGGCGCGATCAA